>CAMDPK010000179.1 GCA_945904015.1 Candidatus Kuenenia stuttgartensis | reverse complement strand
TCCCCCGCACCATCACCGCCGCCGGACACCGCTCAATGAACTTGTCCAAGACGCCACTCGGCAACATCCCTGTGCCCTCCCGGTTCGTGACAAATCCCTGTCATCGAAATGGTTGTAGCAATTATCAAAGACCTTGAAAGGGGTGGCTGGACAGTGCCTAACCCGAAGCGTCAGCGAGAAACACAGGGTCGGGAGTCTTTTTCAGGCCGCAGATCTTCTGCTAGCGTTCGTCGCTTTGATTGACGACGGTCTGGAAAAGACTCCCGACCCCTTCGCCTCTCGGACTGACACCATGCAAACCCGACCGCTCGGCCGTTCCGGCCTGAATCTGCCGATCCTCAGCTTTGGGGCCTCGTCGTTGGGACAAGAGTTTCGGAGCGTGAAGCTCGACGAGGCGCTCAGCAGCGTGCTCGTCGCGCTGGAGTGCGGACTGAACTTCATCGACACTTCGCCGTTCTACGGTCGCGGCATGAGCGAGGTCTTGACCGGCATCGCTCTGCGAGACGTGCCGCGAGACCAGTATCTGCTCTGCACGAAGCTCGGCCGGTATGACCTCGCGCATTTTGATTTCTCGGCCAAGCGCGTGGCCGAGAGCGTGGACGTCAGCCTGCATCGGCTGGGGACCGATCATCTCGACATCTGCCTGTGCCACGACATCGAGTTCGTCGAGATGCAGCAGATCGTGGACGAGACGCTGCCGGCACTCCGCAAACTGCAACAGGCGGGCAAGGTGCGGTTCATCGGCATCAGCGGCTATCCGATGAAGCTGTTCCGATTCGTGCTCGATCAAACCGACCTCGACTGCGTGCTGAGCTACAACCAGTACTGCCTGCAAAACACCCGCTTCGCCGACGAGTTGGTGCCGTACCTCAAAGCCAAAGGGGTCGGCGTGATGAACGCCGGCCCGTTCGCCGCTCGGCTGCTGACCAACTCGCCGCTCCCCGCCTGGCACAAAGAACCGCTCGCCGTTCGTGAAGCCTGCCGCGCCGCCGCCGATCATTGCACGAAGCACGGCGTGGACATCGCACAACTCGCCGTGCAGTTCTCAATCGCGAACCCCGACATCACGACCACCGTCGCTGGCAGCGCGAACCCCAACAACATCCGCAAATGGGCCGAGTGGGCCGCCCTGCCGCTCGATCCGCAACTGTTGGCCGACGTGCTCAAGATTTTGGAGCCGGTCAAGAACGTCGGCCACCTCGAAGGGCTGCCGAAGAACAACTGACTGACCAGCGGGTTACTTCGGGTTAATCCGCACGCCGAGCTTCTTCAGTTCCTCAAGCTGCCTCTTGGCCGCGTCGCTGAGGTCTTTTTCTTCGAGGTACAGTTTCCAGTACGGGGCGAAACGTTGTTGGCCTTCGGTGTCGGCTTTGGCCATCGTGATCAACGGGGCGAGGTCGGCGATGGGGTTGCCAGCGAGGAACGTGAATCGCAACTCGGTGAAGCCAGCCAGCGGCGCGAGGTCTTTCACCTTGTTGCCCCGCAGGTCGAGATTGTTGACCCACTTCAGGCCCTTCAAGTGGGCGATGTCCTCAATCAAGTTGTTGCCGAGGTACAGCGAGGCCAGCTTCTCCAACTTGGCCAGCGGCTCAACCGACGCGATTTTGTTCTTCGACAAGTACAGGGCTTGCAGCTTGACCAGGCCGGCGATGGCGTCGGCCTTCTCGATTTGGTTTTCTTCGAGCTGGAGGTATTGCAGCTTCTCCAGCTTGGCGAGCGGGGCGATGTCCACGATTTGGTTCTTGGACAGATCGAGCGATTGCAGGTTGCTCAGCCCGGCCAGCGGGGCGAGGTTCACGAGCTTGTTGCCCGACAGGTTGATGAGCGCGAGGTTCGGGCACTTCTCCAAACCGGTGAGGTCGGCGATCTCCTTCTTCTTGGCTTCGAGGAAGAAGACGTTTTTGAGATCTTCTTCCTTGAGCGGCTCTTCGGCCTTCTTCTTGAGTTCGGCCTTGAGCGCCGTTTCGAGATTCTTGTCCGGCACCAGCGGTTTGTCCTGAGCGGACGCGGTCGCCGCGAACAGGGACAGGCCGAACGAACCAACACAGAGCCACGTCAGAAGGTCTCGTCGCGATCGCATGGGGTATTTCTCCACGTCGAAAAAAGGTGGGCGATGTTTCGGGCCGGCAGTGTAATCAGGGTACCGGATTGGAAGTAGCGAACCGCCAACGTGGAGCACGATTTCATCGTGCTCAGGTCGGCGACGCGGCGGGCACGTTGGAAACGTGCCCCACGTTGGGGTCAGATACCGAAGTCGCCTCGAAGCCCGTCAGTGCTCCGGCCGCGAACAATCCGAGGATCATCAGCCAGACGATGCCCAGCGTGTGCCAGAACCACGCGCAGAACGTGACGCCGCTGGAATACTCGTGGTCGTAGCGGTTCGCGAAAGCGTTGACTGTAATCCAAGCGACAAACAGCAGAGCGATGACAAAATGGACGCCGTGCAATCCAGCGAACATCGCGACGAGAGCGTTCGCTCCGGTCTCGGCCGAGTCGGGAAGTGACTGGCCGGGCCGGGTTTGATTCTGAGTCAGCCGCCACAGTCCACAGATCTGGACGCCGACGAACAGCGTGCCGGAGGTCAGCGAAATGATCAGCCAGCGGCGAAACGATTCGAGTTGTTGGACACGCACCAACCACGCCGCTCGTTGCAGCGTCACGCTTCCCGCGAGCAGAAACACCGTGCTAATCCAAAAGGCGATCGGCATGATCGTGCGATCGGACGACGCGGAGCCCAACCAGCGAATACCGGTCATCGCGATCAACACCGCGCTTGTCAGCAGTCCTGACGACAGGACGAAGAATCGTCGAGCGAGCAAACTGCGAGGGCGAGCGGAGGGTGACATCAACACGAATCAGCCTCAGAACGATGACGGGAATTCCAAACCAGCACGACGCGCCAGCGAGTGGTTGTGATTCTCGACAAACTCCAACCACTCGCTGGCGCTTCGTGCTAGAAGAAAACAAACGTGACGATCACGAAGATCGGGATCAGGATCGCTCCCGAATACGCCATGTAGCCGAAGAAGCTGGGCATCTTCACGCCGTTCTCTTCGGCGATCGCTTTGACCATGAAGTTCGGGCCGTTGCCGATGTACGTGTTGGCTCCCATGAAGACGGCTCCGCAGGAAATCGCGGCGAGGATTTGCACAGCATTGGCCTCGGCCGGCAGTTTCAAGAACTCGGCGAGGTATTGCCCTTCCGGTTGGATGTTCTGAATCCCGCAGGCGGTCGCGGCGAAGGTCAGGTAGGTCGGCGCGTTGTCGAGAAAGCTCGACAGTGCTCCCGCCGCCCAGAAGAACTGCCACGGCTGGGTGATGCCCAAACTCTTGCCGTTGGCGTTTAGGATCAGCAGTGCCGGGATCATCGTGACAAAGATGCCCGCAAACAGCACCGCGACTTCGATGATGGGCCCGAATGTGAATTTGTTCTTGCCGTGAATCTCTCGCGAGGTCGTGAAGTACGATGCCAGCAGCAATACGACCATCAAGGATTCCTGAATCCCGTAAGACCACTGCTGACTTCCGGAGGCATACACCGTCGCCAGAATGCCTCCGAGAAATACGAAGTTCAGCCGCCCGTCGATTCCAAATTTTTCGTGCTGCATGACCGCTTCCAACTGCGAACCGGCTCGCTCGCGTTCTTCGCGGTTAAAGATGAATTGGTCCCAAATCATGAAGACGAACAGCAACGCCACATTGACCGCCGCCCATTGCCACACCAACTGCATCGTCCACAAGAACGGCACACCCTTGAGGAATCCGATGAACAACGGCGGATCGCCTAGCGGAGTCAGCAGCCCGCCGCAGTTCGAGACCACGAAGATGAAGAACACAACGATGTGCGCCTTCTTCTGCCGAGGTTGGTTGGCCCGAAGCAACGGCCGGATCAGCAGCACCGAGGCACCGGTCGTTCCGACGAAGCTCGCCAAGACCGCCCCCAACGCGAGCAACGCCGTGTTCAGCAAGGGCGTGCCGTCCAACGAGCCACGCACAAAAACGCCGCCGCTGATGACGTACAGCGATCCGAGCAGGCAGATGAACGAGACGTAATCCTTGGCCGCATGCAGCAGTTCGCCTTGCCCATCGGAGCCAAAACTGATCGCCAAATACGCGGCCAGCGGGATTCCCAGAACGGCGGCCACGATCCCCTTGTTCTTGTTGTGCTCCCACCAATGCGGAGCCGCCAGCGGCAGGACCGCGATGCACAGCAGCAGTGCCACGAATGGCAGAACAGTCCACTCGCTCAACTCGTGGCCGAGGCTGCCATGTGCGGCAATGACAGGTGTGGTCGGCGGTTTGCCAGCAGCCTCCTGAGCAATCGCCGATGTCGTCAACAGCAACAGCACGGCGCTCGCGGCCAAAACCTTCAACCAGCGAGCAGCCATTCGTGGGCAGACTCTCTTCGACATAAGTTTCCTTCAGCGGTCCAGAAGCAACAGTGCCGGCGTCAGCGCGACGCGGTTCCCCGGAAAAGCGGCGGAATATAGGGCAGTCGCAGAAGCCGAAGCAATTCGCCGCATGACGCCCGCTCGGCGAAACGGACTTGCAAAACCGGGCAGATTCCTCTTTCTTACCCCTCCAAGACGCCGAGGCCGGAGCTTGCTCCGCGAGTTTGGCCACGTCGTCCCCTGTGCGAGCCTTTCAGAATGAGCGAATCCGCCAAGCGTGTGGTCATCACCGGTCTGGGTCTCGTCAGCCCAATTGGGATCGGCATTGATCGGTTCGAGGCGGGACTCATGGCCAGTCGAAGTGGCATCGCTCCGATTTCACTGATCCCGTACAGCGCCGCCCCCGGAGGCATCGGGGCCGAGGTCAAAGAACTCACCGATGAGACCGCCAAATCCACTTGGCTCAAAGGCCAGCGCAAGAGTTTCAAGGTCTACAGTCGCGACATCCAACTGGGAGTCCTCGCCGCGATCATCGGGATCGAGCACTCCGGCCTGAAGGTCGAGGAGCTGACTCACGAACGCATCGGCGTGGAGTTCGGTTCCAATCAAATGTACTCACCGCCGGACGTGCTGCAAGGTGGAGCCGACGCCTGCGCTGACGACAACCACGAGTTTCACTTCGATCGCTGGGGCCAGACCGGCCTGCACGCGATGGAACCTCTGTGGCTCCTGAAGTACCTGCCGAACATGCCCTCGTGCCACATCAGCATCCTGGCCGACGCGCGCGGACCGAGCAACTCGCTGACCCTCAACGAAGCCTCCGGCAACGCCTCCATTGGTGAAGCCATCCGCATCATGCGTCGCGGCCAAGCCGACATCATGATCACCGGAGCGACCGGCACTCGCACCGCCAGCATCAAGGGCATCCACGCGGCGCTGCAAGACGAACTCGCCAACCATCCCGGCGAGCCTCCTGAAACCTGGAGCCGCCCGTTCGACGCCACTCGTAACGGCCAAGTGCTCGGCGAGGGAGCCGGCGCGATCCTGCTCGAAACCGAAGCCTTCGCCGCCGCGCGCGGAGCCACCATCTACGGCTCGATCCTCGGCACCGGCTCGTCCTGCGTGATCGACAAGCAAGGCCGACCGAATTATCAGCTCGCATTCGTGAATGCCACGCGGGCCGCGTTCCGCGATGCCGGAGTCACCGCCGACGACATCGGACACATCAACGCCTTTGGCCTCGGCACTGTCCGCTGTGACGCCGAGGAAGCCGCCGCGATCCACGATCTGTTCGGGACTCGCGCCGAGCAAATTCCCGTCACCGCGTTCAAGAGTCAACTCGGCAACTCCGGAGCCGGCTCCGGCCCCTTGGAACTCGCCGCCTCACTGCTCGGCCTGCGAGCCGGCGTCGTGTACCCGACGCTCAATTACCACACCCCCGACCCCGCCTGCCGCCTCAACATCATCCACGGCGCTCCCGCCCCGATCAGCAACAAGCTGTTCCTCAAACTCAGCACCACCGACATGGGCCAGGCCACAGCGCTGATCGCGACCGGCGTGTAGTCAGGTCGGATCAAAACTACCGGCTCGCTGGAGTCGATGCTGTTTCCAGATTCTCCGCCAGCAATCGAATTTGGCTCTCGTCGAACTCAACGCTGCGGCCTATAGTGCCCCCAGTTGGTTTTGGACGACGTAAATTCGTAGTGTTGATTCCTTGGAATCCACGAACTGCCTTTTTCACTCGCCGTGCCACTTGGCGGGTCACCAGTCTGGCCTCTTTCGACTCGGCCCAGAAAGTCACAACGGGCCGACACTGCTTTCTAGGAGGCAAGAACGTGAGCAAGAAACTGTACGTGGGAAATCTGAGTTACGATGTCGCTGACTCAAATCTGGAAGAAATGTTCGGCGAATTTGGAGCCGTGCGGAGTGCTCAGGTCATTCAAGACCGAGACACCGGCCGCAGCAAAGGCTTCGGCTTCGTCGAAATGGAAGATGACGGTGCCGCGGATCAAGCGATTCGCGGACTCAACGAGAAAGACCACGGCGGCCGCAAACTGACCGTCAACGAAGCCCGTCCGCGTGAAGAACGCAGTGGCGGCAGTGGCGGCGGTGGTGGTGGAAGTCGTGGCGGCTACGGCCGTCGCTAATCGTTTCATCGCACTCCGGTAACTCACAAGCCGAAGGGATTCTCAATCCCTTCGGCTTCTTCATTGGTCTGCGGCGAATCATCAGCGAGCGACCCAGCGGACAACCGGCCGCGAGCCGAGTCGCAGAGGAAGGGTGGGTCAACCATCGGGCGACCCACCACGAATGGTCGGATGATTCACGATACGATGCGCGGTTGCCGGTCTTCGTCGTCGCGAACGGTGTCCGCGCGATCGACTCCGCGATTCAAGACGTGATCGACGCCTCCCGGTCTAAAGAGAAGGAATCTGTGCTACCCGTCGATTGAGGTAGAGAATCGAAGGGTTGAAATTCGACCCACTCGCATTGATGGCCGCTCCTTGACATTGTTCCGTCGCGGACTAAATTCCGCCCTCCGTTTGCCACCATCTGCGTCGTCGCATTCGCACCCCTAACTCAATTGGATTGAGCACCGGCCTACGGAACCGAAGGGCGTACTCGGGTTGCGTAACTCAACGGGTACTTCCAAATCAAGCAACTCTTGCTTGTCCTGCCGCTGTGTATCACTTCCGCGCGGATCGCGGCCTTGGTCGTCACGAGTGCGTGAGCGTCTCCGGGCGTGGCGTCAGCGTTAATGGCCGGAGAAACCAGAGCAAGCGAATGACCACGACGGGTCTGGGAAAAAGCCAAGCTCGACGAACTCTGTCCGAACGACATGACCTGATCGGAACTCATCCTGCGGTACACGCTCTCGCACCCGCACGGCCACGCGACGATCATCGGCACCAGCAATCTCGCTCATCTGGCCGACAACCTGGAGGCTGCCGCCCGCGGGCCGTTGCCGGTAAAATTCTCTTCGGAAATCACCGCGCGAGTTGCAACGGCGATGTGACACAGATCAAAGCCATCGCCGCTGTCAGCAAGAACGGATGACGAGCCACAATCATCCGCCTGAATTTCCTCTTTTCCTACGGAGTCCATCTTGACCACTGACGAATCCAAAGACGTTCCGTTTCCCGAGCTTCCCAAAGGGGCGGGACAAATTGACAACGACGCCGCGAAGGAATTCACGGAGACGAAGTCGGGGCTGAAATATCGCATCCTTCGCCAGGGCGCGGGAGCCGCTCCCAAGGCGACCGACACGGTGAGGGTCCACTATCACGGTTGGCTGGACAACGGGAAGGTCTTTGACAGTTCCTACCGGCGTAACGAAGACATTTCCTTTGGTCTGAACCAAGTCATCAAAGGTTGGACGGAAGGGATGCAGCTTGTCGCTGTCGGTGGCATGATCGAGTTGCAGATCCCGTCGGACCTCGGATACGGCAACCGCGGAGCACCGCCGGATATTCCTCCGAAAGCGACGCTGCACTTTTTGGTGGAGCTGATTGAAGTGAAATAAGTGGCTGACAAAAAAACGTGGTTGGTGAGCCGGAACGCGCTAGCGTCCGGATTTGTCAGGCTTGGGAACCGGACGCTTGCGCGTTCCGGCTGATGATCGGAAACTGCTTTTTTCTACGGAGCCTTTCATGTCAAAACTCTGTTTCCTCTGCCTGTTCGTGATCGTTGGTTTGTCCGGCCAGTTGGGCGTGGCTCAAGAGACCAAAGCCGAGAAGAAAGATTCGCCGAAGCCAGCGGTCAAAGCGCCGCCGAAGAATGTCGTGCCGCCGACGCAGGCCGATGTCTCTTACGGCAAGCACGAACGCCAAGTGATCGACTTCTATCAAGCGAAGTCAGACTCACCGACTCCGCTTGTGTTCTACATTCACGGCGGCGGTTGGCAGGGAGGCAGCAAAATGGGTTTCAACGTGAAGCCGTTTTTGGAAGTGGGCATCTCCGTCGCAGCGATCAACTACCGCTATGTGAAGAACGGCGTCGAAGAGAAGGTCGAACCGCCGGTGAAGGCTCCGTTGCATGATGCTGCTCGCGCCTTGCAGTTCGTGCGCTCGAAGTCCAAAGAGTGGAACATCGACAAAGTCCGCATCGGCGCGACGGGTGGTTCGGCGGGTGCCTGCTCGTCGTTGTGGCTCGCGTTCCATGACGACCTCGCGGACCCGAAGAGCGACGACCCGATCGCGTGCGAATCGACTCGCTTGTATTGCGCCGCGGTGAATGGTGCTCAAGTGACGCTCGACCCGATCCCGCTTCGCGAATGGATGCCGAACTACAGCTACGGCGCGCATGCCTTCGGTCTGAAGAACCTCGACGAAGTGAATCAGCAGCGAGAAAAGATTGCCGATCGGATCAAGGAGTACTCGCCGATGTCGCATGTGACGAAAGACGATCCGGCGATCGGTCTGTTCTATGGCGGTGTCGCGGGAGCCAAGAAGGGCGAAGAACATCCCGACCCGACGCACTCACCGATGCTCGGCCTGATGCTGATGGAAAAACTCAACAGCGTCGGCGTTGAAGGTCACATGACTTACAACGGCGGGCCAACTCCGAAGTACGCGAGCGCCACTGCCTTCTTGATCGAGCGACTGAAGAAGTAGGACTGTTCTTTCCGGGATGATTCGGCGTTCGACGTCGCTCGCCGCCACATTGAAGCCATTGCATTGGCATGAGGTTGGCTCACAGAAAACTGGGGACAGGAACATGAAGGCGGTATCGTTTCGTCTCTGCATTTTCTTGTCCGCGTTTTTGCTGTTTGTTCTTTGGTCGGACGCTGCGTCACTGGCCGAGGACGCGATCGTCGCCGAGTTCAATGCGTGCGATGCGAACGGCGATGGGGTGCTCACCGAGGCGGAGTATTTGAAACGGGTGGGGCGCGAGCAGGCGATGTTGCTGCGGGAGTTCAAGGTCTTTGATTTTGATTCTGATGGGCGGATGACTCAGGCGGAGTTTGTCACGGTGCCGGTGGGACAGGCGGATGAACTGCGCGGGAAGGTGCCCGATCCGATCGTTGACCTGTCGGAGAAGGCGTTAAAGGTGCTGACCGGTCGCTGGGGCGAGTGGGACGCCGACGGTGACGGCGCGTTGAATGTCAAAGAGTTCGACGCGGCCAAAGTGGGGCAGCAGGTGCGAGGTCTCGGCGCGACGAAGTTCGGCGACTGGGATTTGGATCGCGATCAAAAAGTCTCGCGCGACGATGCGAAGAAATTGTTGGACATCGCCTTTGGTGTGCGGACTCCGGAGGGGCATCTGTTGCGCGAGCCGACCGGTCGTGTGATTGATTGGCGGCTGTGGCGCACTTTCACGCCCGATGCCGAGGGCTTTGTGGCGGTTGACGTTTACACGCGAGCGCTCGGCCCGCTGGACGATGCGGCCAAGCAGCGATGGATCGGATCGACCGATCGGAATCGCGACGGCAAGCTCGACTTCGCGGAGTTCGCCAAGAGCGATCATCGCACCGATCCGGTGGCGACGTTTCTGCAACTCGATACCGATTTGAATGGCCGGTTGAGTCCGAAAGAATTGGAAACGCTGACCGCCGACCAACAGTCGGTCGCGGCCTGCATGTTCCCCGGCTTCGACGATGATCGTGACGGCGGGCTGTCGCTGCGCGAGTATCAACTGACTCCGCTGTGCAATTTTTTGGCGACTTGGCAATCGGCTCAGGATGCCGACGACGACGGGCTGTTGCAGCCGGCTGAGTTTCGGTTTCATCCGGGAGTCGCGCTCGCGGCTCTGAGCGCCGAGTACTTCCGGCGGCTCGATGTGAATCAGGATCAGTCGCTGTCGCTCACCGAGTTCCCGTTCGTGACGAGTCACCTGCCTCCGAACGAAATCCGCGTGCGGTTCGCAGACGGCCGAGTCCTGGCGATCACGATCCCCGATTATCCGAACATCTTCTCGCCGGAAATTTCGCCAGACGGGAAGTGGGTGGCCGTCGATGGTTGGAAACGCGGCGAAAACAACGTCGCCGCTCACCTGTTGATCGCGAGCTTGAAGACCGACGAGGTTCGCGATCTCGGCATCGGCTGCATTCCGCACTGGTCGGCCGACAGCCGCCGTATCGGGTATTCGAAATACGGACAGGGCGTGTTTGTTCGCGATTTTGAATTGGACTCCGAAGAGGAATCGATTGACCCTCAAGGCTGGGCGATCGAGTTCTCGCCCGACGGACGGAAGACCGCTTACGTCGTCAGCAGCAACAACTTCGTCATTCGCGATATCGCCACCAACGAGAAACGCTCGATCTTCGCCGAAGGCAAAAGCCCCTTCCGGTACATCGAGCACAACTTCGCCTGGTCCCCCGATTCGCAACGAATCTGCTTCAAAGGGCATCGCGCGGGGGGGGGCGGCTTGGATGTCGGCATCGTAAATACGAAAGGCGGCGACCCGAACTTGCGGGTGCTCTGCGACGCCAAGGATGTCGCCTCGGACTTCTCGTGGCTCGCCGACCAACGGCTGATGTTCCCGCGAACCCCGGCCGGCGCAACAAGATCACAAATCCACGTCATCGACCCCGACGGCGAAAACGGAAAGCCCTCCGTGCGCTACGCCAAACAACCTGCCAACCGCAACAATGTCGGAGTCAGTTGGTCCCGCGACGGCAAAACCTTCGTGTACATCAGCACGAAGTGAGGAGAAGCTGTATCGACGTTCGTGCTGCATTCATCCCGGAGGGATTGCAGCCATTAGCCGGGGGTTGAGTCCGCCACAGCGGACGATACCCCCGGTCAAACGAATTCAACATGTTTTGCATCCTGAAGGGATGCCAGCAACGATGAACCATCGGCGGCCCCACCGCTGGCATCCCTTCGGGATGCAAACACATTTCCGCCACTGAACCGGGGGTATCGCTCTGCTCAACCCCCGGCTAATGGCTGCGATCCCTTCGGGATCAACCACAATTGCCACAGGTCGTCATCGCTTCCTGAATCAATCCTTGCGAGACTTCGGATAAACGGTCCTTGGGAAGAACCAGTCGAGGCCAATACCCATGAAGACAACTCTTCGCTGTACGATGGTTTTCATAGAGCTTGCTGTTTGTCTCGTCCCGATTCGCGGTCGTGCGGACGAGCCGAAACCTGCCGTCAAAAAGGCTGCCGAAACAAAGCCGGCGCAAGCAGAAGCAAAAGCCGACAAGCCGGCTGAGCCGAAGAAGCCGGCCGATGCGCGCGAAGCTCAAATTGATGCGCAGGTGCAGCAGTGGATACCTCAGTTTACGCAGCAGTACCGGCCGATCCTCACGACGGAATTGAACTTCATTCGACAAGTTTGCGACCTGACTCCGGAACAACGTCCGAAGATCAAAGCGGCAGGCGAAGCGAGTCTGAAAGAGGCCGCACTCAAGATGGCCGAACTTCAGGGAGGCCAAATGCGTGGCGTCGCCCGCGCGCAAAACGAACAGCCGAACCCTCAGCGGACAATTCGCGAATCCATCGCGAAGGTGTTGCAGGACACGCTGACTCCCGAACAAATGGCGAAGTACAAGGCCGAAGCGACTCAGCGCGCCGCCCTTCGCAAACGAGCCGCTATCCGTTGTGTCGTCGCCCGTCTCGACGGCACCTTGTGCCTGACCGCCGAACAGCGAGACAAGATCTCTCAGTCAATCACCGCCGGATGGCAAGACAAGTGGGAGCAATGGCTGATGTTGTCCGTCTACGGCGACCAATACTTCCCAATGGTGCCGGACCAACATGTCGCAACGCATCTCGATGCCGATCAGAAGTCGGTGTGGAGCGGCCTGCAAAAAGTCGACTTCGGCTACTACGGCGGCGGGGGCATCGCGGAAGCGGACGACGGCTGGTGGGGCGTTGAACCCGCCAAAGCCGACGCACCGAAGCAATGAATGTGATGCAGCGTGAATGAAGGTCGTGATGACGAATGGGAATCGGAGGTGGCTTGTGTTGCCAACAATGAAATTTGAAGACCCGATCCCGGCACGCCCGCGTTGGCTCCGGCTGCTCGCGCTGCCGATGATCCTGTTGGCTTCGTTCGCATTCGCAGCCGACGAGGACGACGACGATCCTCCGGCCGCAGAGGCTCAGGTCAACCGCGGTTTCTTCGTGCAGGAAGCGAACTTCGACCAATGGATCTTCCAGGGGAGTGTCAATGCGGCGGCCGGTAAAGCTCGGATTCAGTCGAGCGTGACCATGAAGCTCGCGGAACTGCGGCGAGTCTGCGAACTGACGGACGCTCAATCGAAAAAACTATCGCTCGCCGCACGGGGCGACATGCGGCAATTCTTCGAGGATGTCGAGATCGTTCGCCAGAAATTCCTCAAAGTGCGAAACGATCAAAACGCCTTCAACCAAATCTGGCAGGAGATCAATCCGCTGCAACAGCGACAGGCGGCGGGCTTGTTCGGTGACTCGTCGTTCTTCGCCAAGACGGTCCGCAACACGCTCACGCGCGAGCAACACGAGAAGTACCAGATCGTCCTCGATGATCGTCGCCGGTTCCGCTATCAAGCCGCCGCCGAGGTCGCGTTGCACAATCTCTCCAACACCATCGGTCTGCTCCACGACCAACACGAGGCGATCTTCAAGCTCATCATCGAGGAGACTCAACCGCCGCTCACCTTCGGCCAGTACGACCAGTACTTCGTGTTTTTCAGCCTCGCGAAATTACCCAACGCCAAACTGAAGCCACTCTTGGATGACCGGCAATGGAAACTGCTGCAACCACATCTCCAGCAGGGGCGAGGCATGGAACCGACCCTCATGCAACAAGGCATGATCGAGCCACCCAAGGGCCGCATCCTCAAAAGCGTGCGAACATTTCTCCCCGAAGCCGATGACCTCTCCGAAGCACTCGCCGCCGCCAAAACCGATGCGGCTCAATAGGTAGCCCATCCCCATGATGAAACACCTGCCAACGATCCGATCTCGCGCAGCCTTCCTACTCGCAGCCTTCCTCATTCTGTCAGCGGCTTCGATTCGCAGGACACGCGCTGCTGACGCTTCAGCGCCCGTTGCGAAGTCAGACAATCCTCACGTCGTTGCGTTGAATGGAGCCGACACGGCGGAGGCGGAGTTTCTGGTTGGGGCGTCGGGGAAAATCGCGGTGCTGTTCAAGTTCGCCGATGGCAAGGCTCAGACGCTGCTCGGGGCGGTAAGGGCGGATACGCAGAAGCGCACGGTGGAGAAGGACGGCAAAAAGACGCCCGAGATGGTGCCCATGGCGGATGGATGGATTGAGTTCACGGGCGCGGGCTTGAGATTTCAATATCACAGTCGCCCGCGTCTCTCGCGCTACACGGAGGCTCAGCAGGCGGACTTGGCGAAGGTGTGGGACACGCTGCCGGCGGCGTCGCAGTGCTGGGTGCCGCTGGAGGTGCGAGCGGATGCTGCGGGAGTGGAGTTGTGGCTGGAAGGGCGATACTGCGGGCGAATCGCAAGTCAGAGTCGGCTCGTGGAGGTGAGCTTCACGCTGGAAGCGGGCGGCGAGGTGCGTGGCGAGCGGTCATTCAATCGCGCGAACTCGGACATGTTTCTGCTGCTCGACGTGAGACGTATCGCCCGCCCTGGAGTGATGAAGACCGCGAGCGTGTCACTAAAACCAGGGACACAGCAGGTCCAGGCGGTGCCGATGGTGGTCGCGGACGGCGCAGGCAATGCGGATGTCGGCGAAGCGAAGTTGATGCAGGGACTGCGTGCGCTGGAGACCAATGAAAATACCTCGCGCACGTCGTTGGATGGCATGAAGGAGTCGCTGCACTTCTCGGTGCCGCAGGCGTTTTATCGGCGCGCGTGGGTGCTGTGCGCGGTGGAAGCGGACGCGACAAAAGACGCGGTGCTCACCACGCGGCTCACCCGTTTTGGCGTCTGGGGTCGCGGTGGTTCGATCGCAGATACGACGCTCACTTTGCCGCGAGGCGATGAGAAACCGGGCAGTGGCATCGAGCCAGTGGGCAGCGTGGAATACACCGCCGCTGACCAGCAGAAGATCACGGTGCCGCTGTATCTCGTGCGCGTGGATTTGAAGACGGGCGACATCGTGGATCTGCTCGCGGAAACCAATGATCCGAATGCGGCGATGAAGATCGGGCCGTACCTCGACTTCGAGTTTCTCGGAAAAATGGACGGGCTGAAGTTGCAGAACGATCGTCGCCGCATGCCGCTGGCGACATCGACGAGCGCGGTGCATGTCTTCGGCGTGACCTTGGAGAAATCGCCCGTCGAGCTGCGGCTGAAACAGTCGCAACCAGGCAACATCTTCCACAACGACGAAGTTCCCGAGACGACCGTCAGCCTGCGTGCTGTGCAGCCGACAAAGTGCGTGTTGCGTTGGGAGATCAGCGATGTGACTGGCAAAAGGCTGGCCATGCAGGAGCAGGCGGTAACGCTGGATGCGATCGGCAGCGAATCGGACATCACCATGCCGTTGGCAATGCCGCAGGTCGGCTGGTATGGCCTGCGCATCAGCGTGAATGACGACCGCGGCGAACCGCTGCTGAAGCATGAGGCCGCGTTTGCACTGTTGGGCAAGGACACGCGACAGGCGGGCTACGAATCTCCCTTTGGCACCTGGTGGTTCAATGGAGTGCATTACACGACCCGCGATCCGGCCATCGCGGGGCCGATGCTGTTCAAGGCGGGCATGAGACGCACGACGTTTAATTGGACCAAGGATTCCGAGGCCGAGCTCGCGCCGTGGAAAATCTCGCTGAACCAAATCAGGTGGGCCTTCCGACTCGCGGATCTCAAAGACTGGCCTGCCGCCGAGGCGCGCGCGGAGAAAGAGATCACCGAGTTGTTGCGGCGATTCCCGCATTGCCAGTACGTCGATCTGTTTCACGAGAGCTACGATCC
>CAMDPK010000178.1 GCA_945904015.1 Candidatus Kuenenia stuttgartensis | reverse complement strand
TTGAAACTCGCGGCCGTGCAGGCTCTGCCGTTGCGAGCGGATCGCGAGACGTTCGTGTTGGCTCAAGGCCAACTTTCCAACGAGACGTCGCTGACGGCCGCTGGACAATTCGCGGGACAGCCGGTGCGGATGCAGTGGTCGGTCGATTCATTGCGAAGCGAGACTGCCGCGCCCTTCGTTGCGGCGGCGTTCCGCCAAGCAGGTAAGGATGGCGGCTTGGTGCCGTATGCCGGCCGCGAATTGCTGACCACGGCGTGGAACGAATTCGATCAGCGGATTGAGTTGCTCACGGCCGAAGGAGTCTCCGCTCAGGGTCGTCAGCAGCAGCGTGAAGTCGAACGAATCGGACACGCGATTCAGGAACTTGATCCTGCGAATGCACAGGCCAAGTCGTTGTTGGAAACGCAGCCGACGCTCAAGGTCAAGCCCGTCAGCCGTCAGGTGACGCAAGCCGAAGAGAAGCCCGCCGAAGGCAGCTTGCTCAATCGAGACGATTTTCAGCCGAATCCTTCCGATGGACGCAGCCTGATCCAGGACGAGGTCGGTCGTCAGCAGATCATCGGTGAAAAGCTGCGGCTGGAAGTTTCGCGGGCGATTCAAGACGCACGTCGGCTGGAGTCCATTGAGCCAGACAACGCCATCACGATCTTGAAGCGAGCCTACGGTGCGGTGAAATCTACAATTGATGCACCCATCGACTTACGCCAGCAACTCGGCAAGCAGTTGCAAGGCGTGATTGCTGATGTTCGTTCTCAGAAGGAAGTCGCCGATCAAAAGCAAATTCATCTGCAAGAGCGGATCGCAGTCGTGGAATCCGAAAAGCGGCTGCAAGAGAAACTGAGTTTGGAAGACGAAAAACTCGAAAGCCTGATCGAACGTGTTCGTGCCCTGTTGCACGATGGCGAACGCGGCAGTGACGTGGCGTATATTGAGGCGGAAGCGGCGGCGGAAGCGGCTCAACAGATGAAGCCCAACAGCGGCGTGTCAGCCGCCGCGCGGTTCAACACCGAGGCCTCGTTCCAGCTCAACATGGCGTTTCGTCTGCGAAACCTGCGAGCCGAAAAATTCCTGAAGACTTTGGAACAAGTCGAATTGTCACACGTTCCGTTCCCGGACGAGCCGCCGGTCTTGTTCCCGGCTCCCGAAGTGTGGAAGGCGCTGTCCGAACGTCGCAAGCAGTACGCTTCGGTGGATCTCCACAAGTCGAGCAAGGCTGAAGAAAACATCTCAGCCCAATTGGACAAGCAAACCGAAATCGACTTCCAGGACCAGCCGCTGACCGACGTGGTCACGTTCCTGGCGGACTTTCACAACATCCCGATCATCATCGACAACGAGGCTTTGACCGAGGAAGGCATCGCGACCGATACCCCGGTCACGCGCACGTTGACTGGCGTGAAGCTGCGCAGCGCACTGAAGATCATCTTGCAGCCACTGCAACTCTCCTACATTATCGAGGACGAAGTGATGAAGATCACGACGCTCGCGAAGGAGAAGGAACGGCTGCAAACCCGCGTCTATCCAGTGGGTGACTTGGTCGTGATTTTGATTCCTGGAGGCGGACAGGGCGGAGGACAACAAGGCGGTCAGCAAGGTGGTGGCCAACAAGGCGGCCAGCAAGGTGGCGGCGGTCAACAGGGCGGTGGCGGCGGTGGCGGATTTTTCAATGTCCCAGTCAACCTGCCGCCTCGACAAGCCAATGCTCAGGCTCCCGCGTTCAACAACCAGAAGGTCAATGAGGCAAAAAAAAAGCCGAGCGCCCGGAAATAGTCCCGATCGCATTCGTTGAGACTCAAGACTCGAAGAAACCACGACAGGAGAGTTCGTCGCCGAAGACGAACTCTCCTGCGTCGTTTAAGGCCCTGCTCTCCGGCAAAGACGCAGTGCAGAAGGGCCGCGAGCCAGCCAGCGATGAAACGAAGAAGGGGAGCGGCACCCCCACGAAAGCCGCCGGTGTGTCCAAGTCGGCCAAACTTCCCAAGCTTGACGAGGGGACGCCGCGCGAAGTCTGGCAGCGGTACTTCACCGAGCAAAAGCCCGCGCCCGAAACTGTTGCTCAAATCGTTCGCCAACTGCACCAGGATCGGCAGTACGAGCACGCCATCGCCTGCATCGAAGTCGCGCTCATCGAGCAGCCGCCGCAACCTTGGATGTACGAAGTGCTCGGCCGGTCGATGGAACTCGCCAAGCGACCGAAGGCCGACATCGAACGGGTGAGTCTGTCGCGCGTCGATTTCACAGCGGCCATCGTTCCGGAAATGATGCTCTCGGCCGCGTACCTCAAGCAGTTGGGCTTGGACGAGCGAGCATTGGCGATGTACCAGCAGGCCTCGCGGCTCGCACCTGCTCGGCCTGAGCCGTACTTGCGTGGCTTACGGATTGCTCGCGACCTCAACGATGCAAACGGGGTCGAATGGGGCGCGGCCGGAGTGCTCACGAATGTCTGGCTGCCGGGCTATCCGGCGCACCATCGCGAAGCCGAAAACATCGCGGCGGTGGTTGAGGAAAAACTTCGCAAAGCAGGCAAGTCGTCGGAAGCTGACGCACTCAAAGCGGCTGTTGTCGTGGCTCACCAGCGCGACTTGATGCTGAAGCTCACCTGGGCCGGCGATGCGGACTTGGACTTGAGCGTCGAAGAACCGAACGGTGGCATCTGTTCGTTGGAGAATCCCTGGACGACCGCCGGCGGAGCCTACACACACGACGGATACGGTCCGAAGGCCGCGAACTGTTTTGAGGAATACATCTGCGCGAGTGCTCTTCCGGGTGACTATCTCGCAACCATGCGGGTGATCGATGGCAAGGTTGTCGGCGGTCGGGCGACGCTGACAATTCGCCGCTATGTTGGCACTCCTGACGAATCCACAAAGACAGTGAGCATGACGATTGACGGCAAGGACAAGGTCGTCCAACTGTCGCTGAATGATGGTCGTCGGCAAGCTCTGCTCGACCGCCCCGCTGTGGAGATGCCCGTCGCCGTCCAGCGCAATGCGGCTCCGGCGCAGCCCGGCGTTCGCACATCACGCCAATTCGCCACGGGAGCGAATGTGTCATCAGGCGGTGGCGGTGCCATTGGCTTCCAACCGGTGATCACCAATGTCCGCGAAGGGATTGGCTTCTCGGCGATGGCGGTCGTCACTGGCGATCGTCGCTATGTCCGCCTGTCGGTCGCGCCGGTCTTTTCGCAGATCATCGGCGTCGACAAATTCACGATTCCGTCCGGGCGCTAGCCAAGATTATTCATGGGCGGCAATTAGCACGACGCGCAAGCGAGTGGCACACACCGAGATCACTCGCTTGCGCGTCGTGCTAATTTCGTAACACACTGCGACGAATTTCCCTCGCCCCGTGAATAATCCAGGCTAGGCACCAGTGGCCGGCTCATTTGAGCCTGTGACTGGCAGACGCGGCGCTCCGAATTGCACCAGCGCGACCATCGGCAAGATGATCGCCAGTGCGGCGACTTGTCTTGTCGTGACGTGTTCGCCATCGAGCCAACCCCAGATCACGGCACCGGCGGGGACGAGGTTCGTCACCATTCCGGCGAAAAGCGGGCCGCGATCGTGAATCAATTTGTTGAACCAAAACATGGCCAAGCCAGTCCCTGCGACTCCCAGTACCAGCAGCGAGATCACCGCCGGCCAAAACGCGGTGGGGCTCGGTGGTGTCGGTGCCGGCGACCAAAACGACAACACGTGTAAAATCACACTCGCGATCCCCAACGACACCAGAGACATCATCAGTGGCGGAACGTGAGTCATTCGCCTTCGCACCCAAATGTTGACCAGCGCGTACCCTAACGAGACCGACGTGGCGAGCAATAAGTGCGTGGCGGGAATCTGCCTCGAAAATCCTTCGCTCATCAGCAAAAGCAAACCGCCGAGCGATCCGAGCACTCCGATGGCTTGTCGAGGATGCGGAACGACTCCCAGCAGCGGCACTGAAGCCAGCATCGTGAACAGTGGCGTGAAACTGACCGTCATCCCGATGAACGCGCTGCCGTGTTGCGAAATCAGCCACGGTTGCACGCAGTACGGCCATGTGTACCCGGCGAGGATGATGAACGCCAACGACCACAGGTCGCGCCGCCGCCAACCCACCGGCGGACGTTGAATCAGCCAAAGCACCAAGAGTACGGCCGCTCCCCCTGCGACGCGCCAAGCTCCGACGCTGATCGGCGAGAAGACCAGCGCCGCCTTTTTCATCATCAAAAAACTGCCGCTCCAGATGACGCAGATCAGCAAAAAGAGCACATAAGGCATCGCGGCGTTGTAGCGGCTGCGACGGGGACTCGCGAGTTTCGCTTCCCACGCGCCGAGCCTTCTCCTACGATCCCGCCCCGCTTTTCAAAGTCGAAAAACACAGCCTCAAATTCAGACAGGAGCAATCAGAAATGGCCGAACAAAAGGCGACGAACGTAACTTGGCACGACCACTCGGTGACGCGCGACGAGCGTTGCAAACTGATGGGACACAAGGGCTGTATTCTGTGGTTCACCGGCTTGAGTGCGTGCGGCAAGAGCACCATCGCCAACGCCGTGGATCGCAAGCTGCACGACACTGGCGTGCATACGTTTGTGCTCGACGGTGACAACATTCGCATGGGATTGAACAAGAATCTGGGATTCTCCGCTGAGGACCGCGCGGAAAATATTCGCCGCATCGGCGAAGTGGCGAAGCTGTTTGCCGACGCTGGCGTCATCACGGCAACCGCGTTCATTTCGCCGTATCTCGCCGACCGCGACAAAGTCCGAGCATTGATGGGGCAGGGGGGATTCATCGAAATCTACGTCAACGCCTCGCTGGAGACGTGCGAGGCTCGCGACCCCAAAGGCTTGTACAAAAAGGCTCGCGCCGGAGAGATCAAGGGCTTCACCGGCATCTCCGACCCGTACGAGGCTCCGGAGAAGCCGGAACTCGTGCTCGATTCGAACAGCAAAGACATCGACGAGCTGTCGAACGAAGTGATCGCGTACCTCAAATCGAGCGGCTATCTCTCGTAGTCCTTGATGCTCGCCGCGCTAGCACGACGCGCAAGCGAGTGGTTTTTTCTCGAACAACGAACCACTCGCTTGCGCGTCGTGTTGGTGTACCTGCGTTTTTCAGCTTGCCAGCAACTGCTGCTCCAGCGTTTGCAGCAGCTCACCGGCGGACCATTGCCGAGCGGCGATGGTGAAGGACGTGTCGACCGTCAGCCACTCTTGAACTTGCCGCTCGGCGGAGATCACTGTGCTGTGATTCCGGCCGCCGAAGAATTCGCCGATCTCGCTGTATGCCGCTTGCGTCAGTTTGCGAGCCAGAAACATCGCGAGCATCCGCGGCTGCGCGACGTTGCGAGCGCGGCTGCTGGAACGCAGTTCTTCCGGGATCAAACGGAACAAATCGCAGACGACTCGTTCGACGTCGGCGAGCCGCACGATTCGCACACAGTCACGCTGCAAGTCCGCGAGAATTTGCCGAGCATTCGGCCCCGTCATGCGTTGCCGATTCATTGAGAAGTGGGCTTCCAGGCAGTTCAACGCTCCTTCCAATTCGCGCACGTTGTTGCGGAACCATTGCGCGACCAAGGCGATTGCATCGGGCGTCAATTCCAACTGACGCTGCGTCAGCTTGTGCTGCACAACTCGCGTCCGCGTCTCGAGGTCGGGAGCTTCTAGCCGACAGACCAAGCCCGAAACGAATCTGGTTGAGAGCTCTTCGCTGGTCTGCGACAACAATCGCGGATGTCGATCAGCCGTGACGACCAATTGCTTGCCAAGACTTTCGAGCGTCTTGACCGTGTGCAGAAACTCTTCCTGAATGACTCGCTTGCCGTCGAGGAAATCGACGTCATCGACCAACAGCACATCGACACCGCGGAAACGCAGCCGAAAACTCGGCAACGTGTGCGTGCGGAGTGCTTGCGTGAAGTAATTTGCAAACTGCTCCGAAGTCAGGAAGACGATATTCCAACTCGAAAAGCGCCGCCGCAACTCGCAGTAGACGCCTTCGAGCAGATGCGTCTTTCCCAGCCCAACACCACCGAACAAATACAGCGGATTGAGTCGCTCGCCAGGGGCTTCACAGACTTGCCGTGCCGCCGTGATTGCCAGTTGATTGCACGGTCCCGCGACGAAGTCTGCGAGATCTGAGAATCGCCGTGCAGAGCCGTTTGCCGATCTCTTTGCGGCCTCCGTTCTTGCGGCCTCCGTTCTTGCGGCCTCCGTTCTTGCGAACGTAGCCGCTTCGCTCCCGCGAGGCGGAGCAACTGCGGACGGCGAGATGTCTGCGGGAGGTTGTCGCTCGGTGGTCTTGGCTCCGCCTCGCGGTAGCACAGCGGCGACGCTGTCAGCGTCAGAATTTGCCGCGATCACGAGCGAGCCGTCAATCTCGAAGCGCACGCGGGCAGCGGGGCCGAGCACGCTCACAGCGACCGAACTGAGCGGTTCACGAAACTGGCGTTGGAGCCACGTCGACAAGAACGGGCTGGCAACTCGCACGATCAATTCGTCGTGGCGGATCGTCAGCGCGGTCTTGTCGCGGAACCAAAGCTGATGGCTTTGAGGACCGATGGTGGTTCGCAGCAGCGTTTCGAGCGCTGCGTGCTGGTTGGCGAATTGGGGGTCGGAATCCGTTCCGTCAGCGGTTGGAGCCACCCCAGCTCCAGCCCGAATTGCCGTGTTGTCGAGCGACCTTGCCGGGTCATTCCACAACGCTGGCGCGACGATCACCAAATCGGTGGGCAGCATCTTGCAACCCCTCTGCGCGCACCGCGACCGCAATGTGGTCCATCAACACTCCCCAAGCAAAAGTGACAGGCACTCCGTTGCCGTGGCGTGGGATGGTCGGGCGGCTTTCGCGCAGTCTGTTCGGAAGACGGTCAGAATTGAATTGGCCGGCGTTCGCTGTTGGCACCACGACGTTTCGGCCACCACTCACTCAGAGGGGCGGATGCTATCCATGCGAGGCAGGGTGTCAAACGAAAAGCTGATGTTCGCACGCGGCTCGCGGTGCGGATTTCGCGAAAGATGGTGAAATCCTCGCGAGTTGCGTCGATCCGTTTTTTTGAATTTTTTTCAATGCCATCCATCACTGTGCATAACCTGTGGAGAGTGCGAAGGCTGTCCGCAAATAACCCGAAACGTCAGCGAGGGCGATCGCTACGGACGACGCCGAATTGACAGCGTTTTGGTGCGATTGCACTCACTGACGCTTCGGGTTAGTTCTCAGCGATCGAGTCGCCCGCCGCCACGAGGGAAAAATCCGCCCGCCGGTTCGCTGATGCGGGAGAGGTTTCCAAATCGCATCGACTCGCTGAGCCACGACAATGTCACGGACCCGATTGGCCCGTTGCGGTTCTTGGCCACGATGAGATCGGCCTCGCCGGGTCGATCTTCGGGGTCGTAGGCGGCCGGGCGGTGCAGAAACATCACGACGTCGGCGTCCTGTTCGATCGCTCCGCTTTCACGCAAATCGGCCAGTCGCGGCCGTTTGTCTTCTCGCAGTTCAACACCGCGGTTGAGCTGTGCGAGAGCAATCACGGGAACGTTGAGCTCTTTCGAGAGAGCCTTCAAACGCCGAGTGATTTGCGCGATCTGTTGTTCGCGCGGGGCCATTCTGTCTTCGGGTTCAATCAGTTGGAGATAGTCGATGATGATGATGCTGAGTCCGAATCGCCGTTGCACACGACGAGAGACGGCGCTGATTTGTCCCATCGTCCGGCCAGGCTGGTCATCCAGAAACATGGGCATCACGCTGAGTTCCGACGAGGCATTAATCAGGGCTTCGTAGGCCACGTCATCCAGTGTGCCAGCACGCAGATCGTGGCCGTTCACCTTGGCCCGAATGCACAGCAGCCGCTCCGCTAATTCCAGCTTGGACATCTCCAAACTGAAAATGAGGCAGCCCTTGTTTGAGTCGGCAACGGCCTCGGCGATATTGCAGACCAATGCGGTTTTTCCCATGCTGGGCCGGGCCGCGAGGATGATGAGTTCTGAACCCTGAAAGCCATTGAGCTGTGCATCGAGATCAATGAATCCAGAAGTCAGACCCGCAATCCCTCCGCCAAGACCCTTGCGAGCTTCGATTCGCTGAAAGGCGTCGTCCAGGATGTCCTTGATGGTGAGATGGTCCGCCTTTTCCTGCTGCTCGAGGATGCGGAAGACCTGTTGTTCGGCATTTTCGAGAATGTCTTCCGTCTCTCGTGTCCCCGTGTAGCACTCTTCGAGGATCTCGGTGCAGGCGTAGGCGAGGCTGCGCTGAATCCACCGGTCGCGGACGATCTTCGCGTAGTACTTCGCGTGCGCGGCATTGGGCACTGCCTCAAGAACCTTGCTGAGGTATTCGACGCCTCCGATTTCATCGAGCTGATTGCGGCGGTCGAGCTCCTCGGCCAGCGTGACCGCGTCGATGCCACGTTTGCCGTTCTCGTACAGTCCAAGGACCGCGCCGAAAATCTTTTGGTGGCGGTCGGCATAAAAGTGGTCGGGGCGCAGCACGTCGCCGACTTCATCGATGGCCTCGTGCATCAGCAGGATGCTGCCCAGCACGCCCATCTCGGCTTCGAGATTCTGCGGCGGCAGCTTGCCCTGAAAGCCACGAGCGTCATTCGCGGCAGCCATCGCAGTCCTCCTCTCCGGAAAAAATCCGGGGCGACAAAGCACAACAGCGGAGAGCATTGCTCCCCGCTGTGTCTCAAATCACAAATCTCATCCGCCGCAGCGGATCAAATTTTCATCAAGCCTTCGCAGCCGCAGCGGCGGCGACGGACGGAACGACCCACACCTTCACCTCAGTCTCGATTTCGGGAGCGAAGCGCAGTTTGACCGTGTACATCCCCAGTTCCTTGATCGGGCCATCGAGCCGAACATTGTCCGATTCGACCGCGTAGCTGGCGGCCTTGAGCGCCTTGCTGATGTCGCTGGCCAGGATCGAGCCGTACAAGTGTCCCTCTGTGGTGGCGTTGGCTTCGAGCGTCACGCTGTACTTGTTGACGGCGTTGGCCAAATCTTGCAGCGACTTGAGCTTGTCGGCTCGAACCCCCGCTTGGGCGACCCGGTGTTTCTCGACGCGACGTTTGTTCGCGTCCGTGGCGACGGTTGCGAGACCGTACGGCAGCAGATAATTACGAGCGTAACCGGGACGAACGCGAACGATCTCCCCTTGCTTGCCCAGCGAAGAAACTTCTTCCGTGAGCAGCA
Organism: Candidatus Kuenenia stuttgartensis; assembly: GCA_945904015.1. Lineage (GTDB taxonomy): Bacteria > Planctomycetota > Planctomycetia > Planctomycetales > Planctomycetaceae > SXKJ01. The sequence continues at coordinate 6,061 of CAMDPK010000178.1, read as the reverse complement.
ACTCGATCACCGCACGATGACCAGTACTCACTTCCGCATGTTGATGTCGTTTGTTTGGCATTCTTCTCTAGCTCTCTGAAATCTTTCGCGAACTTGAAATCGAAATCCGCCACTAGAACGGCACGTCACCACCGGCAGGAGGAGCGGAAGGCTCGAAGCCTCCGGATGGTTCACTCATTTCTTGGTTGTCGTAATTTCCGCCCGAATCTCCATCACCGGCCTGAGCCGACGGACCACTTGGGCCACGTCCGCCGCCGCCACCTTCCTGACGGCTGCCGAGCATCGTCATGTTCTCACCCACAACGGTCAGCTTGCTACGTTTCTGCCCCGTTTGTTTGTCGTCCCATTGATCGAGCTTCAGGCGTCCCTCAATCAATACTTGTCGGCCTTTGGCCAAATACTCGCCGGCGATTTCCGCAGTCCGTCCCCAGAGTGTGACGTCCACGAACGTCGCTTCTTCTTTTCGTGAGTTGGTCTGTTTGTCAAACCAACTGTGATTGACGGCCAAGCCCACGTCGGCCACAGCCATTCCGCTGGGGGTGTATTTCACCTGCGGATCACGAGTCAAATTGCCGACCAGAATAACCTTGTTGAAACTGGCCATGATTGCCCTTCCACATGCCGTTTTTCACGGCTTGACCAGACTCGCAGGACGAGCTGGCGATCACCGCTACTACTCGACCTCTTCCAAGGCGTCGATCACTTCGGCTGGAATTTCTTCGTCGCGTCCACGGCGAGCCGGACGCGGAGCTTCATCCACGTTTTCGACGTGCCGAAACGTCCCTTCCTTACCGCTGAGTGCGTTGACCATCGCGTCGAAGAGAACCTTCGGGTGCTTCAACACCATGTGCCGCAAGATGCTCTCGCTGAGATGCACCTGCCGAGTGACCTCGGTCAGGCCGCTGGCGGGCATCGTGAAATAGGTCAGCAGATGCAGACCCTTCTTGTGGCCTTTCACGGGATAAGCCAGCTTGCCATCGGCCCACGGACGGTGAGCGACGATCGCCGCTCCCGATTTTTGCAGGATTTCCAGCACATGATTGGTCGTGTTGTCCGGGCTGGCGGCATACTTGCCGCTGTCCAGGAGAAACATGCCTTCGTAAAGGTTCTGAGCCAAGTCGAAACTCCCATGCTCTTCAGCAGAAACGAGGTCCACCGATACAAACGTTGAAAGGGGGGCGAGTTTTTAACGTCTCCGCCAGGATTTGCAACGGACGGAATCGGCGAGTTTTGAGGCCAGAGTCGATGCCAGCGCTAACTTTCGCAAGGGACTTGCGGTTCCGAGATCCGGCAGTTGAGATCTGATCCCAGGCAGCCCGTAGCTTCCGCGCGTTTTCGCACGCGACTACGATGGGTGCCGAATCCATCTCGCCTCCTCATATCCGGCCAAGGATGCTTTGCCATGATTAGTTCCAATCACAACGTCACCGATCGAACCTATTCGCTGCCCCCATTGGGGAAGAATCCGTCTTCACAGGCTCAGGGGACGTCACCCGGCAGTTTTTCGCTGTTGCCGAAGATTGCCACAGGACGCGCCGGCCGCTGGACGTTCGCCTCGCCAGACACGCCGGGGATGCCCGCTCCGTCGGAGAAGACGGCTTGGGATTTCATGCCGCTGGACTGGACTCTGAAGGTGGGATTTGAAAGCGACTACGAACGGGCTGAGGCGTGGGACGCTCCGGCGGGATTCAAACCGGTCACGCAATTGGAATCGGCGCGGCTGGGCATCATCACACCAGAGATGATGCGAGTCGCTGAACGCGAACCGCATCTCACGGCCGAGCAAGTTCGTGATGAAGTCGCTGCCGGCCGCATGATCATTCCGGCGAACCGAGTCCATCTGGGTTACAAGCTCGACCCGATGTGTATTGGCCGAGCGGGCAAGACGAAGATCAACGCCAACATGGGAGCATCGCCGGTCTCATCCGGGACCGACGAAGAGGTCGTGAAGTTGCAGTGGGCTGAAAAGTGGGGAGCCGACACGGTCATGGACCTTTCGACCGGCGGCAACATCGACGAGTGCCGCCAGGCGATCATTCAGAACAGCACCGTGCCGATCGGGACCGTGCCGATTTATTCGATGATCATCGCGCGACGCCTGGAAGACCTCGACGAGGCTTCGATCCTGCAAATGCTGAAGCATCAGGCCAAGCAGGGCGTCGATTACTTCACGATCCACGCGGGCGTGCTGATGGAGCATCTGCAATTCGTGAAGGACCGGCTGATTGGCATCGTCAGCCGCGGCGGCTCGTTGCTGGCCAAGTGGATGATCCTCAATAAGAAGCAGAACCCGATGTACGATCTGTGGGAACAAATCTGCGACATCATGCGCGAGTACGACGTCAGCTTCTCGATCGGCGACGGCTTGCGACCGGGTGGACTGGCCGATGCGACCGATCAGGCTCAACTGGCCGAACTCTGCACGCTGGGCGAACTGACCGAACGAGCGTGGCGGAAGGGCGTACAAGTCATGATCGAAGGGCCGGGGCATGTGCCGTTCGATCAGATTGAGTTCAACATGAAGCTGCAACGCCAGCTTTGCCACGGTGCGCCGTTTTATGTGCTCGGCCCGCTGGTGACGGACATCTTCCCCGGCTACGACCACATCACCAGTTGCATCGGAGCGACCGCCGCCGGCTATCACGGCGCGAGCATGTTGTGTTACGTCACGCCGAAGGAGCATCTCGGCCTGCCGAAGAAGGACGACGTGAAGCAAGGCTGCATCGCCTACAAGATCGCCGCCCACGCCGCCGACGTCGCACTGGGCATCCCCGGCACTCGCGACCGCGACGACGAACTGACCAAAGCCCGCGCGGCCCTCAACTGGGACAAGCATTTCGAGCTTTCATTCGATCCGGAATTCGCTCGCGCGTTGCACGACGAAGACCTCGACGTGGACACCGACTTCTGCGCGATGTGCGGCCACGACTGGTGCAGCGTCCGCATCTCGAAAGAGATCGTCGAATTCGCCTCCGGCAAGTCGGAAGAATTCGCCTGGGAAAAAGCCAAGAAGACCGCAGCACTCTCGGTCGAGCAACTCGCCGTCCTCGAAAAACGCGGAGTGCTCAGTCCCGACGAAATCCACAAGCTCGCCAATAAAACCAAGCAAGCCGTCGGAGCCGAAGAGACCAAGGCCAGTTGCCACAGCGACTACGTGGACGACGAACAGGCTCGACAAATCCAAGACGAGCGGGTTCAACTGGTCGAACTGACGGCGAGCTAAGAAAGCAATTTAGGCGAGCCGGTGGGCATCAGCCCCCGGACAACAACGATCGCAAAGGACTGACTATGAGCACTGCGGTTGCAAACGGTATCACGCTGGAAGAATTCCTGGCGCTCCCCGACGACGGCGTCTATCGAGAAGTCCGGCGAGGTGTCTTGCGCGAATACAGAGGTGAGAATGTGACACGTCGAAACAAACACCACGCCAAAGTGGAAGCTCGAATTGCAAAGTTGCTCGGCATTTGGCTGGACCGGCAGCCGCCTAAAACCGGCGAAGTTCATTCTGGAGAAGTCGGCTGTATTATCCAACGCGACCCGCTCATCACCGTGGGGATTGACGTCGCCTATTTCGATTACGATGTCGCCAACGATGATTCCCGCGGAACCTCGTTCATTGATGGCGCTCCGATCCTGGCTGTCGAAATCCTCTCACCCTCCGACACGATCGAAGGCATTACGGAGAAGGTTGAAGACTACTTGGCCGCGGGGGTCGCGTTGGTTTGGATCGTCAGTCCGCGATTCCGAACCGTCGAAGTCCACCGTCCCGATGCCGATCCGCAACTCTTCAATATCCAACAGACATTGACCGCCGATCCCACTCTCCCTGGTTTCAGCACGCCAGTTCGGACGATTTTCGAGTGATCTGATGCGGTGCCACATCATCGGCTCGCTCTCAATCTTGAAATGAGGGAAGCATCATGAGCCGCATACTCGTTCAATCGTTGACTCTGCTCGCAGTTCTTTCGACATCGTCGATGGTGAACGCGGCCGAATCGCTGCCAGTGCAAGTCGCCTCGGCATTGAAGCGAGCGGTTGAGTTCTTTCACGGTAAGGTCGCCGTGCATGGCGGCTACGTCTATCGGTACTCGGAGGACTTGGCGAAGCGAGAAGGGGAAGGGAAAGTCGAAACGGAGAAAGTGTGGGTGCAGCCGCCGGGAACGCCATCAGTCGGGATGGCGTATCTCGAAGCGTATGAGTTGGTCGGCGAGGAATACTTGCTGAAGGGGGCTCGCGATGCGGCGGAGTGTTTGATTCAGGGGCAGCTTCGGACCGGCGGGTGGCGAGAGTCGATTGAGTTTGATCCGGCGGAGCGGAAGAAGTTTGCCTATCGAGTCGAGAAGGAACGCGAGCGGCAGAACAATCACACGACGTTTGACGACGACAAAACGCAGTCGGCCATCCGACTGTTGATGCGGTTGGATCAGGTGTTGAAGTTCAAAGACGAGAAGCTGCACGAGCCGAGTTTGTTTGCGATCGACAGCGTCGTGAAGGCTCAGTTCCCGAACGGCGCTTGGGGACAAGGTTACGACTCGTTCCCGATCCCGGCGGACTATCCGGTCAAGCCGGCGAGCTATCCGGAGTCGTGGTCGCGGACATATCCCGGCGGGAAGTATTGGTACTTCTACACGCTCAACGACAACGCGATGGCCGACACCATCGACGCGCTGTTGCTGGCCGGCAAGATCTATGGCGAGCCCAAGTATCGCCGCACGGCGCTCAAAGGGGGCGAGTTCCTGATCCTCGCGCAGATGCCCGAACCGCAGCCAGCTTGGGCTCAGCAGTACGACTTCGACATGCACCCGTGCTGGGCTCGCAAGTTTGAGCCGGCCTCAATCACCGGCGGCGAATCGCAAGGGGCGATCCGCATTCTGACGCGGCTGTTTGTCGAGACCGGCGATCGCAAATTCCTGGCACCGATTCCGAAGGCGTTGGATTACCTCGAACGTTCGCGGTTGCCGAACGGACAGATCGCTCGGTTCTACGAGTTGCAGACCAACAAGCCGCTGTATTTCACGAAGACCTACGAGTTGACCTACGACGACAGCGATCTGCCGACGCATTACGGATTCAAGCAGGACGGCAAGCTCGATCAACTCCGCCGTGAGTACGAGAGCGCGACGAAGCTGACGGAGAAAGAACTCGTCGCTCGCCGTGACTCGAAACCGTCGCGGCCCAAGTCATCGAAGGGGCTTGAAGCTCAAGTCAAGAAGTTGATCGACTCGCTGGATAATCGCGGGGCGTGGGTCGAGGACGGTCAGCTCCGCTATCACGGCAAGTCCGATCCGACTCGGCGAGTCATCGACAGCAGCACGTTCATTCGCAACATCGGAACGCTCAGTCGTTATTTGGCGGCGGTGCGAGGATCGTAGTGGCCCGGCCGATTGCCGTGAGCCGAATGCCGACGGCCGTGATACCGTTTTTGCCGATCTGAAAAAACGGTATGACGGCTGTCGGCGTTCGGCCATCGGCTTTCGGCCGGAGGATTGGATTGTGAGTTTTCATGCACTTTGAATTTTCCAAGCAGCGAGTACTCATCACCGGCGGGACCAGCGGAATTGGTTTGGCAGTGGCTCAAGCGTTTGCGGACGCGGGAGCGAGCGTGACCGCAACGGGACTGACGGACAGCGACGGTGCGGATGCGGCCGCACGCGACACACGGATTCAATTTCGGCGGCTGGATGTGCGCGACTCAGCGTCAGTGAGTCAGTTGGTCGGCGAATTCGATTCGCTCAACGTGCTGGTGAATTGCGCGGGCATGTTGCAGCGCGGAGGTGCGGAGTTTGTGGAAGTGAACTTTCTGGAAGTGCTCGACACGAATTTGTCAGGCACGATGCGGCTGTGCCTGGCGTGTCGGCCGCTCTTGGCGAAGACGCGCGGGTGCGTCGTCAACTCGGCGTCGATGCTCAGCATCTTCGGCAGCGGCTTCGTGCCGGCGTACTCGGCGAGCAAAGGGGGCGTTGCCCAGTTGACGAAGTCGCTGGCCATCGCGTGGGCGGTCGAGGGCATTCGAGTCAACGCGGTCGCACCCGGTTGGATCGAAACTCCCATGACTCAACCG
>CAMDPK010000177.1 GCA_945904015.1 Candidatus Kuenenia stuttgartensis | reverse complement strand
GCGTGACTTCGTCGTCATCGACTCCCAGTGCATCGACCAGGGTGTCACGGACCTTCGTGAAGATTTCGTCGGACGTCATTCCAACCTCTCTTGGCCTGTCGCGCGGCCGGCCTGTTTCCAGCCAGCCTGCCGCTCAACGCAGCCGAATCATTGCTCGCAATTCGTCACGGCCACCGGCCTCGCGAGCCGACCGGCAACCACCCACTATGAATCAAGAACTTCGGCTTCCCAGGAAACCGGGGTTCTGGACACGCACCGTTACATTCCGGCCCCCAAGGTCAAACCGCCATCGACCGTCAGGACATTGCCCGTGACGTAGGATGCTCCGTCGCTGGCGAGGTACAGCACCGCCGCCGCGATGTCTTCGGGTTGACCGAGTCGTCGCAGCGGAATTTGTTTCTTGATCGTATCTTCGGCCGCGTTGCGGATCGCCTCGGTCATGTCGGTCGAGATGAATCCCGGAGCAACTGCGTTGACGGTGATCCCTCGGCGGCCGACTTCGTTGGCCAGACAGCGAGTGAAGCCTTCGATGCCTCCCTTGCTGGCCGCGTAGTTCGATTGGCCGGGGTTGCCGAAGTTCGCCGCCACGCTGGAGACGTTGATGATCCGTCCCGAACGAGCCGACATCATCGGCCGAGTCACCGCCTGGCAATAATTGAAGACACCGTTGAGATTAGTATTGATGACGGCCGACCAGTTCTCAGCGGTCATGGTCGCCAGTAGCCCGTCTTTGATGATGCCGGCGTTGTTGACCAGCACATAGATGCCGCCCCACTTTTCGCAGATCTCTTCGACGATCCGGTCGGCATCCGGCTTGCTGGTGACATCGGCTTGGTAGCCAACGACCTCGTGCCCTTCGGCTTTGAGTTCGCTGACCAGTGCATCGGCGGCGGCGGAATTGGAATGGTAGACGAACGCGACCTTGGCTCCGGCCCGCGCGAGCGTTTGCACGATCGCTTTGCCAATGCCTCGGCTGCCACCCGTCACCAACGCCGCTTTGCCAGACAAACTCATGCTCAACCTCAATCGGACACTGGAGTAACTGATTTCTTTTCGGTCGCTTTGGCAACCGGCTTGAGGACGATCAGGCCGTTGGGCCATTCCAAATCTGCGCAAACTGTTCCCGCAACCGGGCCACCAACATTTCGTCGGTTTTGGCAAGACCTGGATTGCGGTCGCGGAGATTGATTTTTTGCAGGACGATTCGAGCACTCACGGCCGACTGTCCATCGACCGTGCCTTCCCCTTTGAAGGTGCATTCCGTGGCTTCCATTTTGTGGATCGTCGAGGTCACGGTCAGCGACTTGCCGGGCGTCACGAAGTTGTTGAACTTCAGAGCCTTAGCTTGTTTGAGCGTGATCGTGCTGAAGCGAAAATCCTCCGTGTGCCGCAGTAGCCACGCGCTGGCCTGGACCAGCGACTCGACCATCATCACTCCTGGCAGAACAGGAAATCCGGGGAAGTGATCTTGAAGGTATTCCTCAGCCAGCGACACGTTCTTGACGGTCGTGATCGACTTCCCCGCTTCGAGAGCGATGATGCGATCTACCAAGGAGAATTTCATGAAGCCACCGTCTCGGACAAGATCCGCCAGAATCGAAGGGGGCGGAGTATATTGGGCACGGAAGAGTGCCTCAAGAGTCCCTCCGGCTTCGGTGGATCAGCCCAAAACTCTTAGCGGCTGGTCGAAAAACAACGGCGGAGCAGCAAATCTACGGTCGAAAGTGCACCCAAGATCGCGGTTGCCCAGCCAATGGTTGTGGAGACCTCTTGGTCTCCAAACCTTCCGGACAGAAATAGAGTGGCCAAACTAAACGCGACCAGGGTCAGCAGCGTTTGGACCGGCCGGCCGGAGTGAGCCGCGACATTCGGCTCGTCCGATGTGGGTGCATGGCCGGACCACCGGGCGGCGGCGGGCGATCCGGGACCGGCAAAAGTTGCGACTGCAGATTCGGAGATCGTGGCTTTGGGACGATTCAAGTTCTCGGCTTGCGCCGAAGAACCTTGCACGCGTTGGCTCAATTCGTCACGGCGGGTGTTGAGTTCCCGCTCTTCGTGGCGGAGTCGATCCTCCCATTCAGCCATGCGAGCTTCGTCGCGCATCAGTTCAGCAGCCAGTGTACGGCAGAGGTCTCGTTCTTCGAGCACCGCTTGCCGTTGGGCTTCGAGATCCGCCAACTGCAATTCCAGAGTTTGCAGGCGCTGCGACCAGTCGCGCTGCTGCTCCTGCCACTGAACCTGTTCGTCGGCAAGTTGCGAGCGTTCTCGGTCGAGCTGATCGCGTTCCGACTTGAGCAACTGCAGGACGTGCTCGTATTCCGGACGGACGGCTCCGGGGAGTGCGGCCAGAGTCAATGCGGCTGGCTCGGGGACATTGGCTGGTGGTTCGACTCGCTTTTGATCGGCCACTTCTCGCTGTGACCGAAGTTGCTCGTTGAGTTCGGCTTCCTTGTCTTGCAACGCAACAACCTGGTTTTGCAGGTCGCCGAGCAGTTTCGAGATGTGTTGTGTCAGTCGTTCATGACTGTCCGTGTCCGATCCGTCGCTGGTCTCGCGAAGGAGCTCGCTGAATAGGTCGAGAGCAGGTTCACCACTGGTTCCCGTCACAGCGGCGGACTTGTCCCGGCCGGAGTTTTCGATGGCTCGTTTGAGCCGCAAGACATCGTCGGCCTTGTTCGCGTCGCCGGGTTCGCGTTCGATCAGCTTGGCGTACAGCAATTCATCCGCGGAGGCGGGACGCACTCGAAAATCGAACGGACCGACAGAGATGCGGTCTCCGGAAACCAATTCGCAGCACTCGGTGATGAGCCGGTCATTCAGCCAAGTCACCTCAGGCATCCAGTCGGTCAGCATCGTTTGCCGGCCGACGACTTCGACGGTGCAATGTTTCGGCTGCACGAGGGCCGACTTCGCCAGCCGCACGGCACAACTTTCCGCCGAGCCGATCACGCATCGCAAACCCGGCGCGAGCAAGACTGCCTCCAAGTCGAGATGCCCCTGCATCGGTTGCAGAACCAAGAGGTCTCGCGGCAATCGGAGCGACAGCGGTTCGACAGCGGGAGTCACGACGAGGCTCTCTCGGAATTCGGGCGACGCGTCCGCCACGAAACGGACTGAAGGCATCTAGCTCTGAATCACAGCCTCGGCAACGCGGGCGCAGGGGAGGGGCCGCAACTGGCCTTCGGTCGAAACGATCGCAGGGATTCTTTGGGCGGAACCCGGTCTTCCGGCGTTTCTCGAAATGGCTACAATCCCGCCCCGCTGCGGAGCCTCGTTGACAAGCGTTTCTGATTGGCAGGAGGCCGATTGCTCCGCGGTTTCGTGACTCTTCTGATTGAGGTCCAAGCATGTCCCGAGGATGGTGGAACGCATTGTGGATCGTCTTGGTGTGCTCGAGCTTGGCGTGTTCAAAGCCCGAAGCCCCCGCGAAAAACATGGCCGAGGCGGACGACGCCGCTGGCGGTCTCAAGCTGGCACCACCCGATCCGGGTGATGCCGATGACGATTCGGGCAAGGCTCGCATCACCGACAAGTCGGGCAAGTCGCGAGCCTCCGCCGGAATTGATGACACAAATCCGTTCAAAGACTCGGCGAAGAATTCGCCGATCGAGGAAGGCGCTCCCCGAAAATCTTTGGCGGGACGCTGGATCCTGGTGCTGACTCGCCCCGCCCAAGAGCAGCAGTTCATTGATTTTCATACGGGCATCGTCGCGGTCTCGGCCGCGAAGGACGACGAAGGTCGCTTGACCGCCAAATGGACCGCTCCGACCGAGGTGCTGCCTCCCGCGAAGTTGGTCTCGTCCGAAATCGACAACAAGTCCATTCGGCTGACGTTCGACATCGATGGCGGTTCGAAGCTGGATTTCCAAGGGACGTTGAAAGACGGTGTCGTCTACGGCAACGCGCTGTTCGGCAACTGTCTGCCGGCTCGCTTGCTGCCGACGAAGGCCGAAGCGCTGGATGACTACAACGTGTCTCCCGAACCGACCGACGCTCGCGCACTCAGCCAAGCGTTCAGCCAGAAAGATCCACAGGCGGCATTGAAGGCGTTGGCCAAGTTTGTCGCCGATCGTCCGCAAAGCCCGCTGGGGATGATGGCGTGGGAAACCAGCGTCATGGTCTCCGCGATTCAAGATGCCGCGCCGGAAGACGTCGAGCAACTCATCGCCGACTACGATCAAGCGATGGCCATGTGGGGTTCACGATTGCAACAAACCTTGCAGGGAAACATCGGGATCATCTTGGCGCAGACTAAATACAACCCCGATTTTTCACTGAAGTTCGTCGCGACGGCTGACAAGTCCATCACGGACGAATCCTTGAAGGATCTCAAAGAGCAACTCAAGACCGCCCGCGAGGGGATTCTCACCGTGCAGGCGTTGAAGTACATCGAGTCGGACGATGCGGATCGCGCGGAGAAGGCGTTCGGCTTCCTCACGAAGCTGCGCGGCAAGAACCCGTTCGATCCGGCCGTGCTGTACGGCCTCGCCCGCTATCTCGAGAAAGACAAGCAGACGGACGAAGCGATCGCGATGTTCGCTGAGCTTGTCAGCCTGCCGATGCTGGAAGCCTTCTTGCAACGCGAGTGGGCGCAGAAGGCAAACGGCCCGAAGCGTGATCTACCCAGCGCGACGCTCGCGAAGCTTTGGGAAGCCAAACACGGCAAGACCGAGGGCCTCGACGAATTCAAAGACGAGATCTATCGCAAACGAGTGGTCGCGTTCGCCGACAAGCCGTCCACTGAAGCTCCCGCCGGGAACAAGCTCGTCTTGTGCGAGTTGTTCACCGGCTCGTCCTGCCCGCCGTGCGTCGGAGCGGACATCGCGACCGGAGCACTCGAAGTCACCTACCCGAAGACGCAGGTGATCGTCTTGCGATACCACCAGCACATCCCCGGCCCCGATCCGCTGACGAATTCCGACAGCGAAGACCGTTTCTCGAACTACTACCACGGTCAGGGAACTCCAACCGTCGTGCTCAATGGTGCTCCGGTCAACAACGTCGGCGGTTATCTGCCGAACTCACCAGACATCTATCGCGGCCTGAAGAATTTGGTCAATCAGCAGCTTGATTCCAAAGCGACCGTCCAAGTCGACGTCAAAGCGAGAGTCGTCGAGGGCACGCTGCAACTCCTCGCCAACGTCACCGGTCTCGATCAACTCGGCGATGAAGCCAAAGACGTTCGCTTGCGAATTGTCATCGCCGAGGACGAAGTCCATTTCCTCGCCCGCAACGGAGTCCGCGGTCACGAGATGGTTGTCCGCCGCATGGTCGGTGGCCCCGCCGGCGTCGAACCCAAGGACGGCAAACTGTCGATCAAAGAATCGATTCCGCTGGCCGACCTGAAGTCGTCGCTCGCCACCTATTTGAAGAAGTACGAGGAAGACGAAGGGATCGACTTCCCCGCCAAGCCGCTCGATCTGAAACGTCTGCACGTTGTCGCGTTCGTCCAGAACGACGAATCGAAAGAGATTCTGCAAACCAACGCGATTGCCGTTACGGCGAGTGCATCGACCGCCTCCAACGCAATCACACCGGCCAGCGCCAAGGCCAGCGCCAAGGCCACCGCCAAGAAGACCCAGACGGACAATTGACTTGAACGTCTCATCCGAAATGAAAAAAGCCCGGCGTCTAACAGACGCCGGGTTTTTTTCATGGTCGGCTTTGAACTTATCGCTCACCGGATTACGGCGTATCGAATGGCTTGTCGGCCTCTTCGAGCGGAATGTTGTTGAGCTTGAACAAGCGAATCTTTTCGGCCTTGTCCTCCACGACAACGATGCCTCCGGTCTTGGCGTCGTAGGCATACAACTGATACGGCGGCAGCGTGGCGGCCAGTTCGATGTTGAGCTGCTTCATCAGCTTCTGAGCCTCTTTGAACGTCGGATATTTGTCGTCGTTGGTGGCTTTGAGAATGTCCATCTGATGTTTGAAATTCAGGACGCTGGCTCGCGAGGTGATCGAGACATAGGCGTTGAAAGTGACCGTCAGCGGATCGCTGCCAGTCACCTTGTTTTCGACTTCGACAATCTTGGGATTCTTCTTGGCTTCGGCGAGGTCCACGAGTGTTTTGGTCGTCTTGCCAATGACTGCCGCAGTGGGTTCCGCGGGTTGAGGAGGCACAGCAGCGGGTGCATTCGCGTCGGGTGCTGCTACGGGTTGTGGGTTTGCAGCCGCGGCAACAGCTCCGCCTCCGGTGGCATTCTGAGCGGCCGAGACATCTCCCGCTGTCGCGATTCCCGCTGGGGTCGTCACGGTTTGTCGTGCCGGCTCGTTCAGAGCTTTGTCGAAATCGTCGCAGCCCAGGAATCCGATCGCTGCCAAACACACCCACAACTGACGCATGGCAAACTCCTCGTCGAGGATGATCTGTTTCCACAACCGCACGGATTGTCCAAGCGATCCAGGGCCGGCACAAGCGAGTCTGACGAGGGTTGCCGTCTCGATCCGCTTCAGTCGCGTTGGTCTCTACAATCCGTCGCGATGATTTCGACCCGAAGGGACAGCATGAATCGAATGTTTTTCGCCACTGGTGTGATACTCGCCACGATGTGGTTGGTTGGATGCGGATCGCCCGCATCGGCTCCGCCGCCAACGGTCGCCGCACCCGCGACGAACGCGATCAAGTCGATCAGTTCGCCCGACGATGAAGCCTTGCTCAAGAAGCTGTGCCTGCAATGCCATCAGTTTTCCGATCCAGGCACACTCACGAAATCTGATTGGGACGAGGCCATTCCTCGCATGGTGTCGATGCCTGGCTATGGGAAAGTCATTGCCCCCAAGCGATTCGAAATGGGAGCGGTCAAACGCTGGTTTGTCGATCGCGCTCCCGACTCATTGCCGCTGACCGACCGAGTGGACGTTGCGGAAAAAACTCCGCCACTCCGCCGAGTCATTCTGAGATCGCCGCATCCCGAAAAAGTGTCATTTGTCTCGCAGGTCAAGCTGTTGTCCGCGCCGTTTGGTGAGCCACGACTGCTGACGTGCGACATGCGGAATGGCTGGATTTGTGAAGCGACCGCCCTCGACCGCCAGCCACAACTGCGATTGCTCAGCGATCAAGTGTCAAACCCCTGCCGTCTGGAGCCGGTGGTCTTGAGCGAACTTGGTGGCAGCGAGTTGGTTGTCGCCAACCTCGGCACATTCGTGGCCATGGATCACGACCTCGGCAGCGTCGATTTGCTTCGCCGGCAAGACGGTTGGGAGCACCGCAGCCTCGCCAGCAATCTCGGCCGCGTTGCCGATCTCAAGTCACTCGATTTCGACGGCGACGGCGATGTCGATTTCGCCGTCGCGGAGTTCGGTTGGCGAACGACCGGACATGTGTTGCTGCTGGAGAATACGACTCGCAAATCGAGCGCACCGGTCGAGCCGCAGTTTGCAGTGCGGACGCTCGACGAAAGGCATGGTGCCGTGCAGTTGGAAATCGCCGACATCGACGAAGAAAATCGCCTCGACGTGATTGCGCTGCTGGCTCAAGAACACGAGGTGCTCGTCGCGTATCTCAACCAACCGGATGGAACGTTCGTGCCGCGCGAACTTTTTCGCGCGCCGCATCCCAATTGGGGCTACTCTGGATTTCAGTTGCTGGATTTCGATGGCGATCAAGACCTCGATGTGCTGCTGACCAACGGCGACATGATGGATGGCCCGACGCTCAAGCCGTATCACAGCGTCACTTGGCTGGAGAACGTTGGCGAGTTGAAGTTCGAGTCGCACACGCTCGCCGAACTTCCCGGAGCGCACCGTGCCGAAGCGGCGGATCTCGATGGCGACGGCGACCTCGACATCGTCGCTTGCACGCTGGTTCCGATGGGAACGGACAAGCAAGCGAAACGTCAGCAGAGTTCAATTCCGCCTGCGCTCGTGTGGCTCGAACAAACCGCGCCGGGAAAGTTCGAGTTCCACGTTTGGAAACGCGGACCCGGCCGTTATCCGACCCTGACCACCGGCGACTTCGACGGCGACGGAAAATCGGATGTCGCACTCGGCATCGGCCTGTGGCAGAAGCCAAGTTCAACGGACGCGGACACTGGATATCTGGAACTCTGGCTGAGCAGCCCGGCCCCGTAGCCCGACCCTCTTGGGTCGGTCGATTTAGTCCGCCACCGAGTTTATCTCGGTGGTTCCCGCGCTCTGCAGCTAGGGATTCTCCGAAGACAACGACTAGCTGCAGAGCGCGGGAACCACTGGCACAAGGCCAGAGGCGATTAAACCGACAGGCCACAAGAGCCTGGGCTACAGGAGCGTCAATGGATTCACTCGCGTCTTCAGCGGCAATTCGACCGGCCCGCCGACGCGGTGTGATTCAAAGATGGCCGCGATCATTTCGATGATCGCCCGCGAGTCGGCCGCCGAGCATCTCGTTTGACGATCCTTTTCGATGCAGTCGATCAGATCAACAATCGCGGCGATGTGGCCGGCCTCGTAGGTCAAGTCTTGCCGCGGCTCCGGCTTGCCGATGCCGGCTGACGTGACCGGTTCCCATTTCTTGCCCGTGCGGCCGGGAGACCAACTGCTGTCTTTCAGGATGTGAGTCCGCGCGCCGTAGCCGCTCTCGGTTTCGATGATTCCTTTGCTGCCGAAGATTTGCAGAGCGAACCGCGTCGGGTTGCCGGCCGCTCCGCGATGCGATCCGAAGTAGCCCGTGATGTTGTTGGCGAACGAGTACGTCGCATCGAGCGCGTCACCGGCGAGCGGGCCGATCCCTTCGTTCCCTTCGGCGACGTCGGCCTTCGTGACCTTGTGCTTCTTTTGCAGGACCGTCGCGAAGCAACTGGTCGCGTTGCCGGCGATCGCTCGCATCAGCCCGAAGATGTGCGAGCCGAGCACCCACAAGTCCTCGCCACCGCCACGGCCGGCGTCCTCTTTGCCTCGGCCGCGCAGTTCGAGCACCTCGCCGATCTCGTCGGAGTGAATCAGCGACTTCACGACGTCGAGCACCGGCGACCACTGGCTGATGTGCGCGATCGCCAATTTGAGATGCCGCATCTCAAGCTGCCGCATCGCGTCGTCGCACTCGGCGAGCGTCCGGCAGAACGGCTTCTCCATGTAGACGTGGCAGCCATGCTCGGCCGCCGCGACGATCATGTCGCGATGCTGGTCGATCCAACGCGGACAGATCGCGACGATGTCGAGTTTTTCTTTCTCAAACATCTCGCGGTAGCTGGCGTAGGTCGCCTTTGGATTCGTCCGCTTCGCCGCTGCAGCTCGGCCGGCTTCGTTCTCGTCGGCCAGAGCGACGATCTCCACGTTGGGCACCTTCGAGATCGCGACGTCGACGCCGTGTCCGTAATCCCCTTTGCCCGTGCGTCCGATGATTCCGGCTCGATAAGTCTTCGCCATGATGGGTCTCCTGGGTTTGAGAGGCCGAGGATTATGCCGCGCCCCGCCCGTTGAGTCACCTTCACGGCACAACTAACATCGCGCCGATTTGGTTTTGGAGTGCTGCGGCCTGAGCCGCAGCTTTCCAAACTGCCGTCTCGACGATTCGAGATTTCCCACCAACTTGCGCGTGCTAGAAAGCTGCGGCTCAGGCCGCAGCAATCCAAGGTGAAGCATGTCTTTTCGAGTCGGCCTTGGCCACGACACGCACCGCCTGATCGCCGGTCGGCCACTGATTCTCGGCGGCGTGCGGATCGAGCACGATCTCGGTCTCGACGGCCACAGCGACGCCGACGTGCTGCTGCACGCGATCACCGACGCGCTGCTCGGAGCGGCGGGACTCGGCGACATCGGCGAGCTGTTCCCGAACACCGACCCGCAGTGGCACAACGCCGACTCCGCCCTTTTCGTCCGCGAGGCTCAACGCCGACTCACCGAACTCGGCTGGAAGATCGTCAACCTCGACTGCACGATCCACGCCGAACGCCCGAAGCTGTCGGCTCACAAACCAGCCATCGCCGCTCGCGTCGCCGAGTTGCTCGGCCTCGACCGCAGCCAAGTGAACGTCAAAGCCAAAACCGGTGAGAAGGTCGGCCCCATCGGCCGACAAGAGGCGATCAACGCCGACGCGGTCGTGCTGATCGAACGGACTTAGCGTTTGGCGGTGTCAAGAATGCGTTGGCGTGAGAAACATTCGCGTGGTAGGCTGCTCGGCATGAACACCAAAGTCATGAGCCGTGGACAAATCGTGTTGCCCGCCGAGTTGCGTCGGAAAGATCGCATCCGCGCGGGGCAGCGATTCGACATTGAGCGATTGGAAGCCGGACAGTATTTGCTCAAAAAGCAGATGCCCTCGTCGAACGAGGGTCTCGTGGATTGGCTGTTGAGTTGTCCGGCGAAAGGTTGGTTTGAACCGATCCTTTCGGAGTCCACTGACACGCTTTGAGATTCCGAGGTCGCCGCCGTGAAGTTTCTGGTTGATGCCAACGTACTGAGCGAGCCGACGAAACCGACTCCTGACGAATCCGTTGTCCGGTGGTTGCGAGAAAATGAAGCCGAGTTGGGCATCAGTTCGGTCGTGCTCGGCGAACTGGAATACGGAATCTTGCTCCTGCCTTCCAGCCGTCGTCGCACTCGATTGCAGCTTTGGTTTGACGAGGGCATGAAGCGTCTGCCACTTCTCGATTTCGATGCCAAGACCGCATCCGCTTGGGCACAACTCTTGGCTCGACTGAAAAAGAAGGGCCTAGCCATGCCGATCAAAGACAGCCTGATCGCCGCCACCGCTCTCGCTCATGACCTGACGGTCGTCACTCGCGATACAAACGACTTTCGACACGCTGGCGTGCCACTGGTGAACCCATTCGATACTCGCTAGACCTGCGATCTCAGCCAAGTGAACGTCAAAGCCAAAACCGGCGAGAAGGTCGGCCCGATCGGTTGGCAAGAGGCGATCTCAGCCGATGCGGTCGTGTTGATCGTTCAATAAAGCGGATGATGGCATGGCGATGGAAGTCAATGCCATGACGTGGAGCCACACATGGAACAAGTTCTCATTATTCTGAATGGGTTCGTAGCGAGCATCTTTGTGATAGCGATTCTGATTGTACGGAATCGAAAAACTCGTACCAAACTTTTGGGTGCGATGATCGGTGCAGTCCTCGGAATGACTGGCGGATTTGTCCTTGGGTTTTCAATTGCTCCAATCGACTATTCCGGCGGCCCTCATGGTGCTTCCTGGGTCGGGAGTTTCATTGCTGGTTTTGTCGCGGGAGTCGTTGGCGCAGTTGGCGGTACTTTTCTTGGGTGGTACGTCAGCTCCATGAGATCGCGTTAAGCCACGAGGCTTGGTCTTCAATCCGAAGTTGCCTTGAATCGCTCGGCCACTTTGCACGATTCTCCCGCTGTGCCGACCCGTCGGCATTTCAAATTTGAAATCTCAAATCTCAGATTCCCAAACACCATGCCCATTCGCGTCTACAGCACACTGACTCGTCAGAAGGAAGAGTTTCAAACGGTCGAGCCGGGGAAGGTCTCGATGTATCTGTGCGGGCCGACGGTTTATAAGCCGGCTCACATTGGGCACATGGTCGGGCCGGTCATCTTCGACACGATCAAGCGGTATCTGGCGTACTCCGGGTATCAGGTGACGTGGGTCGTCAACATCACCGACGTGGACGACAAGCTCATCGTGAAGGCCAACGAACTGGGGACGACCGTCGAGGCGTTGGCTCGGAAGATGACCGAGGATTATCTCGACAACCTGCGGACGCTCGGCGTGGATGGCATCGATCACATGCCCTACGCGACGCAGTACATCCAGGAGATGCAGGAGATCATCGCCGGACTGATCGAGAAGGGTTACGCGTACCCGCTCAACGGCGACGTCTATTTTGAATGCACGAAGGACGCCGACTACGGCAAGCTCAGCGGCCGCAACCTGACCGAGATGCTGGCCGGCACGCGCGCGGAGACTCGCGACGGCAAGCACAATCCGGCCGACTTCGCGTTGTGGAAAGGCTCGAAGCCGGGCGAACCGGCGTGGGACAGCCCGTGGGGACCGGGTCGGCCCGGCTGGCACATCGAGTGTTCCGCGATGGCTCGCAAGCTGCTCGGCGACACGATCGACATTCACGGCGGCGGTCTCGATCTGATGTTCCCGCATCACGAGAACGAACTCGCTCAGTCGGAGTCCTGCACCGGCAAGCCGTTCGCTCGCTACTGGCTGCACAACGGCCTGCTGCGAAAGAGCGGAGCCGGCGGCAAGATCGGCGGCGATCACAGCCGGCACGGCGATTCCGCCGACATGCTGGCCGAGAAGCAGGCTCAAGAAGAGCAGAAGCTGGCTGGCTCGAAGGGAGCCGAATCGGTGAAGACGGCGGTCTTCGCGAAGTTCGATCCGGAAACCGTCCGCTTCTTCCTGATGGCAACGCACTATCGCAGCCCGGTCGATTTCGGCGACGACCGCCTGGCGGAAACCGAAAAAAGCATCGACGGCTTTTATCGGCTGATCGAATCGTTCGGTCGCGCGACCGGGAAAGATTTTTATTCGCTGCCCGTTCCGGCGACACGCACCGAGTCGGATGCGGCTTTCGTAGGTTGGGACTCCGTCCCGACCAGCGCCCAGGTCGGGACAGTGTCCCAACCTACCGTGTGGCCGGACTACAAGGCGGAACTCGCCGCGCTTCGAATACGTTTCCTTGATGCGATGGACGACGACTTCAACACCGGAGCCGCGACCGCCGCGCTTTTCGATCTCCGCAAGACGCTCAACAGTTTCATCACCGATCAAAAACTGGAAGGCGAAGGCCGCTCGAACGCAGCGGCTCAAGCCGCGCTGCTTCGCGGCGTCATGCTTTTCAAAGAGCTGGCCAACATTCTCGGTGTGTTCCGCAAACCGCTCGAAAAGAAGTCCGCAGGCAGAGCCGACGACGAGTTCGTCAACAGCCTGATGCAACTGCTGATCTCGCTGCGAGCGGAAGCTCGTAAAGCCAAGCAATTCGAGATCGCCGACAAAGTCCGCAAAGGGCTGACCGAGCTGAAGGTCACGCTCGAAGATCGTCCGGAAGGGACGATCTGGCGACGCGAGACGTAGGATGGCCGCCCTCGGCCGTCCCGTTTGGAGGCAAGACGGCCGAGGGCGGCCATCCTACTTTCCGAGCAACTCGCGCACGCTCGCGCCGATGTCGGCGGAGCGCATCAGCGATTCGCCGACGAGAATCGCTCGGCAGCCGGCGGCGATCAGGCGTTCGACATCGGCTCGCGTGCGGATGCCGCTCTCGGCGACGAGCAGCGATTGAGCGGCGATGCGCGGAGCCAGCCGAATCGTTTGATCGAGGTCCGTGATCATCGTCTTCAAGTTACGATTGTTGACGCCGACCAGCGGCGGTTGCAGCTTGAGCACTCGGTCGAGGTTGTCCGGTTCGTACAGCTCGATCAAGCATTCCATGCCGAGTTTGCTGGCATAGAAATAGAGGTCGCGCAGGTGGCAGTCGTCGAGACACTCGGCGATCAGCAGAATCGCATCCGCCCCCGCCGCGCGAGCTTCGAGCACTTGATAGCGATCAACGATGAAATCCTTCCGCAGCACCGGCAGCGAAACTGCCTGCTTGATCGCGACCAGGTATTCGAGCCGGCCTTGAAAATACTTCTCGTCGGTCAGGCAACTGATGCACGCGGCTCCGTTGGCTTCGTAGGTCTTGGCGATGGCGACGGGATCAAAACGAAAATCCGCCCGAATCAACCCGGCCGACGGCGACGCCTTCTTCACCTCGGCAATCAGGCCGATGCCAATTCGCTCGGCGGACAACTGCAACGCGGCGACGAAGTCACGAGCCGGCAGCGCTGACTTCAATTCCGACTCCAAAACAGCGGCGGGCCTTCGCTGTTTCGCTTCCGCAATTTCGATTCGCTTGTCAGCGACGATTTCATCCAGCACGTTCGACACGCGATGAGTCCTCGATTCAACAGCGATCATTCGACCTCAAGTTCCAAGGGTGGCTTTCCACGACGCCCCCAGGTTGCAGAAGTCATTGTCAACTTGGTGTTCTTCGCGTTCACGGATTCGAGCGTCGGGCAACCCATCAGTGCTCGGAATCCATCGTCAGTGATAGGAATGTCGTGAATATCCAGGCGGCGAAGCTTGGGAAGACGAGCGAATTCGTGCAACGCAGCATCAGTCATCGGAACATTGCGGATGAGCAAGTACTTCAACTCCGGGCAATCGTCCGCCAACTGTCTCGCGCCGACATCAGACACACCGCAGGTGTCCAAGACCAGCGACTTGAGACGACTTAGACGCGAGAACGCGGGGACGCCTGCGTCCGTGATGTGATTGTGAGCCAGTTGGAGATGCGTGAGGCTGCCGCAGTTGGCGATGTGCTCCAATCCGAGATTCGTGATGCTGCACGGGCTCAGTTCCAATCGTGAGAGAAGGGGCAACCGCGCGAGATGCCGCAAGCTCTCGTCTGGAAACGTCGTTCGATACATGTCCAGACTCTGCAACTGATGACACGCCGCAAGATTGTCGAGAACAGCATCGTTCAAGTTCATATCGCGAAACTCGATAGTCACTAACTTCGGAAGTTTCGCTAAATGACGCAGCCCGGCGGGTTCCAATTGAACGTAGTGAAAGTCGAGTTTTTGGATTTCAGGTAGCTGCGACAACGCGGCTAACTCCGGTTCGGAAGCGTCGGTCAATTCGAGAATGATCCATGCAAGGTCGGGAAATCGCCGCAGCTTTTCGAGGTCGCTGACACTCAACGATTTACCGGTCAAATGAGCTTCCTCAATCTTGCCAAACCAAGGGTCGGCCCATTGAGGAGCCCATTCTGGAAGTCCATGCCGGCGCGTCATGCTGTCAAACTGCCAGCCGTGTTGCCGTAGTTGCCACCGGACGTAGAGGGGATGTCCGATCGCGAAGAGGATCGCAACGACAGAAAATACAACGCCCGTCCAACAAGCCCGACGAAGCAATCGTCGCTGCCGCTCGGCATCAGCAATGAGAGTTTCGGTCGGTGTCATCGCGCTCGTGGATTGCATGGCTCCACTCTACCGAACAGCCGAACGATCCGCACACTCGGAGAATTGCTCTATGAAAATGACCGCTCCGGCATCGAGCCTGCTTGATGCGAACCGTTTTTCCCGATACTAATTGCACTCCTGCCAGTTGTCCCCGCCTCGTTTTTCGCCCACCGTTGTCTTGAGGACACGTTCATGGCCGCAACGAATCGCGTCGGTTGCTCCGAGTTTCAACGCACGCTGCTCAACCGCCGCAGCTTTTTGAAAGCCGGAGCGTTGGGCTTTGCGGCGGGTGGACTGTCGCTGACGGATGTGCTTCGCGGTGAGGCGGCGAACAACGGAGCGACTCGCAAGAACAACGTCATCATTCTCTGGATGCGCGGCGGGCCTGCTCATCAGGACATGTGGGATCCAAAACCGGAAGCTCCCGTTGAGTATCGCGGTGAGTT
>CAMDPK010000176.1 GCA_945904015.1 Candidatus Kuenenia stuttgartensis | reverse complement strand
TGGGGCTTCGCCACGTCAGGCTTGAGTTGGTACGGAATCGAAGCCAGCCAGGAACGGCTCCAGGACTGCGATCAGTTGCGGAGCATGGATTGTGGCCACATCCCAAATGACGGTGACATCCACGTTCGCATAGTCGTGGGCCACGATGTTTCTCATGCCGCGCATCTTCCGGAAGGGAAGTTCGGGGATCGCGGTCCGAGTCGCTTCGGTCAGATGGGCCGTGGCTTCGCCGATGATTTCGATTCGCCGAATGATCGCGTCTTGTTTTTCGATATTCGCAGGGAACTCTGCCGACGATACATCGCGAACATAGCTCACGATCAAACGAGCCGCATTCAAGATGTCTCTCAGGCGACGGAGTTGGTCAGCTTCCATAGATGCAGACCGCCGTTTCCAAGATATGCCGCCGCGTCTCGGGATTCGCCGACTTGTCCAGCGAATGACGCAGCACAAAATCCACCCGCGCTCCGGCCAATTCTTCCGCCTCACCCGCCATGTCCAGCAGTTCGTCCGTGCTGACATCGCGAGCGGGGTCGAGCGTCACCAGCAAATCCACATCACTGCCAACGGTCGCGGTGCCACATGCCACGGAGCCAAACACGTCCAGACGTCGAATGGCTGGTCGTTGTCCGAGCGGACGTAGCCGCTTGGCAACTTCGGACAATTCGATGGGTCGGCTGCGATCGGACATTGGCAAGTCCCCCTCATTCTGGCGGCCTCAGTTCGCGATGACCGCCTCAACATCACGCTGGCGACTGTAGCATACTCAACAAACAACGCTCGCAAAATTCAGAGCCATCAAACCCCGAAATCTCCGGAAGCGATTGAACGTTTCTGTTCGGCGAACCGGCTTCTGTGGGTCGGCATGATGGTCGCTGGGAGGAAATCGAGACGGAATGAACGACTCGCACCGAGACTTGGATCGCTTGCGCGAACTGCTGCTGGTGCGGGAGGCTCAACAGGGGCAGGCCGAAGCATTTCGGACGCTCGTTGATGCGTATGAGCGGCGGTTGCTGTACTTCATCCGGCGGATTTTGGGTGAGGAAGATCGGTCGCTCGACGTGTTGCAGGATGTCTGGCTGACAGTCATCAAGCGGTTGCCCTCGCTGCAATCGGCCGAGGCGTTTCGAGTCTGGCTGTACCGGATCGCTCGCGACAAGGCGGTCGATGCGGTGCGCGGTCGGCAACGAGAACGCGAGGTGCTCGCCAACATCGCCGAGTCCTTGCCCGAGGAACCAGCGGATCAAATTGAACCGGGCTTCACGAACGAGAACATCGAACTCATTCACCACGCGCTGGGCCTCTTGTCCGCCGCTCGTCGCGAAGTTCTGACACTGCGTTTTTTGGAAGACATGTCGTTGGAAGAGGTGTCGTTGGAAGAGGTGTCGCAAGTCGTCGGATGCCCCATCGGGACGGTGAAGTCGCGACTCCATCATGCTCAACGACTACTGCGTCACCAGATCGAGGAGTTGAATCATGCCTGAGCCACAACGTGAAACATTTCGGCAGGCCCTGCTGTCACAGGAACCACTCGTCCCCGAAGACAAATATCAGGAGTATCGCATGAAACTCGAACAAGCCTATCTGACGGCGTTCCGCTGGGAACGTCGAGCGTTGTTTGCCAGCCTGACCTTGTTGGGATTGAGCCTGACCAGCATGTGTGTGTTGGCCGTGATCGCGATGCGTTGGCACGTTCGCCTGGATGGCTGGCCGCTCGCAATTCCAAACGGACTGCTCATTGCCGGCGTGGCAATCGGTTATTTCTGGCACTTCTCCAAGCAACGGCTCAGCCGCTGCGAAGCAGATCGCAAAGTGGGACAGATCGCCGAGATCAATCACAAGCTCGACGAACTGACTCGCCGGTTCGAAGCTCACTTCGGGTGCGGCCCCGCCAACGAGAACCGACCGTAGCCTCGACCCCGCGTTCAGGAATCACTCCCTGGCTCGACGTCACCGCATTGAGATTCCGGGAGGCGTCGATCACGTCCTGAACGGCGGAGTCGATCGCGCGGACAACCAACGCGATTAGGGAAGGTCAGCGCACGCCTTGGGCGATGCCGCTCGCTTGTGACGCAGCGCTGCCGACCGTTGCGTTGTTCCAGTCTCCAAACAATGCTTTCGCCCAAGCAAAGGACATTCGTTGAACAGAACGAGTGCAATAACCCACTCACAAGTCGGAGTCCGGTGATGAAGTCTCTCAAGCAAGGTTTGATCTGTCTGTGTTTCGTGGTGTCCTCTCTGGTTGTTCGAGCAGAGGGGCAAGAGCATCCGGATCGAGTCGTTCAGGCCGGCGTTCCGCAGGGGAAGATCACAGCGGGACAGTTCAGCGAGAGCCGCCTCTTTCCAGGCACGCGGCGTGACTACAGCGTGTATGTGCCGGCTCAGTACAAGGCTGATGAGCCTGCTGCTCTGATGGTCTTCATGGATGGCAGCGGCTATGCCAACACAAAGAGTTCGTTTCGAGTCCCCGTCGTCTTCGACAATTTGATTCATCAGAAGGCGATGCCGGTTACGATCGCGGTGTTCGTGAATCCGGGGACGGTTGCGGCAAACGCTCCGGTGGCGAAGGATCGCAGCAATCGCTCGTTCGAATACGACTCGCTCGGCGACCGGTACGCGAACTTTCTGGTCGACGAATTCCTCCCCGTCGCGCTGAAGGGGCTGAACGTGTCGAGCGATCCGGCCAAGCGAGCCGTTTGTGGCATCTCTTCGAGCGGTATCTGTGCTTTCACGGTGGCGTGGGAGAAGCCGGATCAATTCGGAAAGGTGCTCAGCCACATCGGCAGCTTCACGAACATTCGCGGCGGTTGGGCCTATCCGGGTCTGGTGCGTAAGACGAAAGACAAGCCGAAGGCCATCAAGGTCTATCTGCAGGATGGTCGCGAGGATCTCAATAACCTGCATGGCAACTGGCCGCTCGGCAATCAGGATCTCGCGGCCGCTCTGCAATTCGCGGGCTACAAGTACAAACTGGAGATGACCGAAGGCGGACACAGCGGCCAGTGGGGCGGCGAGGCGCTGCCAACGGCTCTGAAGTGGCTGTGGGACGACAAGGCCGAGAGCACGAACCTCCCGATCGTCGAAACCAAGCCCGCTTGGGAACCGCATCCCGACGCGGTCGCGAAGGAGGGCGTGCCGAAGGGGACCGTCGAGCAGATGCCTGAATGGGAATCGAAGATCTTCGCCGGCACGATCCGCGATTGGTCGGTCTATGTGCCCGCTCAATACAAGGCCGACAAGCCCGCCGCGTTGATGGTGTTTCAAGACGGCGAGGGGATGAAGAACGTCAATGGTCGCTGGCGCGTGCCGACGGTCTTCGACAATCTGATCGCTCGCGGAGACATGCCGCCGACGATCGCGGTCTTCATCAATCCGGGGCACGAGAAATCGAAGCCGCGTGAGAAAGGCAAGCACTCCAATCGCAGCCTGGAATATGACGGCCTCGGTGATCGCTACGTCCGCTTTCTGCTGGAAGAGATCATCCCGGAGGTCCGCAAGAAATACTCGATCTCGGACGATCCCGAGATGCACGCGATCGGCGGTTCCAGCTCGGGTGCGATCTGCGCTTTCACCGCGGCCTGGGAGCGGACTGACTTCTTCCGCAAGGTCTATTCCAGCGTTGGCAGCTTCACGAATTTGCGAGGCGGCAACGTTTATCCGTCGCTGGTCCGCAAGACCGAACCGAAGCCCATTCGCGTCTACATGGCAGACACCGGCGGCGACGTCGATAACGTGGCCGGAAGCTGGCCGTGGGCGAATCAGCAAATGGCGTCGGCTCTCAAGTATTCGGGCTACGACGTGCGCTTCGACTGGGCGGAAGGGTACGCGCACAACGCCGACTTTGGGGGCGCGCGATTCCCGGATGCGATGAAGTGGCTGTGGCGGAAGGACGCTCACGCACCCGCGCTGGATACACGAGGCGACCTCGGCGGCGATCTGACGCTGCTCAACTTGCTGATTCGCGGCGAGTCCTGGGAAGTCGTCGCCGATGGGCTCGGCTTTGCGGACGCACTGTGCGCGGACAAAGCTGGAAACGTTTACTTCTGCGACATGAAGGCACCGTCCGTCGTCCGCATTGGGACGGACGGCACTCGCAAGGAGATCTGCAAAGAGTCCGTGAGTGGTCTCGAATTCAATCCCGATGGCTCGCTGCTCTATGGCTGTCAGGGAGCGAAGAGCCGCGTCATCTCGATCAATCCGACGAGCGGCGAAGTGAAGGTCGTTGCAGAAGGAGTGAAACCGAACGATCTCGCCGTCACGACCGACGGCTTCATCCTCATCACGGAAACCGGAGCGCAGCAGGTCACGCGGATCAATCCGCAAACCGGCGAAGTCAAAGCCGTCGACACCGGCATCAGCAAGCCGAACGGCATCGCGCTCTCACCCGACGGCGGCACGCTGGCAGTCTCGGATTACGGCGGAACTCACACTTGGACGTTCCGAGTCAACACGGGCGGAGTGCTCGACGCCAAGATGCCGACGATGCCGATGCGTCTGCCGATCGACCCGAAAGGCGAGTTCAAGTTCAACGAGCCGCCCCCATACATCCAGAACTCGAAAGGCGATGGCATGGCGGTCGACAAGGTCGGTCGCTTCTATGTGACGAGCGAACTCGGCGTGCAAGTCTTCGACCCGACCGGCCGCCCCTGCGGAGTGCTGCCAAAGGTCGATAAGGATCAACCTCTGACAACCTGCATCGTCGGCGGAGTAGATCACAGCACGCTTTACATCGCACACGGCACGAAGATCTATCGCCGCAAACTGACCGTCGAGAAACCGAAACCATAGCGAGGACACACCTCAGACCATCAGCCGGAACGCGCTAGCGTCCGGTTCAAGAGCCAATCGACATTCCGAACCGGACGCTAGCGCGTGCCGGCTCATAAAACTTTCTTTCAGAAGGATTTCAACCCATGCCAACCTCTCAACAAACTTCGCGTCGCCAGTTTCTTCACGGCATCGCCGCTGCGGGAGCCGCAAGTATTCTGCTCCCGTCGGCCAACCGAGCTTTCGGTTATCAATCGCCGAGCGAGCGGCCGGTGTTTGCAACCATCGGCCTGCGCAATCAAGGCTGGACGATCACCAGCAAGTCATTCGGCCACGCCGATTTCGCCGCTTTGGCCGATGTCGATGCGAACGTGCTGGCGGAGAACGTCGCCAAGGTGGAGAAGAGTCAGGGCAAGAAGCCCGATGCTTACAAGGACTACCGCAAGATCCTCGATCGGAAAGACATCGACGCGGTGATGATCGCCACTCCCGACCACTGGCACACGAAGATCGCGGTCGAAGCGATGCTCGCAGGCAAAGACGTCTACTGCGAGAAGCCGCTCACGTTGACGATCGACGAAGGCAAACTGATTGAGAAGATCGTCAAGCAGACCGGCCGGGTGTTTCAGGTCGGCACGATGCAGCGAACCGAGATTGACTTGCGCTTCCTGAAAGCGATCGCTCTCATCCGAGACGGCCGCATCGGCACGGTGAAAAAGGTGACGTGCGGCATCGACCGCATGGAGGCTTCAGCGGTCATTCCGGAAGTGGCTGTTCCCGAACAGCTTGATTGGGATTTCTGGCTTGGTCCGGCACCCAAGGTTCCGTATCGGGCTTTGCCGGAACTGCGAAAAGGTTACGGCGGCGGCGTGCCGCTCTACAGCAATTGCCACTATTCGTTCCGCAATTGGCACGAGTACTCCGGCGGAAAGCTCACCGACTGGGGAGCCCATCACGTCGACATTACATGCTGGGCGCTCGGTGCCACCGATACCGGGCCGAGCAAAGTCACGCCCGTCGATTACAAGTTGCCGGTCGAGTACAAGGACGGAAACCCCACGGTCGCCGATCGGTACAACGCGGCGACTCAATTCACCATTCGCGCCGACATGCCCAACGACGTGGAGCTGATCATCACCAGCGAAGGGGACAACGGCATTCTGTTCGAGGGAACGGAAGGTCGGTTCTTCGTCAACCGCGGCAAGCTCACCGGCAAGCCGGTGGAAGACCTGAAGGACAAACCTCTGCCGGAAGGGGCGATCGAAAAGGTCTACGGCGGCAAGGTCAGCGCGAATCACACCGCCAACTTCATCGAAGGGATGAAGGCCCGGAAGCAACCGATCTCCGATGTCTGGTCGCACAACCGCATGCTCGAAATCTGCCACCTCTCCAACATCGCGATGCGTCTAGGCCGCGAACTCAAGTGGGATCCCGTGAAGCGGGAAATCGTCGGAGACGCTCAGGCGAACTCGTTCCTCTCGCGTGAAAGCCGCAAGGGGTTCGAAATCAATCTGTAGTGCCCGGCGAGTTCGGAATTGGTGACGACTGCATCGAGCGGTGTTTTCCCCGCGAGGTGCTCGGGCGAGTTTCGCGCTGCCGCGCCGATTTGTCACTTGGTCGTGATCGTTGGAGCGGGTTAGACTCACGCCATGTCGCGCAACGCTCGTCAATCTGTCGCCGTGAAACCGCTCCGCACGCTGTGGGGGACCGATGTGACTCTGCGCGCGATCCGCCGCTATGCGCGACAAGTCGCCGAGCAATTCGATCCCGATCAAATCATCCTGTTTGGCTCGCACGCCTACGGAACGCCAACCGCCGACAGCGACGTCGATCTGCTCGTGGTGATGGACGCACGCAACCAGCACGATCAAGCCGTGCGGATTCGCTGGAAGCTTCCCGCTCCGTTTCCGATGGACCTCATCGTGCGAACTCCCAGAAACCTTCGCTGGCGGCTTGAGGAAGGGGAATCGTTTCACTCTGAGATTGTGACGAAAGGAATCCTCCTGTATGAAAAAAGCAACTCGGGAGTGGCTGCGAAAAGCCGAAAACGATTGCCGCCTCGCCGCAACGATCAAAAACGTAAACGAGCCGTTTCATGACCAGGTGTGTTTTCTGTGTCAACAATCGGCTGAGAAATACTTGAAAGCACTGCTTGAGGAACTTGGCCAACATATCCCGAAAACGCATGATCTGGAGCATCTCCTGAGCCTGTTGCTCCCGTCCCATCCAACGCTGCGATCACTGCGCCGCGGATTGCTATTCCTGACGGACTTCGCAGTCGATACGCGATATCCCGGCAACTGGTCAACCAAACGTCAGGCCACGTCCGCACTGCGTTGGGCCGAGCGTGTCCGGCAAGCAGTGCGATCGCTGCTGGGGTTGCCGTAATCGACGGGAATCGCAGTGGTGGCAATCGGCGCGTGGTGTCTATTCCTTGCTGGGCACCCTGCCTGTTTTATCCCGAACCCAGCGCCCACCAACCGCGGGGAAGCCGAGTAACCTTCTGCCAACCTTAACTGAGTCTCACCAACAGACTCCAGTATTGTGGTCTTTGAATGTAGTTGCGACGTGAGACCACCCAAAACCGTGTCACGGAAAATCGTCTCACTTCGTCGCGATGCTCGTCGAAAACGGAGTATTTCACCTGTGACCTCGCGGCCTAAATCTGATTCCAAGCGATCAACCGACGATCACGATGACCGTCTCTTGCCGCTCTTGAGATGGGCGGGAGGCAAGCAGCACGCGACCGCATCACTAATAGCGTTAGTTCCGCCGCGTGCGAGGAGGCCGCTTTACTGGGAGCCCTTCGTCGGGGGCGGGAGCGTTTTTTTTGCGTTACGTCCGGCGCGTGCGTGTCTTGCTGACTCCAACCCGGACTTAATCAATTGCTATTCACACGTACGAAATGCGCCTGAAATGGTCGCCGCATTACTTGCGTCTCACGCCTCGAATGACTGCGCCGACTACTATTATCGGATTCGCGCCCAATACAACGAAATCGGATCACGTGCGTCGCGTGCGCAAGCGGCACGCTTCTTGTATCTCAATCGAACGTGCTTTAACGGAATCTTCCGGGTAAATCACCAAGGCCAATACAACGTTCCGTACGGCCACAAATCTTCACCGCGATTCCCCGATCGCGTTCACTTTCAAAGGGCGAGCGAGGCGTTGCAGTCCGTGAACTGAGCAGTGCGGATTTTCGCTCGATCCTTTCAAAGTTTTCGAGAACAGCCCATTTTCGGTCGCGCTTACAAACCGCAACACAATGAGTTACTTGTCGAAGCCATGCTCAAGCCGGTGAACTCGCAAATGGAATTCAGCCGGTCTGTGAATGGTGGGATGGCGAAACGCGAGATTGTCCGGTAGTAAGAGTCGGATTGTTGCGCTTCTCAAATCTCCACGAATGATTGGAACATGGCGTTCTTTCAGAGACCAATAACCAAGCTCGAAAAGCGCATCGTGAAAGCGACAAAGACACAAGATGTTGGAAAGGTCTCCACGAGCGTCGGGTGCCGTAGCCCACGGCTGGATATGGCTGGCGACGAGCAGAGAAGGATCACGAACATCGCAAACAGCGCACTGCGTTTTGTAATTACGCAACGTGAGCGCTCTCACGCGATCTTGTCCTCGTCGTCGTCGTGTGATCGCAGTCTGTTCTCCTGTTTCGACAACGCCAAGCCGTAGCAGTCGCTGTTCGATTGCGAGATCAATTTCGGTATCGGATAGATCGGATGTCTCGATGTGGATCGGCGTTTGGATCAGGCGATATCTGCCGCCACCTAAGAACTCAATCACCCCTTCGTCGCGAAGCTCTTGAAGGATGCGACTCATCGTATATGACGAGGTTGCTCCCTCTGAACGAGTTTCAGAAACGATTGTGTCGAGTTCTTCGGCAATAAGTCCCCGTCGATCAACCGTACCGGCCAAGTTGCGCCGAGCAACACGGACGAGTGCGTCGAGCACTGAGTCGCGCCAAGTACGTGGGTGACTGTCGAGCGTCACGATTCGAGCACCGTTCGGGGGAAAGACAGGACATGACCTCTGTGGATTGTGACAAAAAGTCGGTCGAGCTATCCATTCGGTAACCAACTACGCGATGGTGGTGCCGTCCTATTTCGAGTCGCGGTCGGTGCGAAAGCCGTTGGAGACGCAGAGCGTGAGCATCCAATCGGTGATTTGCACGAGGCAATAATCCGCGATGCTTTGGCGTTGCGCATCGCGCGGTCCTGAAGTCCGGATCGCCGGAGCGCGTCCTTTACAGCAGGGATCGTGAGGCACATTTTGTTTGTGGATGCGATTCCCTGTTGCGTCACACGATTGTGGAAGGCTTCGCCGATGTCCGCGTTGAGATGGTTAATGAGCCGCGCGGCGATTGCCCCGATCCGTTCACTCGGCACCACGGATCCCCACTTCAATTCTCCCTCCAGGTCATCAAGCAAATGCTTTGGTACCGTCTTTTGTTCGTGGTTGATCGTGACAAATAGGTTGGCTTCTTCGTGTTTATGAAGACGTTCAAATGCCACGACGATAATGTTTTGATCCAGAAACTTATCGTGCGCCGACGAGAAGCCGTAAAGCCGATGCTGTCCGTCGATCACCCATGCAGAACGATAACGATCGGGGAGGTACAGTCGGCCGTGAGTTACGTCTGTGGTCTCGTCATGCTCGATTTTGTCAAAGCGGACCTCACGGGTGAAATTGACCAACAGGTTTGTCGGAAAGAAGCCGCCTTTTGAAATGTACTTTCCGATTTCGCGGAGCCGTGACTTCGCAATGAGTCGCTGGTATGTGGGCGCACTCTCTGGGTCATTGAGAGACCGGTGATTCACAAACGCAATCTTCAGGAGATCGCGCGGGCGCGACACAAAACAGTAAAACCGCTTGCCGCCGAGCTTCCCTCGGATCGCTGGCACTGTCTTACCGGTCATTTCCGGAATTACCTGGTCCTTTAGGAACTCCGCAAGGAATTGGTATCTGGCTGCGGCCTTCAAGTGTTCCGCGATCTGTCCGTAATACCGCAACTCACGTTCGGTGATGACACGAATCTTTTCCCCAATTGCCCGCTCTTTGTCAGGCTTGGACCACACGATATTCTCGGTCACGAATAGCCAAATAATCTTGGGTTTGAATTCCGAGCCGTAATGGGCGTGAATGGCAGCGGCGACCGGGCCTTTCAGATTGGCAAATTCCTCAATGTCTTTTTGCAGGCTGCGTTTGGTGACTTTTGCGGAGGCTTTGCACTCGGCGACGATCACCGTTTCATCATCTTTCGCGAAAACATCGATTTGTTTCCGAAGAGGCTCAGCACCTTTTCGCTGGATGAGAATCGTGAACGATCTCCCCTGGTTCATTTCGGGATAGCCCATGCGAAACAGGATCGACCAAAAACGATTTTCGAGGCGTTCGTCGAGTTCTTTCTCCCTTTTGACACGCGTCTTTCTCTTCAGCGTCTTGTCAACTTTCCAACCGTCGGTCTCGTGATCGGAAATCTCATCCTGCGACACGCTCTTTTCGTCGAATGCTTTTCGACGACGGACTGCCTCCCGGCTTAGCTGACCGGGATCGACAAGCAACGGCGTTAGATAGGTCGCGTCCTGCACCTTGTCGGCCATTTTCTGACCTTTGAGTCAACTCACGCGGACAGCATCGCACGGACGCCGCCACCGCCGCAGTTACTGCATACTGCAAGCAAGTGCTGGATGTCGCGGAAATACCGCTAGAGTGACCGAGTTCGATGTTTCGCGGCAGAATGTTCAATGTTGATCGACACGTTAAGCAGCAAGATCAGTTCGATCAATCCTTGCCGCAGACTGCATGCCGCAGCCGATCGGAGTCAGGCCAACGATCCGATCTCCCTCGACAGCGAAATGCTCGTCCCATTTTTGGAGGCGGAGATGAAACAGCGGGACGAGCTGGCCGTCGATGTGCGTGATCGTTGCGGTTGTCGCGGATCGCACAGACCTTGACGGTGACACTCACTCTTCCGTTCGTCGCTCGACGCAACTTCCATCG
This sequence comes from Candidatus Kuenenia stuttgartensis, assembly GCA_945904015.1. Taxonomy (GTDB): domain Bacteria; phylum Planctomycetota; class Planctomycetia; order Planctomycetales; family Planctomycetaceae; genus SXKJ01. The sequence goes on along the minus strand of CAMDPK010000176.1, from coordinate 5,000 downwards.
ACGATTACCATCGTTTTCGTGGCCATCACGCGCCGGAGATGCAGTAATCGGCTAATGAGAATTGACTCCGGCGGATTCTCTTGCGCCCGAGCAGGAATGCGCAATGAAGCATCTGACGAGCAAGCTCGTATTCGTAATCGCTTGGTTTGTGACGGCCCTCGCTCTGGCCGCCGACTCACCCGAGAAGCAAGCCGACAAGGCCGCCTACGTTGGCCATCCGGTTTCTCTGGTGGTTCAGCCCGAAACGATCCGGCTGGCCGGGCCGCGCGCCATGCAACAGATTCTGGTGACCGGACGATACAGCGACGGCAGCGAGCGAGACTTGACGCACTTCTGCGAACTGCAGGTGGAATCGCCCGACCTCGTGAAAGTCAGCCGCGGTGGATTGCTGCGTCCTCAAAGGGCGGGCGAGACGGCGTTGGTGATTCAGGCCGGAGAGCGGACGGCGCGCGTGCCGATCATCGTCACAGACTTCGATAAACCGCAGCCTGTCAGCTTCCGGCATGAGTTCATCGCGGCGCTCAATGTCGCTGGTTGCAATGCGGGTGCTTGTCATGGCATTCCCAGCGGGCGGGGTGGGTTCAAGCTGAGTCTGCGAGGCTACGATCCGGCGGCTGACTACATCGAGTTGACGAACTCCGCCCAAGGTCGCCGCACCAATCGGTTCGATGCGGAAGCGAGTTTGATCCTGAAGAAGGGACTGGGGCAGATCCCTCACGCGGGAGGACCGCGGCTGTTGTCGGTCAATACGGTCCCGCAAGAGATTGTTCGCGCCTGGTTGGCTGATGGTGTGCGTGACGATTCGGCCAACCTGCCGGCCATGACCAAGATCGAAGTTCTCCCCGGCAGCCGAGTGCAGACCGCGCCGGCTCGTTGGCAACAACTGGCGGTGTTGGCCCACTTTGCCGACGGCAGCGTGCGTGATGTCACCCGTTTGACCGCGTTCAGCAGCAGCGACGACAGCATCGCTGGCGTTGATGCCAATGGGCTGGTTGAGATGAAGCAGACGGGTGAGGCCGCCATCTTGTGCCGTTATCTCAGCATCATCGAGTGCGCCCGGCTCACTTATCTCGAACCGCAGCCCAGCTTCGTCTGGCCCAATCCCCCCGCGCACAACGACGTGGATCGGCACGTCTTTGCGAAACTCAAGGCGCTCAACCTGCTCCCGGCGGATCTCTGCACTGACCAGGAATTCGTGCGACGCGCGTATCTCGATCTCTGTGCCATCTTGCCGACTCCGGACGAGTGCCGTCTCTTTCTGGCCGATCCCGCGGCGGACAAACGTGCCAAGCTGATCGATCAGTTGTTGGAACGACCTGAGTTCGCGGACTACCTCGCTTACAAATGGCTCGACGTTTTACGCGCCAACCGCTTGACCATTCAGATCAAGGGGAGCCATGCGTATCGGCAGTGGCTGCGCAGCCACATCGAACGGAACACGCCGTGGAACGAAGTGGTCTCGGAGCTGTTGACGGCCAGCGGGAGCACGTTTGCCAATCCCCCTGCGAATTATTTCCGCGGGCCGTACGACAACGGAGCGCCTGTGGTTCAAGGCGCACAGAACTTGGCCGAGAGCACCGCGCAACTTTTCTTCGGCATTCGACTGCAATGCGCCAAGTGCCACAACCATCCGTTCGAGCGTTGGACTCAGGACGACTACTATCACATGGCGGCTTGGTTCGCGCGGCTCAAGGCGGAACCAGATGGTGAGAATCCGGGCAGCCCCAAGCAGCCGTATCCCTGGCAGCTACGAGAGAACGCGCTCGTGATCTACTCGGCCGGCAGCGGGGAAGTCACTCATCCGCAGTCTGGAAAAACGATGGTTCCCAAGGTGTTGGGAATGCCCGCGCCGGTCATCTCGGCAGACGCCGACCGTCGCGCGGTGCTGGCCAAGTTGGTCACGTCGCCGGAGAACCCATTCTTCGCGCGGGCGACCGTCAATCGCCTATGGTTCCACCTGCTAGGCCGGGGCATCGTCGATCCGCCCGATGACTTCCGCGACTCGAACCCCTCGGCCAATGACGCGCTGCTGGAGGCTCTGGCCCACGAGTTCGTGAAGAGCAACTACGATGTGAAACACGTCGTTCGCGCCATCGCCAACTCGCGGACGTATCAGCTCAGTTCTCACGCCAAAGCCGGCAATCAAGAGGACGTGAAGTACTTCTCACACGCGCTGGTCGGGCGGAAGCGGCTGTCGGCGGAACTGCTGCTCGATGCGATTTGCTCCGCGACGGGCGAGCCAGAGAAGTTCACGGAAATGCCGGAGGGGACTCGTGCCGTGCAGCTTCCCGATGGGCAGGTCATCTACACCGGCGGTCGGTACGCCTCATGGGACCGCCACCCGTTCTTGAAGGCGTTAGGCCAACCGGCGCGCGAGGCGGTCTGCGAGTGCGAACGCGAAAGCGACCTCAACGTGGCTCGTGCGCTGGAGATGAAAAACGGTTCCTTTGTGCTCGGTAAGCTCCGCACGCCCAATAACCGTCTTGGTCGGCTGTTGGCAAAAGGTTTATCCGATGCCGACATCGTGACCGAGTTATTCCTGGCAACGCTGTCTCGGCCGCCGCTGGCCGATGAAGCCCGCTCGGCGCTCGAGCATGTGACCAAGGCCGACAACAAACGCACGGCCTGGGAAGACATCCAATGGGCGCTTTTGAATACAAACGAGTTTCTCTTTCGGCATTAAGGTTTTCGAATGACAGTGCGAAGTGAAGAGTGCAAAATGAAAAATGGTAGGCGTTCCGAACATTTTGCACTTTGCACTTTGCATTCTTCACTTTGCACTGCCTTCTTTAGATGCGGCTTTGCCGCATCAGGAGATTTGCCATGATCACCCTGTTAGGCAGCCGACGACGTCTGTGTGACGGACTGACCCGCCGCGAAACTCTGAAGGCCGGAGCGCTCTCCCTCCTGGGAGGAGCGTTCAACCTGCCGAGTCTGCTCGCGCTCGAAGAGAGCAACCGAGTGCGGCCCGCCAAGGCCAAGAGCGTGATCCTGCTCTATTTGCTTGGCGGCGCTCCGACGCAGGACATGTACGATTTGAAGCCGAACGCGCCGGAAAAAATCCGCGGCGAGTTCAAGCCGATCGACACGAATGTGCCGGGCATCCAGATCGGAGAATTGCTGCCGCTGTCGGCTCAGTGGATGCACAAGACGGCCATCGTGCGCTCGGTCAACCACAAGGCCGGCTGCCACAATCCGCTCCCGAGCTACACCGGTTACGAGATCGCCTTGGCCGATATCACCAGCACCAAGGACACGTATCCTCCGAGTATGGGTTCGGTCTGCGAGTACCTTCGCCCGGCGACGAAGCCTCTGCCGGATTACGTTTACTTGCCCGATTACGCCGGAGCGGGCAATGCCGGCGGCACCGTTCGATATCCGGGGCCGTATGCCGGCTTTCTCGGCAAGCGCTATGACCCGCTGTTCTCGGAGTTCGACAAGAAGAAGGAGCGTACGATCGGGAAAATGAAGGTGCTCGACGGCGAGCCGTTCCTCTCGCGAAACACCCGGCTGGCTGACGGCATTACGCTCGACGCCTTGCAGGCGCGCGAGGGTCTGCTGACACAGTTCAATCGAAACCAGAAGCGCGTCGAAGCGCGAGGCACGCTCGATGACGTGGACCGCATCCAGCAGCGAGCGTTCGGCCTCTTGACCTCAACTACGCTCAAGAGCGCTTTCGATCTGAGCACCGCCGATCCAAAACTGCGCGACCGCTACGACCGCACACTGTTCGGCTCCAGCGCGCTCATCGCGCGCCGACTGGTCGAAGCGGGAGTCCGATTTGTGAATGTCACCTGGGATTTCCCTGGCGACAATTCGTGGGACACTCACGCCGCGAATTTCGACTGGCTCCGCGGCGCTCTGCCGTCGCTGGATCTCACCTACAGTGCGCTCCTGGATGACCTGAACTCGCACGGTCTGTTGGACGAAACGCTGGTGGTCGTCATGAGTGACATGGGCCGCACACCGCAGGTCAACAACAACGCCGGCCGCGACCACTGGAGCTACGCCTACAGCGTGTTGTTCGCCGGCGCGGGCATCCGCGGCGGCACGGTGCATGGCGCGTCCGACTCCCACGCCGCCTATGTGAAGGACCGCCCTGTCAGCATCAGCGACATTTGCGCGACCATCTATCATCTGCTGGGAATCGACCCCGACATGAAGGTGTACGACAACGACCGCCCGGTCGCCGTGGCACACGGAGGCAGACCGATCGAGGAGATTCTGTCGTAAGTAGGCCCGCATTGATCTCTGGGGTGAGCAGCATTGTTGATTGCCTACTTCGCGGCCATTGGTATGGTGATGACTGTTCGTCGCTCTGTCGGCGGTCATTGATCGACGAGATCGACCGCACCCATGAGATGTCCCACATGGACGTCATGATCGAAGGAATGCCGCGATGTTTTTGACCAGCAGTCGGAGGACGCAAGGAAGTCTGTCGGTATTGGCCGGTCTCGCCGCATTGTGGTTGGGAGCGTCCCCTGTCAAAGCCGAACAATTTGTTCTGTTCGATGTCACCTTCACGTTTACCAAGAAAGACGCGGATAACTCCAAGCCAAGTCCCTCGCACTATTACGTCCGCGATAAGCTGATGAATGCGGAGCGTCCCAAGGACTGGACGAACCCCGTCGACTACCGCAACGGAACGGCACACGTTCGCCTGGAAGTGCTGGAGAAGCCGCCGGGCAGCGAAGCCACCACATGGTCGGTGTGCTACATCCCCAACAAGGGCCAGAAGAATGGGTATGGCTGCTTCAACACTCCCGTCTACAAGGAAGCCGGCGTCTTCGAGCAAGACATTCCCATGACGAAATTCTGGCAAAACGATTCGATTGTTTGGGACCAGGGGATCAAGGAAATGCACTTGGTGATCAAGGACAACAGCGGAGGGAGTGGCCACGCTCATAAGCGACAGGATCACGAAAAGTTCTTTCCCACCAAGGTCCGCATGACCGTGATCCAAGTGTCGGCGGGGTCGAAATACGACTCCAAGCTGGTGC
>CAMDPK010000175.1 GCA_945904015.1 Candidatus Kuenenia stuttgartensis | reverse complement strand
CACAGGGAGTGCCGATCGCGGGTCGGTGTTTGTGATTTTCATGAATGCCGATGGGACGGTGAAAGGCAACACCAAGATTGCCAGCGGCACGCCGAACGGACCAGCGCTGGGAACCGGCGACTTGTTCGGCAGTTCCGTCGCGGCGCTGGGAGACCTCGATGGCGACGGCGTGACTGATCTGGCGATTGGAACGCCCAGCGACGACACAGGGAGTGCCGATCGCGGGTCGGTGTTTGTGCTGTTTCTGAGGCCAGTCAACCAGCCTCCGGTCATCACGTCATCAGCGACGGCCAGCATGGCGGAGAACACGACCAGTGTGTTGATGGTCATGGCCACGGACGCCGACGTGCCGGCACAGACGTTGAGCTTCTCGATTGTTGGCGGAGCGGATCAGAACCAGTTCGACATCACCAGTGACGGTGTATTGACTTTCAAATCGTCTCCAGACTTCGAGAGCCCGACCGATGCCGGGACCAATCCAAATCCGGACAGCATCTACGAGGTCACCGTCCAAGTCAGCGACGGCAACGGCGGAACGGCCACACAGCCGGTTACCGTCACCGTCACGGACGTGAATGAGTTCAATCCGACCGTGAGCGGCGGGCCGTTCAGCGTGGCCGAGAATTCGGCGAACGTGACATCAGTCGGAACCGTCAGCGGTTCAGACGGCGATGCGACCAACGGTGGGTTGAGCTATTCGATCACCGGCGGCAATAGCCTGGCCATCTTCGCGATCAGCTCGTCAACTGGCGCGATCACGGTCGCCGACAAGACCAACCTGGATCGTGAAGTGATCGCGTCGGTGATGCTGACGGTGCAAGTCAGCGACAACGGTCCTGGCTCGGCGCGGACTGGTTCGACGGGCATCACGATCAACGTCCTCGACGTGAATGAGTTCAATCCGACGGTCAGCGGCGGGCCGTTCAGTGTGGCGGAGAACTCGGCGAACGGATCGTCGATCGGAACCGTCAGTGGTTCGGACGGCGATGCGACCAACGGTGGGTTGAGCTATTCGATCACGAGTGGGAACGGACTGAACATCTTCGCGATCAACTCGTCAACCGGTGAAATCACCGTGGCCGACAAGACGAACTTGGATCGCGAAGCCATCTCGGCGGTGACGCTGACGGTGCAAGTCAGCGACAACGGTCCCGGCTCAGCGCGGATCGGCTCGACGAGCGTGACGATCAACGTGACTGACGTGAATGAATTCAATCCCACGGTCAGCGGCGGGCCGTTCAGCGTGGTCGAAAACTCGGCGAACCTGACGTCGGTCGGCAGCGTCAGCGGCTCAGACGGCGACACCACGAACGGCGGGTTGAGCTATTCGATCACCGGCGGCAATGGCCTGGGCATCTTCGCGATCAACTCGTCAACCGGTGAAATCACCGTGACCGACCAGACGACTTTGGATCGCGAGTTGACTCCGTCGGTGACGCTGACGGTTCAAGTCAGCGACGGTGGACCAGGATCCGCTCGAACCGAAGCGGCGACGGTGACGATCAATCTGATTGACGTGAACGAGTTCGATCCGGTGCTCAACGACGTCAGCTTGAGCATCGCGGAGAACACGGCCAACGGAAGTTCGGTCGGGACGCTGACGGCGACTGACACCGATGCGACCAAGACGTTGAGCTACAGCATCACGGCCGGCAACGGGCTGGGCATTTTCACGATCAATTCCTCGACCGGGACGATCAAGATCGGGAACAACGCCAATCTGGATCGCGAATCGGCCGCGTCCGTGACGCTGACGGTGCAAGTCAGCGACAGCGGGCCGGGAACGGCTCGAACCGATTCGGCCACAGTCACCATCAATGTCACCGACGTGAATGAATTCGATCCGGTCCTCGATGCGGTGATCCTCAGCATCGCCGAGAATTCGGCCAACGGCAGTTCCGTGGGGATCGTAACGGCGAGCGACTCGGATGTGACGAAGAGTTTCAGTTACAGCATCACGGCCGGAAATGGGTTGGGCTTCTTCGCCATCAACTCGGCGACCGGTGAGATCACCGTCGCGAATAACGCGAATCTGGATCGCGAATCTGTTGCGTCTGTGACACTGACCGTGCAAGTCAGCGACGGTGGACCCGGTACCGCGCGCACCGACTCGACGGCGTTGACCATCAACGTGACCGACGTGAATGAATTCGATCCGGTGCTAAACGACGCCACCTTCAGCATCGCGGAGAACTTGGCCAACGAGAGTTCGGTCGGATCGGTGACGGCGACGGATGCGGACGCGACCAAGACGTTCATTTACAGCATTACGGCGGGAAACAGCCTGGGGATTTTCGCAATCCACTCGGCAACCGGCGCGATCACGATTGCGGATAAAACGAACCTGGATCGCGAGTCGCTCGCGTCGGTGACGTTGACGGTGCAAGCCAGCGACGGCGGATCGGGATCGGCGCGGACGGACACGGCCACGGTCACCATCAACGTGACGGACGTAAATGAGTTCGACCCCGTGCTGGACGACGCGACATTCAGCGTTGCCGAAAACTCGGCGAACAACACGTCCGTGGGAACAGTGACGGCGAGTGACTCGGACACGACGAAGAGCTTTAGCTACAGCATCACGGCGGGGAACAGCCTGGGCATCTTCGCGATTGACTCCTCGACGGGCGCGATCACGATTACGGACAAGACGAACTTGGGCACGGTATCGCCCTCATCGGTGTCGTTGACGGTGCAGGTCAGCGACAGCGGACCGGGAACGGCGCGGGGCGACACCGCCACGGTGACCATCAACGTCAGCGAAGTGAACGACGCTCCGACGGGAGTGAATGATCCGCTGCCGAGTGTTGCGGAAGACAGCGGCGTGCGACTGATTCCGTTGGCAGATCTGCTGGTCAACGATGTCAAAGGACCATCCAACGAGATCGGCCAGACGTTGACGATCACGGCGGTGAGCGACCCGGTGGGCGGGACCGTGACGATCAACGGCACGAACGTGGAATTCACTCCGGCGGACAACTTCCACGGTACGGCCAGCTTCACGTACACGTTGCGAGACGACGGCACGACCAATGGTGCGAGCGACTTCCTGACGAGCACGGCGAACGTGTCCTTCACGGTCACCGCGGTCAATGACATTCCCAGTTTTACGGGCGGAGCCAATGTGGGCCGACCGGGTGATGGCGTGCAGAAAACGGTGTTGGGCTGGGCGACCAACATCAGCCGAGGTCCGGCCAACGAAGCGGGCCAAGCCCTGAGCTTCGTGATCACCACGGACAACGATGCGTTGTTCGCGACGAACGGACTCCCCACGATCGACCCCAGTACCGGCAATCTGATGTTTACTCCCAAGGCGGTTGTGCCGACGACCGGGACTGCGACCGTGACCGTGCGACTTCACGACAATGGTGGTGGCGACGCCCCCGACGTCGATACGAGTGCGAATCAAACTTTCACGATCACGCTGACTGGTTTGAACAAGATTCCGAGTTTCAAAAAGGGAGCGAATCAGGCCGTTCTCGAAGACGCTGGCCCGAAGACGGTCGCGAACTGGGCCACGGCGATCAGCGCCGGAGCGGGTGACGTCGGTCAGGCCGTGAACTTCGTGGTGACGAACAACAACAACCTGCTGTTCAGCGAACAACCGACGATCTCGCCGACGGGCGTGCTGACTTACAAACCGGCCGCCAACGCGAACGGCTCAGCAACGGTGACGGTGATTCTGAAGGATGACGCCGGCACGAACAGCAAAGGCAAAGACACCAGCACAACAGCGACCTTCACCATCACGGTGACGGCGGTGAACGACGTGCCGAGTTTTACGTTGGCGAACACGACGCTCTCGGTGTTGGAGAAGCCTTTGGCAACAAAGACGACGTTGAATAGCTTTGCCACAAATCTCAGCAAAGGTCCGGCGAATGAAGCCTCTCAGAAGTTGAACTTCTTGGTGACGAACGACAACGCGGCGTTGTTCAAGACAGCTCCGGCGATTTCGGTGGCGGGGGTGTTGACCTACACGTTGAATCCACATGCGAACGGCACCGCGAACGTCAATGTGAAGATCAAAGACAACGGCGGAGTGACCAGCGGCGGCGGCGATACGAGTGCGACGCAGGTCTTCACGATCAATGTGACGTCGGTGAATGATGCTCCCAGCTTTAAGAAGGGAGCGGATCAATCGACGAACGAGGATGTCGCGACGACGGCCGCGAACTGGGCGACGCTGATCAGCGCGGGGGCGGCGAATGAATCGGCGCAGTCGCTCGATTTTCAAGTCAGCAACGACAACAGCGGGCTGTTCGCCGTGCAGCCTTCGATCGCAGCCAACGGGATCCTGACTTACACGCCGAAGTTGAACACCAGCGGTGTGGCGAACTTCACGGTGCGGTTGCATGACAACGGCGGCGGGACGGCTCCCGATGCCAATCTCAGCGCGGCGCAGACCTTCAAGATCACGATCAAGCCGGTCAACGATGAGCCGTTACGGACGGCCGGGACGCTGTCGACGATCAACGTGGATGAGGACAGCGTCAACGTTGACGCGGTGACGCTCGGCCTGAGCGGCTTGACGTTCGCTCCCGGCCCATCAACGGCGGTGGACGAGGTCTCTCAGACACTGACTTACAAGATCACGGCGATCCCGGCGTTCGTGACCATCTTCAAGGTCGACGGCACGACTGCGGTGAAGCTGAATGGTGCCGTGACGGCCGCGGAACTTCAGGGATTGAAATACAAAACCGTGGCCAGCCTCTTCGGAACGGACAACCTGAAATTCACCGTGACGGACAACGGCAGCGGCACGGCACCGAACGTGAACTCGCTCACCGAGAGCGTCAGCATCACCGTCAATCGAGTGGTTTTTGACCTGACGGTCGCGGTGGAGAACACCGACAACACGGTCACGGTTTCGAAGATCGGCAACAACTTGGTTGTTCGACGCGACGGCCTGGACGTGATCACGCCCAGGCCGCTGGAAGATGTCGCTTCACTGACCATCACGGGCGGCATCGGCAAAGACACCGTCCTTCTGGATGCGTCGCTGAACTCGGCGGGCAGCCCTGCATTTCACAAGTTCATTGGCCAGATCGTCGTCCACGGCAACGGCAACGATGACAAACTGGACGCCAGCAAGATCAACATCGCGACGTTCGGCATCACCTTCAACGGCGGCCCCGGCAACGACACCGCGCTGGGCGGATCGGGTCACGAAACGCTGAATGGCGGCGACAACAACGATGTGCTCAATGGCGGCGTGGGAGACGATGTGCTCAACGGCGGCAAGGGTGACGATCAGTTGCTCGGCGGCGCGGGAAACGACACGTACCTCTTCGCCGATACCGACACGATCGAAACCGACACGCTCACCGAAGCATCGAACGCGGGCACCGACGTTTTGGATTTCTCCAACGTGACGACCGCCGTCACCGTGAAGCTGACCAGCGAGACCACGCTAGCGATGCACACGAACCGCACGATCAAGACGAGCGCGACCGGCACCGCTAAACTCGCACCCAACTTCGAGAACGTGATCGGCGGTGCGGGTGACGATCAGATCCTCGGTAACGCCGCGAGCAACAGCCTGCTCGGCGGAGCGGGTCGCGACACGATCATCGGCGGAGCCGGCAACGACACGCTGCGCGGCGGCGACGATGACGATACGCTCATCGGCGGCCTGGGAGCCGATTCTGTTTTCGGCGACTCCGGTGCGGACCTCGGCCTCGGCGGCAAAGGCGGCGTGGCGCGCGGCGGCACCGGTGTCAAAAACACGGGCGACATCCTGAATGCGTCTGTCGAAACCATCAACGAAGCATTCGCTTCGGTCTTTGCTTTCGAGTGATTGTTGACGACGGTTAAAAGCGGAGATTCGGCACAGCGGACAAAGCCTGCCCGGATCGTGGCGTTAATGACGCGATGCTGGTGAAGCACTCCTGCCAAGACGACACGGGAGGCCTCCGCCGTGACAGCCCGGCCGAGTGCCTCGGAGGCGAACGGCGTGATCAGGTCGCGAGTGCGGTTTGCGAGAATGTGATTTCGAAATTCGGAAAAGCTGGGTGAGGGTGGCTGGATTATTTCAGGGTTCGCAGGGTGGCCAGTCGCAACGTGCCAAGGCTCAGAACGAGCGTCAACGCTCGCGGTTTGGCGGTTCCGCAGAGGTTTCGCAGGATCAGGCCCAGATTTCGGCGGCGGTGGTGGCTCTCGTGTTGAGATCCACCGCGTTTTCAGTTTTGTACGCCAGGTGACCGGTTCTGAAACAGTCACGGAGTGTCTCGTCGAGTCTGCGGCTTCGTGGCGTTGCCAACAACCGCGACGTGGTTCCGTGTAGTGTTTTGCAGCGACAGTTCTCGATACTATCTCCCGCCAATCACTTCGTGGCGGGAGTTCTACATGCCGTTGACCGTTGACCAATTCACACAGCGATTGACGTCGTCCGAAGTGATGTCGGCGGACGACCTGCGTGATTGGATTGCGGCGGTGCCGACCGACGCACGCCCTGTCGACGGCGAGCAGTTGGCGATGGCGCTCGTCAACGACAAGAAGCTGACCGAATTTCAGGCGGAGCAGCTTTGTGCCGGCCAAGGGAAGTCGCTGTCGTTGGGCAATTACCTCGTGCTCGACAAGTTGGGTCAGGGAGGTATGGGGGTGGTCCTGAAGGCCGAGCATAAAAAATTGAAGCGTGTGGTGGCGCTCAAAGTGATTTCGCCGGCGGCGATCAAGTCGCCCGACGCAGTGAAACGATTCTATCGCGAAGTCGAAGCGGTGGCCTTGCTGTCGCATCCCAACATTGTCGCCGCGTTTGATGCGGACGAATCGGACGGCTCGCACTTTTTGGTGATGGAGTACGTCCCCGGTTCGGACTTGTCATCGTTCGTGAAACAGCACGGGCCGTTGCCGGTCGAGCAGGCGGTGAATTGCATTCTGCAAGCGGCCGATGGGTTGGAGTTCGCGCATCGGCAGGGGGTCGTGCATCGCGACATCAAGCCGCACAACTTGCTGCTCGACGACGCTCACCTGGTCAAGATTTTGGACATGGGTTTGGCGCGGATCGACAACCTCGGCTCCAGTCCCCTCGGCGATGACGCCGCGAGTCTGACCAGCACCGGCGCGATCATGGGGACGGTCGATTACATGTCTCCCGAACAGGCGCTCGATACGAAACACGCCGATCACCAGTCGGACATCTACAGCTTGGGTTGCACGCTGTGGTACTTGTTGACGGGACAAGTCTGTTACGGCGGCAAGACGATGATGATGAAGCTGCTCGCGCACCGCGAATCGCCGATTCCGTCGCTGCGAGCCATTCGCGCGGACGTGCCGGTGCGACTCGACGCGGTGTTCCGGCGGATGGTCGCCAAGCGACCGGAGGATCGCTTCTCGTCGATGAGTGAAGTCATCGCGGCGCTGAGCGATTCGCTGAACGACCCCTCGTTTGAAGATGAGGTCGTCGCCGATGTGCCTCCGTTGGCACGGGTCGCGGTGTCGTCTTCGGACGAGGTCGATCTGCCAAGTTTCTTTCAGAATCTGGCCACAGACAGCGTTCAAACGAGCGTGTCGGCGAACGTCCGTCTGCTGGAAGAAGAGCCCACGACCGGCCCAATTACACACGAGGCCACGCAACAAACGAAGACCCCAACTCAGCCGCAAACTGTGAAACGTCGGCGTTTAATCACGGCGTGGCTCGTCGGTGGGGCGACAGCGGCAGGCTTGTGGATGGGTTGGGCCATCATGTTTCGCGGAGATCGCCAGCCTTCGCCGACGGAGCTGTCCAAATCGAAAGACGCTCTGACCGAAACGCAGTCGAACGGCGACAGCCAGAAGCCGTCGAGCGATGCGGGCGTGTCGTTCGCAATGTTGCCTCCGCTGCCCAAGGGGCTTCCGGCAGAAGCCCTGGAAGGATTGTTGGCGGAACCTCCCAAGCTGGCCGGCGGCGCACGTTGGCAGCTTGAAACCGCGGCTCCTCGGCGGCCAGTGACCGTGACGGCGATCTCTCCGGATGGGCAGCGTGTGGCTCTGGCCGGCAACGAATCGGGCGAGGTGCGGATCTACGACGTCAAGACTTGGCGGCTGGTCCAGGTGCTCATCGGGCACTCGAAATCGGTGCAAGGGATCGCCTGGAATCCGGAAGGCTCGCGACTGGCGACGTTCAGCCATTCCGATCGCACCGTGCGGCTGTGGCAGCCCGATGGAACTCCGGGGCCGGTGCTGAAGCATTGCGATTCGGTGGGGATGATCGCCTGGAGCCCCGATGGCCGATTCCTCGCGGCGGCCAACCACAACGTCAACAATCCCATCGTGCATCTGTGGACGGCGGACGGCAAGCCGTATCGCGTGATGTCCGGACACAGCCAGGGCGTGCTGTGCGTGGCATGGAGCCCCGACAGCAAACAACTCATCTCCGGCAGCGAAGACAAGACGTTGCGCGTGTGGGGCACCGACGGGAACCCCGTCCGCGTGATCCACGATCACGACGCTGCCGTTTCGCTGGTGGCGTGGAGTCGCACGGGCGTCATCGCGGCAGCGGATCGGACCGGCTCTCTGTACTTTTATTCTCCGACGAGTTTGCTGCCTCGTGAACATCTGAAGGTGTGGCCGCAGTCGCTGTCATGGCGGCCTGATGGCACGCGACTGGCGGTCGGGCTCGGCAATCATTTCATTCAGCTTTGGGAAGTGAAGGGGTTCACTGGAACTCAACAAGAAACGGCGAGCAGCCTGACAAGTCTCTCGTGGAGCCGCGATGGCCAGCGGTTGGCTTGGGCGGGATACCATGCCGGCGTGTGGGAATTGAAAAACAAAGCGAAGTCCGTCAACGGCGTGCAAATCTTCTCGTTGGCGCATTCGCTGGAATGGCACCCGGACGGCAGCCGCTTTGTGTCGAGTCATCCCGGCGGACGGTTACGCTGGTGTCGGAGCGACGGCACTGTGGAGCATTCCAGTCGGACCGCTGCCACCGTCAATTCGTTGGCGTGGAGTCCCGATGGCAAGTGGGTTGCGGGAGAGATGAATCATCGGCTGTCCCTGTGGTCGCCGGACGGCAAGCTGGGTCCGCTGGCCGACATCGCGGGGGTGATTGGGCCCACCTGGAGTGCCGACAGTCAGCAGGTAGCGGTGTTCGGCTTGAACTCGGTCGTTCACCGGTGGGGCATTGATGGACAATTGGGCCCGGAACTGAGAGGTCTCAAACAAAAGCCATTCGCGGTCGCCTGGAGCCGCACCGGGACAATCGCCGCCATCACTCGCGATGGCACGATCCGTTTGTGGAACGCGGATGGCTCCGACGGTCCGGTCATCACGTTGCCGTCCGACAAATGCGATCTGCGTGCGCTGGCCTGGAGTCCCGATGGCCAACGGCTCGCGGCGGCCATCAACCTTGGCGAAACGCAGATCCAATTGTGGAACGTGGATGGTTCCGACGGTCCGGCTTTGAAAGGAAAAACGCCAGCTCGCTGCCTGGCCTGGAGTCCCGATAGTCAGCGGCTTGTCGTGGGTGATTCAATCGGCGAACTCCAGATTTGGAATCGCAACGGTGAACCGGAAAATGTGCTGCCAGGACACCTCGGCGAAACGCTCGCCGTGGTGTGGGGCCAGCACAATCAGATTCTTTCGTCTGCCAACGATCGTGTGATTCGCTGTTGGGATGCCGCGACCGGTCAGCCGCTGTGGATCACGGTCGCGCAAGCGACGGACCTTTCAGCGACCTTCGCTCTGGATGGCAAGCCGTTGTCCTCGAGCAGCGATGCCGAGCAAACGCTGGTGTATCTTGTCGAACGTAAATCCGGCCGCGTCGAAGTGCTGCGTCCCAGCGAGTTCCAAGCGTTGCCATAGTTTGGAAGCCCACTTCCTGACGTCGGTGTCCGGGCACCGACATCCCGATCGGAGGGCATGCTCGTCTTCCTCGGCGGCGGTCCTCGACGACTCGATCTTCGAATCCTGTCTCAACGCGATGCAGATCATTGAGATTGACTGCGTCCACACGAGCCGAATCATCGTCACCGGTCATTCGGCAGTTCGGTTCATCCGCGCTTTTGATGGCGTCAGCCAATCCGGCCGGAACCGCAGTTGTTGCGGTCGCGGAATGTAGTGAACGCGCCGATGGCCTGCGCGTTCGTCTGCACAATCGCGCTGGTGCGGTGGAATACCATCTCGCTGGCCATCTGCTGACTGAGTCTTTCGCAATTCCGCTCACGGTGTTGGTCGCGTGCGAGGGAACTCGCGCCGATCAGCCCGGGATCCTGGAATCGCGTGCCGACGGCCACTTCGTGCTGCACTGGGACGACCAATCGGTTCACGACCAGCCCGAAGCGCTCGCGCTGGATGAGGCCAGCTCTCTGATCGGCGAGTTCGGCTAACAGCCCACCCCGCAAGACTGCCCTGCACACGCCGGCTGAGCTTGGGATGATACGTTCCGAAAACGTGACCGAGTGGGCACTGCGACTGAATCGTCGGGACTCACTCTCGCCTGCGTCATCTGGATCGGTTGACCGATGTTGTCCCGTGCGCTTCCCGGCCCGTCTCGCCGTTCTCCGCGCGTGCTGTCGCATGTGGCAGAGCGGCCGACGGGTCGGGGAGAACACCAGCTTGCCAAGGACGCGATTTCTTTTAGATATCAGACAATTCCAAAATGTCGCTCAGCGACATCTGGCACTCACCAATACTGCGGTGGCAAACCAGCCCGAGCCGCGTTGGTCCTTTATCTCGACCTTACCGACAGTCATCTTCACCCAGGCGAAAGTCAGTGGAAGGACTAAATGTTCTCCAGGACTCGTTTCCCGTGAAGTCCGTGAGCCTCACGCATGCCGCCAATCTCAGATGGCGTGCATTCAGGATGGCGTGGAGTTGATTGCCGAACAGAATCGTCGAAGCGGCCTCTCGCCGCTGGCACTTGGTCAAATCGCTGAAGCGTCAAGCTGCCGCTTCGATTGCGTTTCGACTCCTGCCGCCAACCAAGGAGCGAGTCCGACAAACGAAGACCGGACGCAGCCGATCATTCCAATCTTTTCGGATCTCCGAACCGTTTTCGAAAATATGCGACGGAACTCTGATGGGATGATCTTCCACGGGCCGCGCGGCGGCGTACTCAAATCCGACACTGTCCGACGCATTTTGATACGCGACGTACACACGCTGCTGGATAAGCGGTTTCCGAAACCGGCCGACGAGCCGATCGGGTTCGTTGATGGTCGGTTGCATTCATGCCGACACTATTCTTGTTCGGTCTGCGCCCGCAGCGTCACCAAACAGGTCGCCATGGGTTGGCTGGACCATTCCAGTTCGAAAATGTTGCGACACTACTTCCACCTTCACAGCAGTGAAGCTCAACATCAAATGAAGAAGCTCGACTTCTTTGGCCTACACGGGCCGATTTCCGGTTCCATCCAAAGTACGTCGGAATGAAGTGGACGCCGTTCCCAACAGACCATGTCCTAGAAATCCAGGATCACAGTAGCGATGTCATTTCTTACCTTCCAAACTCCGAAATCAGCCCAACTCAGGGGCACTATGCGACCCGCCGATTGGCACAGTTTTGACACACAGAACTGTGCCAATCAGACTCGCAAATGCAAATGGCTCTCTCGCAGTAAATTACGAGAGAGCCATGTCTGAATGCGGAGAGGGGGGGATTCTCTGATCGGCGGCGTTCGAGGATTCGCAGTTTGTGGCAACACCCGTGATCGTAGCGGTTAATGACGATCCGACAAGAGGTCATTGATAAAGCACTTTCTGATTCACTCGCAATCGACTGCCACAAAACCGCCACAACGCACCGTCACCCGATCGATCATTTTGGGGGGCAGTTGAAGGTCAAACTTGTGCCAACGATTGCAATGACTTTTCGAGTGCTTGTGCGTCGTCAAGGTTTGCAAAAAGGACGTTGTTGTCGGAGGCAATCACTCGGCTGAATTCGCGGCGAGCAAGCACATCTGTTGCAAATGTTACGGCAACCCGAATGTAGTCGGAGGTGTCCTTCGCGATACCGGCAGATAGTCCCATGCGGCGATAGAGCGCTTGCGTAATGCGGCCGCGCAGAAAGTCGCTGGGCAGCGTCACGATAGGTACGCCCAAGCTCAGTGCTTCGTAGCTGGTGTGGCCGCCGCCGAAGTGAGGCGGGTCGAGGACCACGTCGGCGGTCTCCAACAGCGCGAGAAAGTCGCCTCGCGGTTGAGCAGGAAGAAAACGAACCCGGCGATCGGCGTCGGGTAACGTGATTGCGAAGCGGCGTTTTAGGCGGTGTGTCCAGTTAGGAACTCGGCCTTCGAGCAACACGAGATCGCCTAGCGGATCAGCGGTCAGGATGCCGGCCAGGATTGCATCGAAATCGGGATGGAATTTGAACAGCGTTTGCGGGCAGAGATAGATGTGGCGGCGCGAGTCCAAGCCGAAGAACTCGCGCGATCGAGGCGGGCCGCTGCGTTGCGGACGCTCGAAATACGTCGCCAGGTTGGGCAGCCGGACGAGTCGCTCGGTGTAGTGTTGGTTTGCGTCGTCGGTCTCCAGCAGGTCGCTCGATAGGAAGTAGTCCATGTGTGGGCTGCCGGTCGTGTCGGGGTGTCCCCACGTCGTGCATTGCACGGGAGCCATGCGTGAGAATGCCAGCGTCGAAGTCAGCGCGTCCATGCCTACGTCCGCAAAGATCAGGACATCCAAGTTGAGCGAAGCGATTTGTCGCCGGGCCTCGGCCACATCGCGAGGCAAGTGGACGTAGTGGTCAGCGGCCGCGCGGAACTGCTCGGACACCGCGTCGGTCTGTCGAGCGGCGTAGAGCACCGTGACTTCAAATTCCTTGCGAGACAAATGCTGCACGCGACCGAGGTTCAAGCGGCCGATCGTGTGATCGCGAAAGTACGCCGATAAAAAGCCGACACGAATTCGGCCGTCGTGTCGCGAGCGTGATCGCTCCGCGACAGCGTCTTCGCCAACGAACAGGCGGCCGAGGTTCGCCATCACGCCACGATCGTTCAGACCTTGGTACGCGAGGAAGAAGCTGGTTGGCACCATTTGCCGAGCGGTGTCGATCGTCGCACCTTCGTCCACGAGCTGCTGAATTCCCGATTCCAACCGTTGCCGCCAGTGTGTCACGTCGGCCGCTGAGTCGTACACGACCGGCAACACGCTCGCGGCGAGCAAGCGGTTCATCGGCGTGGGAGCGTAGCGGCAGGCTTGCTCGTAATGTTCGAGGGCTTGTTCTGAATCGCCGTGGTTGAACAGCAAATAGCCGAGATTCTGCCGCGCGGGGACGCATGTGGGCGAGTGTCGCACGGCCTCGCGATAGCACTCCAGCGCCCGCTCTTGTTGGCCGAGTTCTTGATAGACATTACCGAGATCGGTGAGTGCGGGAGCGGGATCAGCCGCTTGACTCGCCGCCTGTTGCAGGCACGCGGCGGCTTCGACCAAACGTCCTTGCCGATGCAGTGTCGCACCCGCAGCCGCCAACTGTTGAGCATCCGGTTCGATCCTCGTTCCACTCGGAGCGGTTGCTGAAGCGAACACGCTGCGGGCCTCGGAGGGACCGGGGATGTGGCCGGCGGGCGGCACGATCCACACGTCGCGCTGTTGATCTTCATCGGGGGACGGGCCGAATACGGCTGGGTTGTGAGTCATCGGCAACACATCAATCGCGAAGATTTCTTCCACGCCGTTTTGGAACTCGAACTTGGCGACCGGCTGGCCGGAGATCAGATCGACGACCGCGACACCGCAGCGCAATTCGTCGCGACGTTCGGCAATGGGCAGGCCACCGAACACCGATGTCTCGCGGATGCGCGACAGGCCGATGAAGGCAAACTGGCCGGCAAACGCCAGGCCGCGCGTGTAGCCGGGAACTTCGACGACCGTTTGCGATTGTCCCGTCGCGGGATCGACGGTCACAAATCGCCCCTTGCCGGAATCGAGCAGCCAGACTTTGCCGTTGTGCAGTCTCGGCGAATGCGGCATCGAGTAACCGCGCGCGACAGTTTCGCCGCTGGGCACATCGACCAGGCAGCCGCTGGTCGCTTTCGTCGGCCGCCAGCCGGCCGGCTCGTTGGATTCCGCCATCAGCGTGACGTACTTCGGTTCGCCGTTTTGCAACGCCAGGCCGTTCAGATGACAGCGATCCTGGTCGATCAGTTCCGAGATGAACTTCGGCCGCCAGCGCGGGACGAAGCTGTATCCGTCATGCAGCGTGCAGAGACAGGAAAACAACGTGTTGACCACCCACAGACCGTCACGTCCCCAAGCCAGATCATGCCCGTGAATGTTCCCGGTGTAAAACGATGACCGAGGAATCCAACAGCGATCAAAGGTTCCAACCGGTTCGAGACTGGCGGCCAATTCATGCGCGGGATGCAAGAAATGAATCTGCCTCCGAGTCCCTACCGCAATCGCCTGCGGACTGATTGCCAGGCCCATCGCTCGATCAAAGTTCCTCACCGCCACGGTCAGCTTGCCGGCCTGGGTGCCCAGGACGACCAGCTTTCCGGCTTGATACGTCGAGACCAGCAGCGAGACTCCGGCGTGTTCCAGAATCTGCGGGAAGATCGGCGTGTATTCAAACTTCACTTCGCGAAATTTTGCATCGTCGCTGCCATCGGGTTGCGGAAGACTTGTCATCGTTCATCGATTCATTTCTGTCATCGTTGGCGGATTTGGTCTGCTGTTGGACGGGCCGACGATGCCACGAACCCATCACAGGACGGCGGTCTTCGTTTCATTGGCGATGGTATCCAATACATCGCTGGAAGATTGGAAGAACCAATCGAGGTCGGTGTTGTTCGGAGCCGGCAAGCTCCCTTTGAGGGTGTCCTTCGCAGAGTCGTTCTGGACCGTCGTGCTGTTGAGCTTGGTCGAGGCATTCTCGCCGACGCCGAGATCCCGAAGATTGGCGATCCGATCCGCATAAAGGGAGTTCGCGTCCGTTCGGCTCCATTCGGCCATGATCGCATTCAAGGCGACGAGGTCGGCCACATTCCGAGCCGCGCCACCACTGGCGGTTGTGGTGCCGCCAATGAGGATGTCTTCATCCGTGCCTCCGTTGATCGAGTCGATCCCCGCGCCGCCAATCAAGACGTCCCGTCCCGTCCCGCCATCCAGCGAGTCATTTTTCAATCCGCCAATGAGCAAGTCGTCGCCGCCATTGCCTTGCAGAGTCACCGAGCCGAGCGTGAATTGATTCGCGATCAGCTTGTTCGCGGCAGCTCCACCGCTGAGGGTCGCGGTTTCCATGCCGGCCAAGGTCAGAGTGCCGAAGCCCACCGCGACCAGCGACGTGTTGGTCAAGGTCATATCGGTATCGCGCACGGCGATGATCTTGTCAGTCGTTCCGGCCAAGCCGTCGAGCTGTCCGCTGCCAGTCCAACCGGTGACGGTAAAAATGTTGGCGCTCGATCCGCCGGTCAGGTTGGCGATCGCGATGTTTGCCAGCGTCATGGTCAACCCGTTTGACGCGGACAGTTGCGAATCGGAGAGCGTGAAGTTGGCATTGCGAGATGCGATGACGCTGTCCGCACCACCTTCGCCGGTCAGCGTGCCCGTGCCGTTCCAACCGCTGACGTTGAACGAGTTGCTTCCCGCTCCGCCAGTGAGAGTCGCGATTTCCAGACTCGAAAGTGTCAATGTGCCGAAGCCGATCGTGGTCAGCGAAGTGGTTGTCAACGTCATGTTGGCATCGCGCGTCGCAACGAGCGTGTCGGTTCCCCCGCCACCTGACAGCGTGCCGATGCCGGTCCAACCGCCGACGGTGAAGGTGTTGCCTCCCGCGCCGCCGGTCAGTGTCGCCTTGCCGAAACCGCTCAGTGACAAGTTCATTCCATCGGTTGTTTGCAGTCCCGCATTCGCGAGCGTGAAGCTGACATTTTTGCTGGCCGCGATCGTGTCGCCCGTGCCTCCGCCTCCGATCAGGCTACCCGCGCCGGTCCAGCCGCTGGCGGTGAAGGTGTTGGAACTCGTGCCGCCAGTCAGATTGGCGACCTGCAAGTTCGCAAGCTTGTCCGTGCCGACGCCGGACAGACTGGTGTTTGTCAGCGTGAAGTTGACGTTGCCCGATTCCCGCAGAGTATTGGTGCCGATGCCTCCATCAAGCGAGTCATTTCCAAGGCCGCCACTCAATGTGTCGTTACCCGTGCCGCCGTTGAGCGCATCCGCTCCGGCCGCGCCATTGAGGATGTCGTCACCGTTGCCGCCGAGTTCCAACATCGGCCGCGTGGT
>CAMDPK010000174.1 GCA_945904015.1 Candidatus Kuenenia stuttgartensis | reverse complement strand
TCCGCGACGACCAGCAGCGACTTCGCGTAGTCCAGCGGCATCGCTCCGCAGGCGACCACCAGATCGTCGCAGCAATGCTCACGCTCGTCCCGAATGCGGTGCGAGACCCACCACAGCGCCGGATGGAAAAACAGCAGCGACTCGATCACTCGTTGCAGCAGATTGACCAGATGATCGTACCGCCGCAGATGAGCCAGCTCGTGAGCCAGCACCGATTCCATCTGCTCCGGCGACAAACCGCTGGTCAGCGTGAGCGGCAACAAGATCATCGGTTTGAGCACGCCGACCACGGTCGGCACGGTGACTCGTTCGCAGTACGCCAGCACCGGCAGCAGCTTCAGGCCGAGCGCCGTCGCTTGCCGCTGCATCGCCGCCAACAACGACGGGTCGTCAATCAAATGGACTCGCCGCCGCAGCCGCCGACCACCCCACAACCCGAACACCAGCCGCAACAACATCAGCGCCACGCCGCACAGATATGTGGTCGTCAGATGCGGAGCAAACTTTTGCCACCAGCTTCGGTCGTCGGCCGGAACTGGCGGCGCGATTGTGGCGGTGGTGTTGAAGCCGAGCGGTGCGATAGGCGGGATCACGGGCACGTTGGAAACGTGCCCCACGTCGAATGTCTCCTCAACCGAACCGGCCGGGATGATCGGCGGACTCGGCGCGGGCTCCTCACGCACGATCGGCTGGGCGTCGAGCGTGACGATGTGACTCATGGGACGCAGCAACCAGCCGAGCGTCACCACCGGCGACACCGCCATCACCAACAGCGCAACGAGCGACAACCAATACCGCACCGAAACGGTTTTCGTGGCTCGCAGAGCAATCGCCAGCACGATGGAGATCAACGTCCCTTGCCACAAGAAGTGGCCCAGCGCGAGCACGAACGACGAGCACCAATCTCGTTGAAGCCAGGCAGGCATGATGATTTTCCTGGAACAGTTCGGGATATCGGTTGGGACAAACGTCGGTTATTCGGATCGACCCCACCGAGCTTGTCTCGGTGGTTAGCGGGCTTTTGCACTACGGCGATCATGATGTTGAATGAATCGCCGCGTAGTGCATAAGCCCGAATCCACCGAGGCAAGCTCGATGGGGTTTGCAAACATCCGAGGCAAACTCGTTGCGGAGCCAATCCACGTCATTTCCGTTCGCGCGTCTTGCGGTTGATCAGCGAGCGAATCAGTTTCAATTCTTCGTCGTCGATTTCGGATGTTTCGATCAGATGCTGCATGACCGCTGTCGTCGATCCGCCGAAGACTCGATCGACGACGTCTTGCAGGATGTTGCGGCTGGCTTTGCTTTCGCGATAGACCGCTTCATAGACGAAGCTGCGGCCGTCTTTCTTGCGCTTGAGATAGCCTTTGTCGGCCATGATCGACATTACGGTCATAACCGTCGTGTAAGCCAGATCGCGCACGCTGGCGAGCGCGTCGCGCACATGCCGCACGGTGGCCGGTTCAATCTGCCACACGACCTTGAGGATTTCCAATTCGAGTTCTGTCGGATGTTTGGACGCCGGGCGAGCCATGAGTTCTCCTCTTCAGCAATCAGCCATTTCGCGCCGCCACTGCGACAAGCGAGTGTCGCTCAATAGGGCTGACAACTAATTCGTTAGCAGATTAACGCCTTGACCCAGTCTTGCAATACTAAAAATTAGTAGCCAGCGTCCGGGCGGAAATGGGCGAGCGGTATCGTTGCCAATCTCGCCGGAGATTGGCAACGCTTTACGAACCGCGCCCAATCTCTGTCGAGATTGGCTAGGGAGCGCGCGATCAAGGGACAGTTCTGCAACGTGCCGCAAGCAGGCCGGACGCCGTAGTGAGGTCGTTGCCGAGTCACTCGATCAACGCGCCGAACTTCGCGGTATACGCCGTCAGGAACTCCAGTCCTTTCGGCGGCGAAGTGGCTCCGACTTTCTTCTTCGGAGTCAGCTTGATCGTGCGGAGCGTTTCGCGGGCGGCTTTGGGGGCACCTTTGAAAAACTGCTTCAGCGGGATGCGTTCGACCGGCGCATAGTTTTCGTAGTCCGGGTGATTGCCGGAGCGCCATTGCACTTCAGGCCAGCAATCGGCTCGAAGTCTTGTCGGTTGCGAGTGACCAGCGTGGCTTTGTTGTGCAAGGTGATGGCAGCAATTGCGAGATCCATCTTGCCGAGACGGGGGTGCTGCTGCTTCAAGTCGAGGTACAACGCCACGGCTTCGCGAGAAAACGGCAGGATGCGGATGACCCGCGCGGTTTGAGCAACCTCGTGAAGGCCGGCGTAGGCGCAAGCCGAACTTTTCGGCGTCGCGCGCTTTTCGGACGGCGGTGTACCAGCCGGAAACCTGTTCCTCGAACGTGATCACGGTTGATGCGAGTTCGTCGCGCGGGACAAGGACCGCGCGCGTCACGACCGCTAAATGTGCTTGACGCAACATCGTCAGGTGGTCGGTGTCGAGGATGAAAAGGCTCATAGTCGGTTCGGATCCGCGTTGACCTGCCGACGATACTCGCGCATGTTCTCCAAAACCTCGGCCATGTCGGGATGGTCCTTCCAAGTCCCAATGAGACTTGTCCAAGGCTGGTCCGTCGGACGGCCGACATCCAGTTCCAACACTTCGACCTGCATGAGCTTGGCGTCGAGTTGTTCTTTCAAAGCCGTCAATGTCGCTTCGCGCGTCTCCGCTTCCGCCGAAAGCTCAAAGGGATGACTGACGGAGGCTCGATATCTGTCATGGTCCAACGCTTCGAGGACGACTTCTACTTTCATCATTCACCGCCGCTGCTTAGAGCCCTGAAAGCTGAGGTTGGTCCGAGTGTCCTCAGCCGGGCAGAGTTTCTCGCAAAAAGAATTGAAACCCGACTTTGAATAATTCCCAAATCGCAAGATTTAGCTGAAGTCTGGCGACGGTGGACAGGCGAGGTTCCTGGCGACGATCAGGGCATAGGTCGCCGAATGTACGGCGTCGTCGCGTTTTGTTTCCGGCTTTGTATAGCGAATCGAATGACTGTAGTCGTCGTATTCCGCGATGACGTTGAGGAACTCTTCCACAAACGAACGGACGTCTTCCAGACGAGGAAACTCCACCTGCCGCTTGCGAATCCAGTGGAAGACAAAACCCATATTCTCCGTGCGGTCAATCG
This sequence comes from Candidatus Kuenenia stuttgartensis, assembly GCA_945904015.1. GTDB lineage: Bacteria > Planctomycetota > Planctomycetia > Planctomycetales > Planctomycetaceae > SXKJ01. The sequence goes on along the minus strand of CAMDPK010000174.1, from coordinate 13,026 downwards.
TCCACTTGAGCAGCGGACCCTGTGGCTGAATCTTGTGATTCGAGTCGCTGTAAGTGATTCCAACGATCTTCGCCTGCCCTTGAAGTTTGTCGGCCAGCGTCCAATTGTGCAGAACACCATTACCGCTGCCGTCGGTGCCGACCACTCGAACCCGAAACTCTCGGCACAGCTTGGTGACGAAGTCGATGACTCGGTTCGGATCTTCGCTGCCCTGAAAGCGTGCGAAGTGAACGACGATGAATTTATTACGGCCGGACAAATAGCCGACAGTGAGCAACGTCGCCGCTGCACCGCCGGAGCCCCAGTCGAGTCCGGCGACAAGATACGGATGACTGTCGCGAGGGACGTCGGCAAGTTTTTTAGACATCGGCCGGCGGTTACAACAGGACTCGATTTCTTCACGAGTGAGAACGTGGTCTCCGAGCACCGTCGGCAGTCCAAGGCATTCGTTTTTGAACCGGATCGGGTCATACTCGGCCTGCTTCGCGACGATCTCACTGAAGTCGAGCCACGGCACCATCAATTGACTGACGGTATACCCGCTTCCCAAAGCTGATTCAGGATAGCCAGGAACCCACCGTCCATTGATGACATGGACTTGGTTCCGGCAATTTGGACAGATGAGGCCCGACGGACCGATGGCTTGCTCGTCTAATCGAACGTCTTTCCCGCAATCACAAGGGATGAGCCATTCGCAGGCCGACGATTGCGAGAAAACCGCCTCCAAGTGATTATCGACATGCTTTGGCGTGCCGGTGATGACAACCTGTTTTCGCGGGGAATGCGAAAGCGTCTCCATCAAGACCGGCAGATCACCGCTGGCTATGTCTTGAAACTCGTCGAGAAGCAAAATGTCGGCACTCTGTCCGCGAGCGGCTTCGGCGCTGCGAAAAGCCGAGCGGATGGTCAATTCGGACTCGTTCTCAAACGTTAAATTCATGGGATCACGCAGTCGGCGATTCGATCCGAGAAGGCAACGGGCAATCAACGGACTCCCCGAAATGATTGGCCGCAGACGTGACCGGCTAAACATCTCTGCTTGTTCGCGGCGCGGACAGCAAAGCAGCATCTTGATCCCCGGATACTGCACGGCGTTGAAAACAATGAGGTTTGCCAGCAACGTCGTCTTCTCAACTTGCCGCCCGCATCGCAGAACGAGATTCCTCTTGGCAGAATCATAGATCTGCGGCAAGTAGGGCCGACCGGCGAATGAGTTGGGTTGTTTGTCCAAACGCACGAAGCTTTCGCAGAAGCTAACCAGCGCCATCATCACATTCCGGATCGCGCAGGATTGCTTGGATATCTTCCGCACTGAGCAGCGGCGTCAGCGTATCGGCGAGATGCGGATTCGCCTTAATCAAGTCAACCAGCGGATTTCCTCCTGGTGAGGAACTTACCACCGTCCCAACCGGCTTCGCATGATGCGAAAGCAACGTGGTCATGATCGCGCGAATGGCATTGACCTGAGCGGTCGTGACCATGCCCAGCAGCATCAACTTCGGCAGGCTGCTTAACGCGCTAAGACACTCGGCCTCCGAGGCGATTAGATTCCGTCTTTTACGTCCCGCTTGTTGGCCGCTGGATTGCGGCGACGACTCGTTTGCCGGACCGGGATTTTGTGATTGATGAGGTTCAGACATCCTTGAGGTGCTTCAGTTTGCGCGGACAGTCCGAGTGCTTATTTTTGGACGGGTTGTTGGCGGTCAAACTCGATCGGGCTCACATACCCGAGCGAGGAGTGCAACCGCTCTCCGTTGTAGTATGCGATGTACGAAGCCAGCTCACGCAGCGCTTCGGCACCGTTCCGGTACTCCACCACTTCCAGCTCCGTCTTGATCGTCCCAAAGCACGACTCCATGAACGCGTTGTCGTAGCAGTTCCCCGCCGCGCTCATGCTCTGCACCATCCCCGATCGCCGCTGCACGTCGCGATACTTCCGCGACGCATACTGGCCGCCTCGGTCCGTGTGATGGATCAACCCACCGCCTGGCTGTCGATCGCGAATGGCTCGCCGCAGCGCCGCGAGCACCAGAGCCTCCTCCATCGAGTCTTGATAGGACCAACCCACGATTCGCCGTGAGTACAGATCCATCAGCAGCGCGAGATAGCCAAAGCGGCCTTCACACGTCCGCGTTGGCACAGTCGCCAATGGAAGTACAAGCCAACGGGAAAGTTCACTTTGCATATCGAAAATGGTGTCTACTATCGGCGTCATGAGCCAACGGACGAAGACCACCAAGAAACCAGCCAAGCTGCTTGATTACGCCAACCTACTGGGCCAGGTGAAGGAGCGTATTCGGCGCGCTCAGGTCCGGGCCGTGCTCTCGGTGAATGCCGAGTTGATTTGGTTGTACTGGGACATCGGTCGGATTCTCGACGAGCGCCAGGTCAAAGAAGGCTACGGCACGGCGATCATTCCCCGCCTCGCCCGCGATTTGCGAATTGAGTTGCCCGAGGTGAAGGGATTTTCGGAGCGGAACATCGGCCGGATGATCGCGTTCTTCCGTGCGTATCCTCGTCCCACCGAGCTTTTGCCACAGCCTGTGGCAAAAGTCATTGCCAAAAAGGTTTCGCCACGGGCTGTGGCAAAACTGACGGCTCCTGCAAAAGTGCCACAGCCTGTGGCACAAATTCCCGCCGCCGATTCCGTGCTCTGGTCGGTCCCGTGGGGTCGTCATGCGCTACTGCTGGAAAAGGTGAAAGCCGACGAAGTTCAGATGAAGATCAGTGAGCCAAACAACGCGCGTCATCTCGATCTTCGTTTCCAGGAGAAGGTCTCAACCAGGATGGCAAGAAGTCACTGCTCGCTCTTGGTCTTGAGTGAACGGCGTCACCACGGTGCGGGAATTATTTGTCGTCGTTCGGCGATCCGCCACTGTCCGCGACTCTCTTCGGTCGCTCGGCTAGGATCACATTCCCTGTGAAACAACATCTGCTTCCTGATTGGACAGTGGCCAAGACAATGATTCTGAGAATCTGTGTTTCGCCTCACGGGCGATTGTTGTGCGAACCGATCGCGGACGGAGCCGAAGACTCCAGCGGGACGGCGGCGGAATTGACGGACGGATCGGCGCGGCTGCTGTGCGAGTCATTTCGGCGATCATCGGCGGAGGGACTATTGCTGCTGGCGGAACCGCGCGTGACCGAGACTCTGCCGCCAGATCTCTTGTTCTGGCGCGAGGACGCGCGGCGGTTTTTTCAGGCAGTGTGTCAACTCGATGAGGAACGGTTAGCGGAGTTCGCGGCGGGAAAAAGCGGCGGGGTCGGGAGACCCGCGCCGAACGGGATGCCGTCACGGCCGGATGATCTGGCGCTGGCGGTTTTGATTGCCGAGGCTCCGCCGATGCGCGGATTGGAGTATCTCACGCCGGAGGTGCTGCGGCGGTTGTGGGACGAGTTGGCGGAGTTGGTGCGGCGGCGCGGCGCAGAGACGGACGGCGGGATGTCGGCGTTTTTGCGAGCGGTCAATCCGTTTCAACATTTGCTCGGCCGAGTGACGTTTCATCTGGCCGAGAACAAACGGGACGAGAGTCGGCCGTTCGCGTTCATGGCCACATACTCGCACCGGATGTCAGCGCGGGCAGCGGTGCAGCATCTGCCGTTGGCTCAGGCGCTCAAGCAGTACGCGGGGGAGCGGGATCAAGCCAAGCTCGCGGAGTTGCTCGCGCCCGTGCAGGCGGCGGCGGACGGGAGCGCCGTCGTGAAGGAACTGCTCGCCTCGCGGGCGTTGTTTCAACCGCAAGCCTGGCCGATCTCGCAGGCGTATCGATTTCTGCGCGACGTGCCGGCGATGGAACAAAGCGGGCTTGTCGTACGCGTGCCCGATTGGTGGAAGGCTCGCAAGCCGCCGCGACCGCAGGTGCAAGTACGGATCGGCGATCAGCGATCGAGTCAGATCGGTGTTGATGGTCTGCTGGATTTTTCGGTGGACTTGGCGCTGGATGGCGAGCCGTTGTCCGACGCCGAACACAAGAAACTGCTGGCCGCGGCGGATGGTCTGCTGCTGCTGCGCGGCAAGTGGGTCGAAGTGAATCGCGATCAACTGCAAGAGGCGTTGTCTCACTGGCAACAGTTGCAGAATCAGCACGCGGGGGGCATCGACTTCTTGAAGGGGATGCGATTGCTCGCCGGAGCACAACTTGATGCCGATGACACATCCGTTGATGTGACGACCGATTGGGTGGGTGTCACGGCCGGAGACTGGCTGCGGGAAACGCTGGAGCAACTCCGCGATCCGAGCGGTGTCGTGGGCTGTTCGCCGGGTGAAGGATTGAACGCGACGCTGCGTCCGTATCAAACGGATGGCGTACGTTGGCTGTGGTTCATGACGCGACTCGGGTTGGGCGCGTGCCTGGCCGATGACATGGGGTTGGGCAAGACGATTCAGGTGATCGATTTGTTGTTGCGGCTGCGGGGGCACGGTGTTTCGCCCCTAGAAGTAACCCGAAGCGTAAGCGAGGGCGGGCGCTCCACAGAGCTTGAGAACGTCGATGTCTTGGGAAGCACGCGCCCTCGCTCACGCTTCGGGTTACATGTGCGGTCACCCAGTCTGCTCATCGTGCCGGCGTCTCTCGTCGGGAATTGGAAACAAGAACTGGCGCGGTTTGCCCCGCAACTCAAATGCTTCTTCGCACATCGGTCGGAGTGTGATGCCGAGACGCTGAATCGCGTCGCGAAGAAACCGGCCGACGAACTCAAGGATTTCGATCTAGCCGTCACGACCTACACACTGGCTCGCAAAGCGGACTGGGTAGCGACGATGCGCTGGAAGCTGGTCGTGCTGGATGAGGCTCAGGCGATCAAGAATGTTTCGTCGGCGCAGACGAAGGCGGTCAAGAAACTCGACGCGGCGGGTCGGATCGTGCTGACCGGAACGCCGGTCGAGAATCAGCTTGGCGATTTGTGGTCGCTGTTCGATTTCTGCTGTCCGGGACTGCTCGGCTCGGCGAAGCAGTTCAAAGAGTTTGTGAAGCGGCTCAACAAGCAGCAGGATGCTCACGCTTACGGGGCGTTGCGACGGCTCGTGCAGCCGTACATTTTGCGGAGGATGAAGACCGATCCGAACATCGTCCCGGACCTGCCGGAGAAAACGGAGATGCGCGCCGAGTGCGGCCTCTCCAAGAAACAAGCCGCGCTGTACGAGCAGTTGGTGGATGAACTCGCGAAGCAGTTGAAGAAGGCCAAGGAAGCTCGCGAATCGGGCGAAGCCGGCGACATGCAGCGGCGCGGGTTGGTCTTGTCGATGCTCATGAAGTTGAAGCAGATCTGCAATCATCCGTCGCAGTACCTCGCACAGCCGGAGTTCGCGGCGGACGACAGCGGGAAGTTCCTGCGGCTCGCTCAAATCTGCCAGCCGATCGCCGAGCGGCAAGAGAAGATGCTGGTCTTCACACAGTTTCAATCAGTGTGCGAACCGCTCGCGACGTATCTCGGCGAAGTCTTCAGTCAACCGGGACTCGTGCTGCACGGCGGCGTGCCGGTCGGCAAGCGAAAGGAATTGGTCCGTCGATTTCAGGAAGAGGACGGCCTGCCGTTCTTCGTGATCTCGGTGAAAGCGGGAGGCACGGGACTGAACCTGACGGCCGCGTCGCACGTCGTCCACTTCGATCGCTGGTGGAATCCGGCTGTCGAGAACCAAGCCACCGACCGAGCGTTCCGCATCGGTCAGAAACGTAACGTGCTGGTCCACAAGTTCGTCTGCCGAGGCACGCTCGAAGAACGCATCGACCAGATGATTCGGGACAAGCAGGAGCTGGCCGATCAAGTGCTCGGCACGAAGAACGAAGGCGAGACACTGCTGACCGAGATGAGCGATCGCGAGTTGCTGAACTTCGTCGCGCTGGACATCACCCGCGCGGCCGAGGAGTAGCCCTGGAGTGCTGCGGCTCGACGCAGCCCTCCATTCATTTGGAATAGCGATCCTCGAACTTCAAGACGCGACGAGTGCTGGTTGCGCAAAGTCGTTCTTGAGTTCATCGACATCGACATTCCAAACGAATGGAGGGCGGTGTCGAGCCACCGCACTCCAGGACTTGCGAATCGACACCGTGTTTCACACTCTTCCGGCAAACAGTTTTCACCTTTTGAACGGAGTCAATCATGGGCTGGGGCTATGACGAATATCGCGAGTATGTGCCGGTCGCTCAAAAGAAGAACAACGCCGTAAAGCACGCGGCGCAGTTAGCCAAGAAGCAAGGTCGCCAACCGGCACCGGTGAAGCTCGAAGGCCGCAAGATCGCGACGACGTTTTGGGGCCAGGCGTGGTGCCAGAACCTCGAAGCCTACAGCGACTACGCAAACCGTTTACCGCGCGGGGCCACTTACGTCCGCAACGGCTCGGTCGTGGACTTGGTCATCAAGCCGCGGAGCATCGAAGCGATCGTCGCCGGTTCGGAAACCTACAAGATCACAATCCGCATAGACGGACTCGCGAAGCCGACGTGGAAGAAAATCAAACAGGAGTGCTCGGCGTCGATTGATTCACTGCTCGATCTGCTGGCCGGGCGGTTCTCGGACGGAGTCATGCAGCGGCTGACTCGGCAGAAGGAGGGGCTGTTCCCGTCGCCAAAAGAAATCCAAATGAAATGCAGTTGCCCCGATTATTCGTACTGTTGCAAGCACCTCGCGGCGGTCATGTACGGCGTCGCGGCACGGCTCGACAAGCAACCGGATCTGCTGTTCGTTCTGCGCGACATCGATCATCAAGAACTGGTCTCGCAGGCAGTCGCCGAAGGAAACCTCGAACGGGAACTCAGCGGCGGAGACGACGCGCTCGTCGGCCAAGACCTCGGTGCGATCTTCGGCATCGAATTGGAGGCCGCGACAATTCCGTCCCCCGCCCGGTCCAAAGCGAAGCGCAAGCCAGCTCCGAAACCGCTGACCAAAAAGCCCACGGCGGCCAAGAAACAGGTCGCCACAAAAACCGCTATCACGCGGACAACAGCGCGCACGAAAGCGTCCGTGAAGAAGATCTTAAAGGCGGCCAAGAAGGCTCGTGGAAAAGCGGCGACGGTCAAACCAGTCCGCAAAAAAATCGCCGGATGAAGAATTCGTCCAGCGACGGACCGACCGTCAGGCCACGCTTGCGACTGACGATCGAGTGGATTGTTTTCCTATTATTTCGCCGGAGTTTTCAATCGCGCTGTATCGCACGAACGACAAACGATTCCTCGGCCCGATCTGGAAGGGCGAGTGGCGTGGCGATTGAATGGAAATGACAGCCCCTGAACGTCGTCAGGAAAACAACGCCTTCGGCGATAACGATCGAAAGCAGGCTGACAGCGACTCGTGACACCTTCGATTTGACCAGGAGATTGTGATGACGGGAAATATCTCGGCGCGGGGCAGGAACGGTTTCGCCCTTTGGCTCACGGGCCTTGTCTGTACCTTGCTCGCAACCGCTGGTCTGACGACCTCGCACGCGGCGGATCCTGTCGAGTACACGATCAAGCTCGACACCGTCATGTCGGGCTTCGACGGCAAAACATGTTGGGTCGCACCTCGCGCGGGCGTGGTTCATGGCCCCCAGCCGAGCATCATCTTCACGATGCAGAAGCTGCTGCTCACCGGCAGCGACATTTTCTTCGCGGTCAATGAAGTTCGCTCCGACGACTTGGGCCAGACCTGGTTGCCGCCGCTCGAACATACGACAACCTTGGGGAGACGCCAGGAGCCAAACGGCATTGAGGTCATCGCCGGTGACATGGTTCCCAAGTGGCACGCCAAGACTGGCAAGTTGCTCAGCACCGGGCCGACGGTTCGCTACAAACGCAACGCGGCCGGCGCGGAAGTGAAGATCAGTCAGAACGAGGCGTCGTCGCGCACCGCCTACTCGGTCTACGACCCACAGCAACGCACGTGGACCGCTTGGGACACGATCGTGATGCCTGACGATCCCAAGTTCTTCTACGCGACCGTCGGTGCGAGTCAGCGCGTCGATCTGCCCAATGGCGAGATTCTGTTGCCGTTCCACTTCAAGACTGCGGGCGAGAGTCCGTACCACACCGCCGTGATGCGTTGCTCGTTCGACGGCCGCACGCTCAAGTACATCGAGCATGGCGACGAGCTGAGCCGTCCCACCGAACCCGGCGTCGAATACACGCTGCCGGGCGGCCGACAGACCGGCGTCTTCGAGCCGTCGCTGACCCGTTATCGCGGCCATTATCTTCTGACCATGCGCAACGATCGCACGGCGTATGTGGCTGCGTCGGACGACGGTCTCCATTTCGGGCCGGTCAAGCGGTGGCGATTCGACGACAGCAGCGATCTCGGCAGCGCGAACACGCAGCAACATTGGGTCACTCACAGCGAAGGTGTGCTGCTCAGCTACACGCGCAAAGGGGCGAACAACGACCATGTCTTCCGCCATCGCGCGCCGCTGTTCATCGCCCAGGTCGATCCCGACAAGCTGCACGTGTTCCGCAGCACCGAACAGATTTTGATTCCCGAACGCGGCGCGGGTTTGGGCAACGCCTTCGGTGTCACCGAAGTACACGCGAACGAGACTTGGGTGACAACGGCCGAGTGGATGCAAGGGCCGAAGGGGATTCTCAAGCCCGGCAACCAATACGGTTCCGACAACAGCATCTACGCCGCTCGGATCCTGTGGAAGAAGCCGAATCACGAGTGGGATACGCGGTGACTTGCCCCGCCGAAATCTTCCCACAGATCGAGTCGCTGCACCGCAAGGCGGCCGAATCTGGTGATCGTTAGCCGCACTCGCCAGAGTTTTGAACGGCGCAGGATGAGTCCGGGGCGGACCAAGCTCGCAAAGCGGCTAGAAAATCCTGCGGCAGGCAAATCTTGAAGTGGAACTCATCGAAGCGCCGCGTGACTTCGTTGGCGCAAGATGTCAAAGTGTCGAACCTGATCCGCTTGTCAGGAAGTCTGATCCAATCCGTCGGACGACCCTTTCACAAAGCCTTGCAGCATGAGCGGCACGATTGGCCATGTGATGTATGCGATCCTCGGAGCGAAAGCTGCGGCCGATCGCAAGCTGCCGGTCGCTCCGATCGTGGGTCGACATCTGCCTGCATACTTGGCCGGCGCGTATCTCGGCTGCGACGTGCAGACGATGCCCGAAGCCATCTGCGCCGATACAGGTCGCGAGGTTGGCTACGGCACGGCACCGATCGACAAGAGCCCCATCACCGGTGGTGTGGTGCGGCCGTATCAATTCCGATTTCGTGACGCGAGTTATTCGCCTCGCCAAATTCACGAGATGTTCTACGGTCGCGCACATCTCGTCTTCGGTTGGACTCGCACCGAGCAGCAGCACGCGGTGCCGTGGGATCATCTGGCCGACTACTGTGCCGCCGTCGTCGAGGACACGCTCGATTTCGTCGGCCCCGCCGAGCGGCCGCTGGCCTACGTCTTCGGTTGGATAGCGCACATCGTCGGCGACTGCCTGATCAAGTCGATCCGCCCCGGCCTGACGTTGAATCTGCTCGACGGCAAGTACACTCCGAAGAACCGTCCGATCCAAGACCTCGTCACCTTCCACGAAATCGGACGCCGCGAATTGCGGCTCAACTGGCCCGCGCTCCTGGCCGACGTCGCCGAGACTCCGGTCGAGCCGATCCAAACGCACTACATGCGCGTCGCCCCGCCGCGCGGCCAGCTCGCCAAAACTTTCTCGAACGCATGGCAGCCCGATCAACAAGACTTGCTCTTGGCAGTGCTCGCCGAGAACCGTCGCTATTTCCGCATCTGGAGTCGCCACGAACTCGACCTGCTGCAACTCCGTGAGACACCGCGCGGTCCCGAATGTCGTGAAGAACTCTCTCGGCAAACCGGCGGTCTGACGTATGCCGAAATGCTGAAGCTCGCCGACGCCGCCCACTTCCGCCGCGCCCTCTGGCAAATGGGAGAAGCCGTCGCCGACCTCTTCGCCGCAGTCACCCGCCGCGTGCCCCGCTTGCAAGAGTTGCCAACCAATGACGGCCCCACATGGAACGAACTTTCGAAGCAGTGGCAGTAATCCGTTGGGTGGGTCGAGGCATCCGAGACCCACCACAAACACGAACCGGCGGCGATGGTGTGGGTCGTCAGAAGCGGTCATCGCAGTGAGTGCGGTCTTCCTCACAACTTTCATTGCAGCGCCTTCTTCTTGGCTGTCGGTGGAGGTGGATTGTATTCGGGCTTGGTTGGATCGTACTGAGGATTCGGCGTCGGCATCTGCGCGCCAACTTCCTGATGCCACTCGTGCAGGCGGGCGCGGAGTTCCTCGACTCTCTTCGGCATCGTCGCGGCGAGATCGCGCTGCTCGCCGATGTCTTCGCGGATGTTGTAAAGCTCCATGTGCATGTCGTTGAAAAACTCGATGAGCTTGAAGTCGCCGGAGCGGATGGCGGCGTAGGGCATCGTGCCACCGAGTTGATAGTGCTGGTGATGCGGGTAGTGCCAGAAGAGTTCGGTGCGACGCAGTTCGCCGCTCTGCCGCAGCAACGGAACGAGACTCACGCCGTCTCGTCCCACCGCGCCTGTTTCCGACTGAGAATCGGGTGCTGACAGTCCGGCCATCTCCAGCAACGTGGGAAACAAGTCCATCGTGATGACCGGCGTGTCGGAGACGCTGCCGGGCTTTGTCACGCCCGGCCAATGCACGATGAGTGGCACGCGCACGCCCCCTTCGTAGGCTGAGGCTTTGCCGTAGCGCAGCGGCGCGTTGGTCGTGGCTCCTTGCGTGATGCGCCCGCCGTTGTCCGAGGTGAAGATGACGATGGTGCGGTCGGCGAGTTTGAGTTCGTCGAGCTTGGCGATCACGCGCCCCACGGCGGCATCGAGGCTCTCGACCATCGCAGCGTATGACACGTTGGAGTGCTTGAGGCCGGGCTTGATTTTGCGCCGGTACTTCCCGACCAAGTCCGCACGCCCCTGAATCGGCGTATGCACGGCGAAGTGCGGCAGGTAGAGGAAGAACGGCTTGTCCTTCGTGCGCTCGATGAACTTCACCGCTTCCTCGCCAAGCCGATCGGTGATGTAGTCGCCGTCCTGGCCCTCGGTCAGCGTCGGAATTTTCCACGGGGCGAAGTAAGTCGGCGGCTGAGGCTTGTCGGTCCCGGCGATGTTCACATCAAAGCCGTGCTTCTCCGGATAATACTGCTCCGTGCCGAGATGCCATTTGCCGATGCTCGCGGTCGCGTAGCCGGCAGACTGGAAGACCTCGGCGAGCGTCGTCTCCGAGTGCGGCAGGAACTTCGTCCAATCGGGCACGAGCAACTTCGGATTGTCGGGCATCGCGCCAGGAATCCAGTCTGTGATGTGCAGCCGAGCGGGTGACTTGCCGGTCAGCAGCGCCGCGCGCGTCGGCGAGCAGACGGTGCAGGCGGAGTAATTCTGCGTGAACTTCATCGCCCCGCGCGCGAGTCGGTCCAGATGCGGCGTCTCATGCAGGTCACTGCCGAAACAGGCGAGGTCGGTCCAACCCAGATCATCGGCCAGGATGACGATGACATTCGGGCGTTGCTCAGTCGCGATGGCAGGACCGACAAGCAATGACAGAATGACCGTGAGCTGCAGGGCCAACCGAAGTTCCACGGATCTCACTCCTTGTTCGTACCGCCCGACGTCAGGTCACGGATAGATTGTGTCGGGAGCGAAGGGCTTTCCATCGTCCCAGTATTTGATCGCCGCGAGCATTGTCCACGCTATGCAGATCAATGATGGGTTTGTCTCGCAAATGCCAGCTCGCCCACGGAAGTCCTCTGGGAGTTTTTCAAGTCGCATCCGAAACCGTGAGTCGGACACAAACGCACATCGCGTTACGATCCAGCCTCGTCGCGCTTGTCGCCATTGAATTGCCGATCCCTTGCCTGAGAGCCGATTCGCCATGAACAAGATCCTCGTCCTTTTCGATTCCCGATCCGGCCACACGGCGCGCATGGCGGCTCTCGTGGCCGAGGGAGCGGGGAGCATCGCCGACACCGAAGTTCGGCTCCGCTCGGTGGACGAGGCGACCGCCGATGATGTCGTCTGGTGCGACGGGCTGGCGGTCGGCAGTCCGACGAACATGGGGTTGCTCAGTTGGAAGATGAAACGGTTCTGGGACGAGACGATGATGCCGCAATGGGCCAAGGTGGATGGCAAGATCGCCTGCGCGTTCAGCTCGTCCGGCGGCTGGGGCGGAGGCTCGGAACTGGCCTGTCAGAGTTTGCTGACGGTCCTGACGAACTTCGGCTTCCTGGTGTTTGGCGTCACCGACTATGTGAGCCGCGACCTGACACTGCACTACGGCGCGATCGCCGCCAAGGAACCGCGCGACGAGGAAACGCAAGCCGCCTGCCGCAAGCTCGGCCGCCGCCTCGCCGAGTGGACCGCCGTCTTTTGCCACTCGCGCCGCGATGAACATCCCAGCCAGAAGATGTCCGAAAGAATGATTCCGGAAGCGTGACTCGGCCCCAACGATTGATCCTGCGCAGGAGAAATGGCTGCAATTCACGAATGCTCCCGGAAGCTACCGGAAGCTCCGGTTGATGATTTTCTCAGAGAGAACCATGCCCGCGGGCTTCGACGGCACGTTTCAAGTCGCCGTCGGTTTCTTCACGGCCATGGACAACGATTGGGAAACTCCGGCCCGACAGCGAGTGCGGCAACTCCAGTCGCTGGTTGCCACGCCATCAAATGCGGATCGGGATTGAGTTCAACGAACCGCAGGGCGCTAGCCCAATGGCACTCACTTTAGAAAGTAGTAGGCACATTCCATGTGCCGTCAGCCTGAAAACTGCGGACGGCACATGGAATGTGCCTGCTACTTTGCCGACAAAGTGAGTGCCATTGGGCGCTAGCCCCGGTTGAACCGGACACTAGCGCGTGCCGGCTGATTTGCGCTGGCTACTTTCGAGGAGCTTCCCAAATCGCGACGCCCATGTGATAGCGCTCGTGGTTCTCGACGCGCTTGGCGTAGTACGCGGTGACGATGCGGCCGTCCGCACGAGCGACGCTGCTGGGGTAGCCGCAATCCCAATCCAGTGTGTTCGCCAAACGCAGCGGAGCGGACCAAGTGCGGCCGTCATCGTCGCTCAGTTT
>CAMDPK010000173.1 GCA_945904015.1 Candidatus Kuenenia stuttgartensis | reverse complement strand
GCCATGACCGCACACGCTCCGCGCAAAAACGCAAACGGCGACGCCGCCATACGTCCCATTCGCAGCGGGATCAAACTTTCTTCGCGTCCGGCATTGCTCGCCAGCACCGTCGCCACCGGGTCGGCCCGATCCGTCGCCGGCGTCCATGTGGCATGTGACTCGCGCGGCGTCTGTTCTCGCAACGCCTTGCCCTGCTCGAACCGAGTCTGCCACGAATCCAACGCCCGTTCCGGATCAAACGACGCCGTCGTCTGCCAGAACTCTCGGAGTGATTCCAAATCGCGAGACGTGCCGGCGGTCACTGGAGATTGTTCACCGAGTTCGGTTGAAATGTCCGACGCAGTGGATGATTTCTTCGCCATGACTGCTCCTGATGTGATTCTGGTTGTTGCCAACATCGCTGGCATGGGCACTGCGTCGTCGCCAATCTCGCCAGAGATTGGGAGCAAATCGTGACGACATCCCAACCTCTCACGAACTTGGCTACGAAGCCATGAAGATTCCCGGTTAGAACTCGGTCTGATAGCGCTTTGTCATGTCTTTGCGAATCGCAGCGGTGGCATCTTCGATTTCCTTCCAACTATTGAACCGCACGGCCTTCGCTTGAGCCTTTTCCTCGGTGTCGATTTGGGCTTTCACGCTGGGTGTCGAACGCGCCGAGCCGTAACCGTTTTGGTCGTAGTTGTATTGATAGTTGCCATAGACGCTCGACTTCCGCACGCCCGACTTAATGCCGCTGGCTCGTTCGGCAAGCGCCATCGTGCGGAAGGTCTCGCCGACACGCGCCCCCCAGGCCAGCAGGTCGTCATCGACGTTGAGGATCGGCAGCGCATCGACCTTGCGGCCGTAACGCTCCATCCACACGGCGTGGTTGTCGCGCGTGTCGCCCAGCGTCTTGCGGAGGTCTTCGATCAGCACCGCGACCGATTTGAAATATGTGATTGATGCGGACGCCTTCGAAGCCGCGGACGGCGACGACGGGCTGGGCGTGTCGGGAATCTCGCCCTTCAATGTGCTGAACTTGACCGAGGGAATCTCCAGCAAGCTGAAGACTCGGCGGAGCGCGTCAGTCGAGAACGTCCCTTCCAGGACGATCGACTTCGCTTCGGTCTTCGCCGTCCACTGATCGAGTCCCGGCAGTTTGGCTCCGAAGCCATCCAGCGCTTCGAGCACCAGCGGCTTGGCTTGTGTGCCGAGCACTTGTGGGCTGTCACTGAAATCGACGCGCAACGTCCCGCGAGCCGACTGGCCCACCGCGATCCGCAGAGTCAGGCCTTGCACGCCGGAGATCAACTTCTCGATCGCGTCCAACTTGGCCGACAACGTCTTCAGCGCGGGGGACGCCTGCAAGCGTTCTCGCAACCGGTGCGGTTGCGGCACGTCCTTCAAGTCGAGGGCCATCACAATTTGGTTCATCCGATCGACCTGCTTGTCCGCGACCAGGAGATAGCCCGAAGAGAGCAGGCCCGCGCTGCCTTGCGCCCAGCGCGAGACGAATTGCCGATTCGCGGGGAAGACGACTCCCAACTGCTTGGCTTCCAGCACGACGAAGTAGGCGTCGCTCGGCGTCCAGGCGCAATCGACTCCGCCGATCTTGTCGACGTAGCCGCCTTCCGCGCGGGCGATCGAACGCATCGACAGCGGCTCGGTCAACTGCATCACCGCCAGTTCCCAATCGACATTGAGTTCACCAGCAAAGTTCAACTGAGAGGCCACGACAATCCGACTCGCTTCCGGAGGCAACATCAACGGCCGCTCGACAAACGCCGCTTCGTGCTTCTTCTGCCAGCCTTGAGTCTGCGCCAGCGGAGTCGCCTCCAAGGCGGTGACATCAATCACCATCAAAGCGTTGGCTCCCGCAGGAACTCGCTTCAAGAGTTCATCGGCGGCCAACAACCAACTGACGGGAACGAGCATCGCAAGCGAGACAACGACAGCCAGAATGCGGCGAGTCATGGTGAGGATCTCCAGAAGTGATGTGATTTCGGCGAACGCCAGTGGGTGGTCAGTGTATTCCGGAAATGTTTCGGCGTCGCATGTGCGCGCCCTGCCGACACCGTCACGACCTGTCAGCTCACGATTCGGCTAGAGGCGTTCGAGTTGAAAGACGTGGTAATGCCACGCGGGGATGTCCAAATACAAGCCGCGTGCGATCAAGTCGGTTCTGCCCCGTTCATACGAGGCCTCGCCCATGCGGTCCTTCAGCCGCCACGTTCCCTGACTCAGATCGTCTTGTGGCAAGCGGACGTAACACTGGCTTTGGGTTGGCGCGTAATTGACGGCGACGAGCAGTCGTTGGCCATCGGTTCCGGTCCACTCGCAGGCGATGAAGTTGTCGCACGAGCCGTTTCCGTCCCAAGCCGGAGCGCATTCGAGCTGTCGCCACGTTCCATTGCGGACGGCGTCGTGGCGCAGGACGGCGAGCAATCGCTCGTAGAACTGAACCAGCGAGGTGTCGGTGGGTTCCACAGGTCCGCGGACGAGATGCGGCGAGATGCGTTTCTGGCGGCCCTCGAACTGGCCTTGATGGAAGAATCGCAGGCCGGGCGACAGGAACGTGATGACCGCAGCGGCTTCGTGAACGTCTCGCGAAAACGTCGCCGCTGCTCGCGGTTCGTCGTGGTTCTCCAGGAAGCGAGCGAGCTTGTCCTGGTAATCCAGCCCCGCATGAAAGTGCTCGCGCACCGGCCGAGCATGGTGCTCGCGCAGCCGGTCGTACAGCCGTTTGTCGTAGGCGTAGTCGAAGCCCTGATGCTGCAGTTCCCATTCGAGATCCCAATAGACCTCGGCCATGAAGACGAAGCTGGGTGACCTCTCATGGACGCGCGGAATCGCTCGCGGCCAGAACGGTTTGGAGTCGATGCCCCAGGTACGTGTGAAGACGTCGGGCAGGACGAGCATCGCCATGTCGCAGCGCACGCCGTCGCATTGGCCGGCGATGCGAGTCAGTTCGCCGATCATCGCCTGTTGCAGTGCGGGGTTGCCGTAGTTGAGTTGGATCGTGTCAGGCCAGCCGTCGAAGTACGGGTCGCGGCCATGCGCAAACAATCGCGAACCGGATTTCGTGGGGACGCGGAAGTAATTCTGCGGTGTGCAGGACAAATCAATTTCGGTGCCGGCGATGAAGTAGTCGGGATGCTGCTCGACCCACGGATGATCGGGAGCCATGTGGTTCGGGACGAAGTCGAGCATCAACTTGAGGCCGCGTTTTTTCAGCCGCTCACGCAGCCGAGCGAGGGCCGCGTCGCCGCCGAGGTCGCGATGGACCGTGTAGCCGGTGATGGCGAAACCGGAGCCGGCGATGTCGTCGTCGGTCAGGTCGGGCAGCGTCTGCTCGAATTCGTGCCGCCATCCGGAATTCTTTCGTGAGATCGCCTGTGCGAACGGGCCGGTCTGCCAGACGCTCAGCAACCAAATCCAATCGAAGCCCTGCCGAGCGAACTCATCGAGCGCGGCATCGGGGATGTCGTCCAACGTCGCGCGGCGGCCCAGCGTGCGCGACAACTCGGTCAGCCAGACTCGCGTGTTGACCTGATACAGTGACGGGTAGCGTACTTGTGCCACGTTGAAATCTCCCAGAAGACTGAAGGACACCGCGCAGCTATCCGCCGGTTTCAAAACCGGGGTACAGCGTCATTCCCCCGTCGATAAAAATTGTCGAACCGACCATGTAGTCGGTGAAATCCGAAGCCAGCCAGACTGCGGCCCGGCCAATCTCCTCGACTTCGCCGATCCGCTTGTACGGGATGAGTTTCATCAGTTCGGTGTAGGCTTCCGGCGTTTGCCAGGCCCCGGTATTGATTGGAGTGCGAATGGCTCCCGGAGCGATGCTGTTGACTCGGATGCGTTTCTCCGCGACTTCCTGCGCCAGGCTCTTCATCAGAAGCATCAAGCCTCCCTTGGACGCCGCGTAGTTCACATGTCCGGCCCAGGGGATCACTTCGTGGACCGAACTGATGAAGATTATTTTTCCGGCCGCGACTGAGACGTCAGGACGCACACCGCGCCGAAGAAACTCGCGGACTGCCTCGCGCGAACACAGAAATGCCCCGCGCAAATTCACGTTCATGACGGTGTCCCATTGCGCCGTCGTCATCTCGTGAAAAGGCGCGTCCTTTTGTAGCCCAGCGTTGTTGACGAAAATGTCCACCGTGCCCAACTCCTCAACGGCTTTGGCGAACATGGCCTGCACCTCGGCTTCGTTCGAGACATCAGCCCGAGCGATGATGGCTCGCCGCCCGCTGAGTCGAATCTCTTCAGCCACCCGTTCGGCCTCCTCAGGCGCAGCCACATAGTTGATGACCACGTCCGCACCGGCCCGGCCCAAAGCGATGGCGATCGCGCGGCCGATCCCAGAGTTGGCACCCGTGACGAGAGCCGTCTGCCCCTTCAACAACTCCAGCGGAGGCAAAGCGGGAAGGACAGGATGCGGTAATTGATGATTCTGGTAGTAACTCTCCACGATCGCAGCTCCTCGTCGAAATGTTGCAGTCACGCTCTCCGGGTGAGTGGGTCTGGCGTGATTTTCCCACGCTCTTGGCGAGCGTGGCGACCCGGAGATCAATGCGCTTCGGGCTAGTATTGGCTTATCGACCCACGACCGCCGCACTGCTCTTCGGCTCGGTCTGCATCTGGGAGGTTTCGGCCTGCTTCTGGAAATACGCCTTCTTGCCCCCTTCAAGCATTTCCTCGGCGGTGACGGTCGCGAAGAGGTGCATGGCCCTCGCGACGACGCCGGTCCAACCGGTTTGATGGCTGGCGCCCAAGCCGGCTCCGTTGTCGCCGTGGAAGTATTCGAAGAATTGCAGGCAGTCGCGCCAGTGCGGGTCGGATTGAAATTTCTCGCTGCCGCCGAAGACGGCGCGGCGGCCTTCGTCGTCGCGGACGAAGATGTGCGCGAGCCGGCGTGAGAGTTCTTCGGCGACTTGATACAGCGTCATCATCTGGCCGCTGCCGGTCGGGCATTCGACTTGGAACTCGTCGCCGTAGTAGGTGTAGTACTGCATCAACGCGCGGATGATGAGCGCGTTGACCGGCATCCAGATCGGCCCGCGCCAGTTGCTGTTGCCGCCGAACATGCCGCTGTCCGATTCCGCCGGCAGGTAGTTGACCCGGTATTCCTGATCCCCGACGTTGAAGACGTAGGGGTGCTCGGCGTGGAAGCGCGAGAGGGCGCGCAGGCCGTAGGGACTGAGGAACTCGTTCTCGTCGAGCATCTTCGACAGCACGCGGCGAAGTTTGGTTTCGTCCAGGATCGAGGCAAGTCGCCGGCCCGCGTGACCCTGCTTCTTGGGATCGTGGATGAACGCCGTCAGTTCCGGGCGAGCCTCGAAAAAATACTTCATCTGTTCGGCAACCTCGGGATACTTTTTGTAAAGCTCTCCCTCAAAGACCGTGGCCGCGCAGAGCGGCAGCAGGCCGACCATCGAGCGCACCTTCAGCCGCTGCGACTGGCCGTTGGGCAAACGGAGCACGTCGTAGAAGAAGCCGTCTTCCTCGTCCCACATGCCGGTGTCATCCCCCGCGTGGTACATCGCCGCCGCGATCCACAGGAAATGTTGAGAGAACTTGATCGCCATCTCCCCGAAGCTCGCATCGTCCAGGCTCAGTTCGACAGCGATCTCCAGCATGTTCTGACAATAGATCGCCATCCAGGCGGTGCCGTCCGCTTGTTCCAAGTAGCCGCCGGTCGGCAGCGGAGCGCTGCGATCAAACACGCCGATGTTGTCCAGTCCGAGGAAGCCACCCTCGAAAACGTTCTTGCCGTTGCGATCTTTGCGATTGACCCACCAGGTAAAGTTCAGCACCAGCTTCTGGAAACAGCGCTGCAACCAAACCGTGTCCCCCACGCCGGTCCGCGCCTTATCCAGGCGGTAGGTGAAGATCGTGGCCCACGCATGGACCGGCGGATTCACGTCGCCGAAGTTCCATTCGTAGGCCGGAATCTGCCCATTTGGGTGCATGTACGGCTCACGGAGCATCAGGCTGAGCTGCTCTTTTCCGAAGTCCGGGTCCACCATCGTCAGCGCGATCACATGAAACGCCAAGTCCCACACGGCGTACCACGGGTATTCCCACTTGTCGGGCATCGAGATCACGTCGGCGTTGTACATGTGGTGCCAGCCGTCGTTGCGCGGCGCGGCTCGCCGGTTCGGCTTGAACGGATCGGAACCGCGCTCTTGCAGCCACTTGTTGATGTCATAGAAGTAGAACTGCTTCGACCACATCATCCCGGCCAGCGCTTGCCGCATGACGCGACCTTCATCCTCGCTGAGCGATTTTGGTGTCAGCGCGGCGTAGAACTCATCCGCCTCGCGCCGCCGCGAATTCATCACGTCATCGAAATCCAAACCGAATGGCCCGTCTGACGGAGCCAGCGTCATCGCGCTTGGCGTGACATCGCTGAGCCGCAATCGCAGCGTGTGTGATCCGCCCGCAGCGACGTTGATGACGTACTGCGCGGCGACCTTCGTGCCGATCTGCGCCGGGTTCACCGCGCCCGCTTGGCCATTCACGACGCAGTTGTTGATCCCGTCTTTGACGAACGGCGTCGCGTTAGGAACGCCAAACAGCCGCTCGGTGTTCGTGTCGTTCTCCGTGAACAGCAATTTGGGCGAGCCGTCGCAGTAGAAGTATCGCTGACCCAGCTTCGGATCACTCGCAGCGACCACGGCCAGTGAGTCCGTCTGTGCCGCGAATTCCAGCAACGGCTTCTCGACGTTCTCACCCCACGACCAGGTATTGCGGAACCATAAGATCGGCAGCACATGCAGCGTCGCCGCTTCCGGTCCACGATTGGCGATCGTAATCTCGATGAGCATGTCTTCCGCCGTGGCCTTGGCGTACTCGACGAAGACATCGAAGTAGCGGTCTTCGTGGAACACACCCGTGTCGAGCAATTCGTATTCGAGTTCGCCCTTCCCGCGCTGGCGATTCGTCGTCACCAGATTGTCATACGGGTACGCCGCCTGCGGGTACTTGTAGAGGTACTTCATAAACGAGTGCGTCGGCGTCGAATCGAGGTAGAAGTAGTACTCCTTCACATCCTCGCCATGGTTCCCTTCGCTGTTGGTCAGGCCGAACAGCCGCTCCTTGACGATCGGATCGTTGCCGTTCCACAGCGCCAGTGCGAAACAGAGCCGTTGCTTCAGATCCGAAATCCCAGCCAGCCCATCCTCACCCCAGTGATACGCTCGCGACCGAGCCTGGTCGTGGCTGAAGTAATCCCAAGCGTTGCCGCCATCGCTGTAGTCCTCACGAACAGTGCCCCATTGCCGTTCGGACAAATACGGCCCCCATTTCTTCCACGGCGTGTTGGCCTCGCGAGACTCCTGCAAGCGTTGGTTTTCAGCGTTCATGGTGTGAGCTTTCGGGCGAGGTGATTGAACCGAGATGGGGATGCCATTAGACCAACGTCAACGCCGACTTTCCACACGATCGTGGCCGGCACTGGCGTTTCGCCGAAGGATGCGTTGAGAAAGCCCGAAAGCAATCTGTGTATCGCACATCCTGTGAAGGAGACGGCGAAGCAGGCTCACCCGCAACCATTGTTGTGCGATGTTGTCTTGAGCCATTCGGGGAGAACAGGCTTGTGTGCGGCGAGGAGCGACCAAGCGCGAGGACGCACAAGGGACGCCGGGATCAGCGGCGAAAAAGCATTCTCACCCAGCCGAATTGTCGCTTACTCACGCTTCCGCTCGCGTTTTGGTTTGTATGGTTCACGAGTTGGCGGGCGCTCGGGCCGCGAGTCGGGACGAGGCGGCGCGGCGACCATCGCGTTGACGTTGCGGCCTCGCAGGCGTGTGCCGATGACCGCCTTCAGAATTGCTTCGGCGTGCTCGGCGGCGACTTGGACGAAGCTGATCGTCGGCAGAATTTGAATCGGGCCGATGACTGTGCGCGGCAAGCCGCTTTCGTTGGCGATGCAGCCGACGAAGTCTCCCGGTGCCGCGCCGTAATTGTGGCCGACGTTGAATTTCAGCCAGACACCGGACTCGTCGATCCGTTTCGCCACGCGCGGATCTGCCGGCTCACGCGATTCGTCTCGCGGGCCGCGAGGCGGACGGGAATCGCTGCGAGCCGCTGGGCGGGCCTGTCGCGGATCGTCTTCGCGGATGCGTTCCGGAGACCGGCCGCTTTCGCCCGCAAGCAAGTGAATCAGAGCCGAGACGATCTCGCCCGGTGCGTGGCCGGACTCCATCAAGTCTTCGAGCAGCTTGTCTTGTCGTTTGAACTTGCCTTCCTGAATCGTGTTTCGCAACGACTCAACCATGCGGTTGGCGTGCTTCTCTTCGAGGTCTTCCAAGCGCGGGACCGAGATGCGTTCGATTTTCGCTTTCGTGAATCGCAAGACCTGCTGCAAGCGTCCGAACTCGCGGCCGGTGACGAGGCTGATCGCTTTGCCGCTCTTGCCCGCTCGGCCCGTGCGGCCGATGCGATGCACGTAGTCTTCGGGATCGTGCGGCAGTTCGTAGTTGAAGACGATCTCCAAATCATCGACGTCCAATCCGCGAGCGGCCACATCGGTCGCCACGAGCAGTTCCACCTTGCGGTCGCGGAAGCGTTTCATCACCCGCTCACGCATCGCCTGCGTCATGTCGCCGTGCAGTTTGTCGGCGTTGTACCCGCGAGCGATCAGCGTCTCGGTCAGCTCATCAACCTGGATCTTGGTGAAGCCGAAGATCAAACCGTACTGCACGTCGTACAAGTCGATCAATCGGCAGAGGACTTCGGTCCTCGATCGGAAATCCACTTCGACATAACTCTGGTCAATGGCCGGCACCGTCAGACTCGTGGCTTCGATGCGGACGTGAACCGGGTCGCGCGTGAAGCGTTCGATGATCTTCTTGATCGGCGGCGGCAGCGTGGCCGAGAACAACACGAGCTGCCGCTCGGTCGGTATCGATTCGAGGATCTTTTCGATGTCCTCGCGGAAGCCCATGTCGAACATCCGGTCGGCCTCATCGAGCACGACCATCCGCACCTTGTCCAGCTTGAGCGTCCCTTGGCCGATGTGGTCGATGATCCGACCCGGCGTGCCGATGACAATCTGCGGCCCGGCCTTCAGTCCGCGAAATTGGTGCTCGTAACTTTGCCCGCCGTAGACGGGCAGCTCGCGCACGCCCTTCTTGAAGTACGCCAACTTGGCAATCTCTTCGGCAACCTGCGAAGCCAACTCACGAGTCGGGCAGAGCATCAACACCTGCACCGCGCGGCTCTTGGCATCCACCAGCTCGACCGCCGGGATACCGAACGCCGCCGTCTTTCCCGACCCGGTCTGCGATTGCCCAATCAGGTCGCTGCCCGCCATCAGTTTGGGAATTGTCTCCGCCTGAATCGGTGCCGCCTGCTCGAACCCCATCCGTTCGACGGCTTTCAACAAGTCCGGCGAAAGCCCCAACTCCGCAAAAAGTTTTTGTGTCATTGGCGGACTTTACCGAGCCGACGGTCGGAGTTGGAGTCGCTCGAAACGCTGACTGTCACCGATTGGTGATTGTCTTTGCGGATCAAGCCTTTGGGAATGCGGTGTGTCAGCACCGCTTTGGATTTAGGCGGGTTCGATCTTGCGACGATTCAAAGATCCAAAGCGGTGCTGACACACCGCACTCCAAAGGCGTTCAATGGTCGCTCCGCGATAAACTTTGTTTCGTCACGGTCCGCCGAGGCGGATGGGCGGAAGACCACGGCGACCTTCGGAGGCCGCTCTACGGCAAAGAACGCTCGCGATTCAGCAACAGACTCGGCGATGCGGGTGATGCCACGCGATGCTCAGGGTTTTGATGCGGAGCACCCAGCTCGAAGTGACGCCACCGGTGCCCCTGACCGTCGCTCACCACACCTCTCGACGAGCGGCTTGGATTCGGTTCCAAATCTCTTCTGGAATTCCGCTCCGCCAAACACCACCAAGCAGATAATTGAATCTCGGATCGCTTGCAGCCGCTCGTTCGACGCGATCGATGAAAACACCGCCATGCAGAGCGAGCAGATTCTCCAGCGGACCGGCAGCGAGTAACGCTTCTTCATCGGAGGATAAATTGCGTTGCAAGATTTCCAGAACGGCAACCCAAGCGCATTCTGGTTGATCTGTGCATACCTCAAGCAACGAGGAGTCTCCACCGAACCATGCCGCGACAATATCCTTGATGGGTTGTTGCATACGACAGTCCTAACACGTCGAACAACTCGCACCGCAAGACTCCGCCACGCCACTGGTCTCGCCCTCTCGTCGCTCCTTCCACAGCTTATGCGATTCGTGGTCGCCGGTGATGATTTCGAAGCCGAGGTCTTCGACCATCTGGAAATCGAGTTCCGGGGGTTGGCCTTTCGTCGTCAGGTAGTCGCTGACAAACAGCGAGTTGGCCACGTACAGACCCATCGCTTGCAGCGAGCGGAGGTTGATCTCGCGGCCGCCGGCGATGCGGAGTTCCACCGTCGGGTTCGTGAACCGCAGCAGGCAGAGTACCTTCAGGCAGTAGCGCGGGTTGAGTTCGCGGACGCGCTCAAGCTGCGTCCCTTCGATCGAGTTCAGGAAGTTGACCGGGATCGACTCGACTTTCATGCCGCGCATTTCCAGCGCGATGTCGATCAGGTCGGCGTGCTCCTCCCCCATGCCAGCGATCAGGCCGCAGCAGAGTTCCATGCCCGACTCGCGCACGGTCCGCAGCGTGGCCAGCCGGTCGTCGAACGAATGCGTCGAACAAATCTGCTCGTAGAACCGGCGGCTCGTGTTGAGATTGTGGTTGATCCGATCGACGCCAGCCTCTTTCAGCGTCATCGCCTGCTCTGGCGTAAGCAGACCCAGGCAACAGCAGATGTGCAGACCGTGCTCGTCTTTGATTTTCTTGACGACGTTGGCGACGTGTGCGACCTCGCGATCTGACGGGCCGCGACCGCTGGCCACGATGCAGTACGTCCGCGCCTGCAAGCTCGCGGCGGCGGCGGCGCCTTCCATCAGCTTCCGCTCGTTGAGCATTGGATAGCGCGAGATGTCGGCTTCGGAGTCGATGTTCTGCGAGCAATACCCGCAGTCTTCCGGGCAGAGGCCACTCTTGGCGTTCTTCAAATAGTAGAAGTGAACCTTGTGCCCGAAGTGTTTCAGCCGAATCCGAAACGCGGCGGCGATCATCGCCGGGACGTCGTCGTCGGGAGCGGTCAGGATCGAGAGGGCTTCGGCGCGAGTGACCTCGCCGCCAGCGAGCACGCGGTCGGCAAGAGAGTTCCAATCCAGTGAGGTCGATTCAGCAGACGTCATCATTTTTACATTCTTTCTCACGAGGTCAGTTCAGAAGCGGGGCGGCAGTCTAGCGGAGGCTCGTCAAAGTGAAATAACGGCCATCAGCTTTCAGCCCACAGCCATCAGCCGGAACTGTCCGGCTGATGGCTGAAAGCTGATGGCCGTTGTCTCAATCTATTCCGGCACCAACCGAAGTTCCTTCAAGTCCATCAAATGGTTCTTCAACGTCTCCGCCGAGCGAACCGTCAGGCGATGTTGGCCAGCGGACAGATTCAACTCGCCGAGGATCGCCGTCTGATAATTTTCCCACGAGCCGGTGCCGACGATCTTCGCTTTGACCGATTGTCCTGAGACTTCAAACACGACCTCGTTGCCGGCGGTGCCGTTGTCGCAGGCATAGTTCATGCGGATCGAATGCTTGCCCGGCTTCGCGACGTTGATCGTCCAGACGGCTCGGTCATCGACGCTGCCCCAGTAGCCGAGGTTTTTGAACGGCGGCTCGAAGACCAGCGTCTTTCCATAGATCTCTGCGTTGGTCGCGAGCAGCTTCAGTGTGCCGTTCGCTTCCGCGCTGACCGCTTCGGGCTGATTGCCGTCGAACTTCTTCGGGGGCGGGCCGGACGACTGCACAAACGCGATCACGTCGGCCAGCTCACGCGGCGAGACGTCCTTCTCCAGTCCTTCGGGCATGAACGACTTCGCCGAGCCGACGAACTCATCGAGGTCCGCTCGCAGCAGTGTGTGTTGTTTGCCGTCGGCGGACATGAGCGTGATGCTGTTGCCGGTCTCGGTTGCGATCATTCCGGAGAAGACTTGTCCTTGCTTGTTGCTCGCCGTGTACGCGAGGAACTTCGCTTCGACCGCCTTGTTCGGATCGAGGATCGCCGTCAGCAGCGCGGCGGTCGATTTGTCCGTCAGCGACATCAAATCCGAGCCGACCGACGTGCCGATCTCCTTCAGCTTGTGACACGTCGCGCAGCGTTTCTTGAAGACCTCGGCCCCGCCGGGGGAATCGCCTGCTGCGTTGAGTTCTTTCAACTTCACTGCAAACTCGGCCACGATCTTCTGCCGATCCGCGTTGGCCGAAACTTCCAGCAGCTTCGCCGCTCGTGCGCGGATGTCTTTGTTAGCGTGAGCCGTGAGCCGCTGCCGCCTCGCCGCGTCGATGTCGCTTGGTGCGATCGTCCTGGCTTCGAGTTCATCCAATAACTTCGAGGTCGAACTTGGCCGGCTGAGCAACGCATCCAGCACCTGCGCCCGCAGCGTGGGAGTAAAGGTTTTCCAGCCACTCAACAGCACGGTCGCCGATTGCGGATCATCAATCCGCGCGAGCGTCGCCACCGCTGCCGATTGCACCGGCACGGCGGACTGCGGCACGAGCAGCGATCCAATCTGTTTCGCGTCGTCGGAGCGAGTCGCTTTCTCGCGACCGAGCAATGACAACGCGGCGAGAACCGCGGTCTGCTTCGTTTCTGGAATCTCAGATTTCAAATCTGAAATTTGAGATTTGAAATTTGAAATCGTCTTTCTCGCGGCCGCGAGAGATTCCGCCAACTGCTGCTGTGCTCGCGCCAGCCGCTGCGGATCGACGTCCTTCAAATCGGCCAGCGACGTCTTGCGGCGTTCCAGATTGTCGAGCATCTGAGCCAGCACAATCGGTTGCGACTCGGAGGTCGCCGCGCCGCTCAAGACGTACTCGATCAAGCTGAGCAACGCTTGATCGTTCCCCAACGTCGAAGCCAAGCCGAGCAACGTGCTCGCCAACTGCGGCGGCAACGTAGGCGAGTCGCTCCCGCGACTCGCATTCCGCTCCAACGCAGCCGACTCAAACACGTTGGCCACGACGCTGGCAACGTTGTTCGCATGAATCGAACTCATCGCCGCCGCAACAAGGTATTTGTCATCCCGCTCGCGATACAGCAGCTTGCCGAGTGCATGGCCGAGCGACGCGAACTTCGGATGCCCCAGCGTGTACGCGAACTGCATCCGCACGAACGGATCGAGATCGCGGCCCATTCCCGAAAGAAGCTTGACGACTTGATCAGGCAGTTCACCTTCAAACCGCTCGGCCGCCTGTAAACCTCGGCGACGCAACCAGGGATCTTTGTCTTGCAGCGCCACCCAAATCTCCCGCCATTTTCCGCCACGCTCGCTCATGCCCACACCGTCGAGAATGGAAAGAACATGCAAACTGGCTAGGGGACTTGATCCGACTTCTTGGAGTGACAGCCACGGTGCGTCGCCAGCATCAACGCACTGCCAATAAATCATTCGATGAGCCAAATCGCGGACGGTGCCGTTCGGACTCTTCAGTGCTTCCCAAACCTCGCCGATCCTCCCGTCGCTTCGTGGCACCTTGGCTTTGCTCAGCGGCCATACGGTTGGCTTTTCGTCCTCATCCAATTTGCGTTGAAGTCCTTTAATGGGCACCACTCGATAAATCCGTCCCTTGTCGTGTCCCGCTCGCAGGTCGAGCTTTGCTTGCATGGCGGGGGGGGGGGGATGTATTGCGGGTGCTCGATGACTTGGCGGTACATGTCGGCGATGTAGAGCGCTCCGTCCGGGCCGGTCTTGATCTGCGTCGGCCGGAACCAGTTGTCTCGCGAGGCGAGGAATTCGGATTGCTGCTCGTCTTCCGCCCGCCGGCTGGTGAAGGTCACACCGTCCGCCGTCATGACCTCGTGATGCACGAGGTTGTGGACCGGTTCGGAAATGAAGACATGCTGAATGTAGCCCTCACGCTCCGCGTGAGGATCAGCCGAACGGCGACCGACTTTCTTCGACGAATCGGCTGGCGATTGGGAGTCGGTCGCGCGACGGCTTTCCTCACGTGGAACGTGAGGGCTACTTTGAAACAACAACTCATCCCGATAGACCATCGCGCTGTTGGCGGACGTGAACCGGTTGGCCATTGCGAAGTCATTGAACCGCGAGAGCGTGCGGCTGATCGGGAAGACTGGCGACGGGCCGGGGTTGATCGATACTTGCTTGCGCGGATCGGGCGGAGCGACGTGTGGATTGCGGCGGGTATAAAAATCGTCGAGCACGAAGTGATACATCGGGTTCGCGTTGTTGTTGCCGAACCAATTGCCGAAGTCGTCTCGATTGCGGCCGAATTGAGTTTGGCCGGAGGTCGGGTCGAGTTCGCCGGTGTCTGGGTTCCAGCGGAAGTCTCGGCCACGGATGTCGATGGTGCGAGGGGCGAGGGGTGAGGGGTGAGCGAATCGGAAGTCTTTTTGTTTTCCTCGCCCCTCATCACTCGCCCCTCGACCCTAATCTGCCCGCCGCTGTCGCCGTTGGCGCAGTGGACCATGTTGTCGAGGCCCCAACTGAAACCGTTGACTCGGTGCTGCTGGTTCCCCTCGCCGAAGCCGGTGAGCAGGACTTTCACTTCGTCCGCGCGACCGTCTCCGTTCGTGTCGCGAGCGAACAGCACCTCGGGTGCGGCGGAGATCAGCACGCCGTCTCGCCAAGCCATCACGCCGTTTGGAAAGTTGAGCTTGTCGAGGAACAGCGTGGACTTGTCGTACTTCCCATCGCCGTCAGTGTCTTCGAGGAAGCGGACTCGGCCGCCCCCTTTTTTGTAGCCCTGTCGCTCCGCGACAGGATCAGCCGAACGGGAATCGACCTTCTTTGCGGAGTTGATTGGCGATGGAGTGTCGGTCCCGTGACGGCTTTCCTGTCGCGGAGCGACAGGGCTACGGAGCGACGCATCCGCGTTGTCCGTCTCTTCGCCTGGGCCGACGCCGAGCGGGTAGTCGGCCATTTCGGCGACCCAGAGTTTTCCGTCCGGTCCCCAATCGAAGGCGACGGGGTCGCGGACGAGCGGTTCGGCGGCGACCAGTTCGACTCGGTAGCCCGGCTTGACCTGCATCAGCTTCAGCGAGGCTTCGGGCCGGGAGTCTCGTTGGCCAGCAGTTGGTCAAACGACCGCCGCTCGACGAGGTCTTTCGACTTCGCCGTGTCCTCGTTCATCCACACGAGCTGCCGCGAATGCACCCAGAACCCGTTGTTCGACCCATCCGCCCGCACAATCGGCGGCAACTCTTGCTCGGCCGGCTTGTCACCGCGCTGGCCGGAAAGCACCTCGCGCGACCAGCCCGTCTTCAGCGACTCCCACAGCCAGATGCCGTACCGCTCGTGATTTGAGAAGACGAGGTCGTCGTGGCCGTCTTCGTCGAGGTCGATGAAACGCAAACCAGCGTCCCGGTAGTTTGAGTCGACGAACCGTGTGCCTTTTGGCAAAAGTAAATCCGACACCACATAGGCGTTCTTGGTCGCCGAATACGTCATGGTTCCCGAACCACCGGCAAACGATCCCAACCATTCGCCTCGTCCATCGAGGTCCACATCACGAAATCGAGAGGTCAGATGTTTCTCTTCGGTCAGCGGTATGATGACCGCACCTCCGCCTTTGGGATTCACTTCCGAATCAAGAACGGGTTCGACAGCCCATGACGATCCATTCCACGTCCAACAACCGAGGCGATCCGGATGATAGAAAGCAAAAAAGCTCGCAGCTCCAGTCCCCGAAGTGAGTCCGAAATTGACAATCGGGACTTTCTGTAGCGGCGGTTTGAAGTCTGCGCCGACAATTGCGACTGGAAATATGCGAGATTCCCACATCTGTTTTTCCGATCTCCAAATCCGTGTCTCTCGGACTTTGCGATTCGCAACGACTACATCAAGAGCGCCATCGTCATCGAGATCCAACACACGCACGCCGTTGTCGTTGCCCTTCTCATCGTGCAGCGTCTCGCCGCCGAGCACGTTCTTGTTGAGCCGCTCGACCGCCTCTCGGAAGTTCAGGAACTTGACCTTCTTGCCGTGCTTGGTGACGGCGTGGTCGATGAGTTCGTTGATTTGCTCGGGCTTGATCCAGTTGTGCGGGTGGAAGACGAGGCAATAGACCCCTTGCTTGATCACGGTGCAGTCGAGCGCCGCTTT
>CAMDPK010000172.1 GCA_945904015.1 Candidatus Kuenenia stuttgartensis | reverse complement strand
AACACGGCGGCGGTCATGCACGTGCATCCGTCGAACTATCGCGTGATCGGCTTCAGCGAAACGCCGGCGATCGAAGACCTCGTGCCGATCGCTCGGAAGCATGGCGTGATCGCGATCGACGACATCGGCAGTGGCGCGCTGGTTGACGTCGCGGAATTCGGACTCCCGGCCGAGCCGACGTTTCAGCAGAGCCTCGCCGCTGGAGCGGATGTTGTGCTCGGAAGCGGCGACAAGCTGCTGGGTGGGCCGCAATGCGGGATCATTCTCGGCAAACGCGAGGTCGTGGAGCGAATCCGACAGCATCCGCTCGCGCGCGCCGTCCGAGTCGGCAAGCTGACGCTGGCTGCGTTGCAAGCCACGCTCGATGCCTATCTGCGAGGGACTGCGGCCACCGAGATCCCCACACTCGCGATGCTCGCGGCGTCCGTCGAGTCCTTGCGATTGCGTGCTCGGCAAGTCGCGGACGAGATCGGCGCATTGCCGGATTTCCGTGTCGAAATCGCGAATGAAACCGCTGCGGTGGGAGGTGGTTCTTTGCCAGGAGTCGAACTGCCGACCGTCGTGTTGCGGCTACGGTCGAGGCCCATGTCGGCCGACGAATTCTCACGTCGGTTGCGGCTGGGTTCGATTCGCATATTCGGACGAATTCAGCAGGACGACGTGCTGCTCGATTTGCGGAGCGTGCTGCCGGAAGACGATTCGCGACTCGCGCTGGCGGTGCGATGTGCAGTGTCGAATCAGTAAACACCCGGACGCGAGACGCATCCGCCACGAGTGGCTAACCTATCGCCCCGCCGCGCTTGTGGGCGGGCAACTCATTTTCGACCAGGAGATTTCAGCGATGCGAAGACTTTCAGCGATTCTGGCGTCCGCGATTCTGGCCTTTGGAATTTCGGCATTCGCCGCGCCGGGCGAAGCGTTCATTGATCCGGAGCAAGCCGGTCCGGACTTCAAAGTGCAAGGGGAGTACGAAGGGACCATCGGCGAGAAGACGAAGTTCGGTGCGCAGGTCATCGCACTGGGAGAAGGCAAGTTCGATGTTGTGCTGCTTCAAAAAGGGTTGCCCGGCGGACCGAAAGACGCGGCCTGGGACGGCAAGACAAAAGTGATGCTCAAGGGCGAGACGAAGAACGGCGTGGTCGAGTTGTCGGGGACGAACTTCAACGGCACGATCAAGGACGGCGTCCTCAGTGGCACCGCTGAAGAGAACGTCAAGTACGAAGGCAAGAAGGTCGAACGCAATTCCGACACGCTCGGTGCCAAGCCGCCAGCCGGAGCGATCGTGCTCTTCGACGGCACGAACGTCGATGCTTGGCAGAACGGCAAGATCCAAGAGGGCAATCTGCTGGGAGTCGGCACACGGACGAAGCAGAAGTTTGAGGACTTCACGCTGCACCTCGAATTCCGCACGCCGTTCATGCCCAAGTCACTCGGACAGCAACGCGGCAACAGCGGCATGTACCTCGTCGATCAGTACGAGTGCCAAATCCTCGACTCATTCGGCCTCGCTGGCGAAAACAACGAATGCGGCGGCATCTACACCGTCGCGAAACCGGCGGTCAACATGTGCTTCCCACCGCTGAGCTGGCAGACCTACGACGTTGATTTCCGCTGTGCTCGCTTCGATGCCGAGGGGAAGAAAACCGAAGACGCCGTCACCACCATCAAGCACAACGGATTCGTGATCCACGACAAGCTCAAGCTGAAGGCCACTCCTGGCGGAGGCCAGAACGAAGAGAAACCCGGTGCCCTGTACTTCCAAGACCACGGCAATCCGGTCCACTTCCGCAATGTCTGGATCGTCGAGAAAAAATGAGAGTGTTTTGTCCGTTGTTAGTGGTCCGTTGACCACTGACCACTGACCACTGACCACTGACCACTGACCACTGACCACTGACAAACATGGTCTACCTCAACCGCATCTACACGAAGTCCGGCGACGGAGGCGAAACAGGTCTCGGCGACGGGACTCGTGTGCCCAAAACGCATGTCCGCATCGCGGCCTACGGTGGCACCGATGAGTTGAACTCGGTGATCGGCGTCGTGCTGACCACCGAGTTGCCCGACGACGTGCGACGGCAACTGACGCTCATTCAGAACGACTTGTTCGATCTCGGAGGCGACTTGTGCGTGCCGGAGACCGACAAGCCACTCGGCTACGAACCGCTGCGAGTCACCGTGTCGCAGGTCGAACAGCTTGAGCATTGGATCGACGGCCACAACGAGAAGCTGCAACCGCTGACGAGCTTCATCCTGCCGGGCGGCTCACCGGCCGCCGCTCACCTACACGTCGCGCGCACCGTTTGCCGACGTGTCGAAATCGGAGTCTTGCGGCTCGCTGAGACCGAGTCGATCAATTCGCAAGTCGCGATCTATTTGAATCGTCTGTCGGACCTGCTGTTCGTGCTGGCTCAAGTCTGCAACAACCACGGAGCCAACAACGTGCTGTGGGTGCCCGGAGCGAATCGAACCCCCTGAGTCTTGAGGAACTGAAAATGATTCGGAGTTTCACTCGCGCTGCCGTTTTTGGAATTCTGGTTCTGTCGCTGGCTGGCTTGCCGGCCGCTGAGCCGACACCTCCTGCTGGTTTTCGAGCACTCTTCAACGGCAACGACCTTGCCGGCTGGTACGGTTTGAATCCGCACTCAGTGGACAAACTCACGGACGAGAAACGCGACGCCGCACTCAAGAAGATGCGTGACGAATTCGCGAGCCACTGGCGAGTCGAGAACGGTGAATTGGTCAACGACGGTCACGGGCCGTATGCGACGACCGACGCGGAACTCGGCGATCTCGAATTCCTGATCGAGTACAAAACCGTCGCGACGGCGGACAGCGGTATTTATCTGAGAGGGCTGCCGCAGGTGCAGATTTGGGACAACAGCCAGCCGAGCTTGCACAGTGCCCCGGACCGCAATCCGAATCGAGGCTCCGGCGGCTTGTTCAACAACCTGCCGCGAACACCCGGCCGCGACCCGCTGGTCGTCGCCGACAAGCCATTCGGCGAGTGGAATTCGTTCCTCATCCGACAAATCGGAGCGCGAACGTGGGTGTGGCTCAACGAAAAAATCGTCGTCGATGATGCGGTGATGCAGAACTACGCGAGTCGATCGGAGCCGCTGCCGGCTCGTGGGCCGATCCACTTGCAAACTCACGGCGGCGAGATTCGCTGGCGGAATATTTTCGTCCGTGACATCGGCACGGACGAAGCGGCAAAGGTGCTCGCCGAAGCGGACGAGAAGTTGAAGTCCACGCTTGCCGACAAGGTCTTGATCGAGCGTGGAGTCCGATACCTCGCCGACGGCCGTGATGAGAAAGCAGACCTCTACGTTCCACTGAATCGTACTGCAGACGTTCGCTCGCCAGCAGTCGTCATCATTCATGGCGGAGGTTGGACCGGCGGCAAGCGTGACGCCGCTCGCGAGTTGAACATCGGCACAACGCTCGCCCTTCACGGCTACGTTGGCATGAGCATCGACTACTTGCTCGCCACTGACACCCAATCGTCGTGGCCGACGAACATCCACGACTGCAAGACGGCGGTCCGCTGGCTGCGACACAATGCCAAGCGACTGCAAATCGATCCCGATCATATCGGCGTCATCGGCGGTTCAGCCGGAGGTCACCTGACGTCGCTGCTGGCCATGACCGGCCCCGACGATGGACTCGATCCGACCACGCCGTGGGGCGAGTTCTCATGCGCCGTGCAATGTGCCGTCCCGATGTACGGGGCCGGTGAAGTCCGCGACAGCAAGAGCGCAAAGGCGATGTTCGGCAAGACACGCGATGAAGCTCCAGACCTTTACAAGCTCGCGTCGCCGATCACTCATGCCGACGCGAAAGACCCACCATTCCTGATTCTGCACGGTACGGCCGACAAGACAGTCCCGGTTGAGCAATCCGAGATCCTCGCCGCCGCGCTGAAGAAGGCGGGTGTCGAACACGAACTCGTCCTCGTCCCAGATGCCCCGCACACCTTCGATCTGCAACCCAAACAACAAGACCTCCGCCCGCTGGTTCTCGCGTTCTTTGACAAACACCTGAAGCCGAAGTCCAAGTAATGCCGTTCATCTCCGGCCGATCGCCGAAAGCCGATGGCCGTTATCCCAAATCTGCGATGGTTCGGAAGTGAGATAACGGTGATCGGCTGCCGGCTCACAGCCATCGGCCGGACAAGTTGGGGCACTGTGATGTGGCGAACGATTTGGCCATTGATGGGAATGATCCTCCTCGTCGCGAGGCCGGTTCGCGCCGAGCCGCCGATCGACTTCAACCGTGACGTCCGGCCGATCCTGTCGGACAAGTGCTTTTTCTGTCACGGCCCGGATGACAAACATCGCGAGGCCGATTTGCGACTCGATCAGCCTCTGCGAGTCGAAACAAAGCCGAGTGAATTGCTGCGCCGGATCACAACGACTGAATCCGACGAGCAGATGCCTCCAGAGAAGTCCGGCAAGAAGTTGTCGGCTGCGGAAGTCGCGACTCTGCGGCGCTGGGTCGAGCAAGGTGCGAAGTGGCAGACTCACTGGTCCTACGTCGCGCCGATCAGACATGAACCGCCGCGTGTGGCCGACGAGACGTGGCCCGCCAACTGGATCGACCGATTCGTGCTGGCTCGGTTGGAGCGTGAGCAACTCAAACCCGCGCCGGACGCGGATCGAATCACTCTGGTTCGACGCCTGAGCTTTGACCTGCGCGGCCTGCCGCCGACGTTGGACGAGGTCGCGACGAACGATGACGAAAGACTCGTAGACCAGTTTCTCGCCAGCGATGCGTTCGGCGAGCGGATGGCCGTGTGGTGGCTGGACCTCGTTCGCTACGCCGACACGGTCGGCTATCACGGCGATCAGGAGCATCACATCTCGCCGTATCGCGATTGGGTCATCGACGCCTTCATCGACAACATGCCGTTTGATCGGTTCACGCAGGAGCAACTTGCCGGTGATCTCATGCCAGATGCGATGGCCAACAACACCAGCACGACGCGCGAGCGAGTGGTCGCCCCGTCGAAGCCCACAACGAATGAAGACCCCTCGCTGGCGCGTCGGGCTAGTGTGACCGACCGTCTCATCGCGTCAGGCTACAACCGATTGCTTCAGACCTCTCACGAGGGTGGCGTGCAGGCCAAAGAGTATCTGGCGATGTACGCCGCCGATCGAGTTCGCAATCTGTCGGGCGTGTGGCTGGGCGGGACGGTCGGCTGCGCTCAGTGCCACAACCACAAGTTCGACCCGTACACGGCGAAGGATTTTTATTCGCTGGCCGCGTTCTTCGCGGACCTCGATGAAGCAGCGCACCTCAAGAAGGGGAGCGATGCGTCGCCGACCGTGCGAGCGCCGGAGATGCGTGTGCTGACGAAACGCGAGCGTGCTCGTGCGGAGAAGATGACCGCCGCCGAGCGAACCGCGTTCGAGAAGTCCGCTCGGCTGGCGATGATTTCTTCCGCGATCGAACCTCGCGAGATGCGGATTCTGCCGCGCGGCAACTGGCTCGACGACAGCGGCCCCATCGTGACTCCCGCGGTGCCAGAGTTTCTCGGCCGGCTCGACACCGGCGACCGCCGAGCGACTCGGCTGGACCTCGCTCGCTGGCTGACCGATCCGAAGAGCGGCGTCGGCTTGCTCACCGCGCGAGTCATGGTCAATCGCTTTTGGATGCTGATGTTCGGCGAAGGGCTGAGCCGATCGCTGGAAGACTTCGGTGCTCAAGGCCAATCCCCCGATCATCTCGAATTGCTCGACCGTCTCGCTCACGAGTTCGTCGACAGCGGCTGGAACGTGAAGCACGTCTTGAAATTGATTGCGATGAGCCGAGCGTATCGACAGGAAAGTGTCGCCGGCACTCGTCACTTCACCGGCCAATCACGATTCCGCCTGCCAGCCGAATTCATTCGGGACAACGCGCTGGCGATCAGCGGACTGCTGGTGAACGAAGTCGGCGGGCCGAGCGTTCGGCCGTATCAACCGGCTGGGTACTACAAGTACCTCAACTTTCCGAAGCGAGATTACGTCGCCGACAAAGACTCGAAGCAATGGCGACGCGGCGTGTATGTGCATTGGCAGCGGCAATA
This sequence comes from Candidatus Kuenenia stuttgartensis, assembly GCA_945904015.1. Classification (GTDB taxonomy): domain Bacteria; phylum Planctomycetota; class Planctomycetia; order Planctomycetales; family Planctomycetaceae; genus SXKJ01. Next base: position 10,157 of record CAMDPK010000172.1, on the reverse strand, counting down.
CCTGCATCCGATGCTCAAGGCGTTCGACGCTCCGCGCCGCGAGGAATGCACCGCCGCGCGGCCCCGCTCAAACACGCCGCTCGCCGCACTGGCGTTGCTCAACGATCCCACGTTCGTCGAATCCGCCAAAGCCTTCGCCGCTCGCATCCTGAAAGAAGGCGGCAACACCGACGAGTCGCGCATCGTCTTCGCATTCCGCCTCGCCACATCGCGACCGCCCGATGACGCCGAGCAATCAGTGCTGTTGAGTTTGATGGCCGATGCTCGAACCTATTACTCGCGAGACGAATCGTCCGCTCAAAAGTTGCTGGCAACCGGTCTAACTCTGCCTGCGAGCGATGTTCCCGTCCGCGAACTCGCCGCCTGGACGACTGTCATGCGAGCGTTGTTGAACTTGAATGAGATAACGACAAGGAATTGAGCGTGACTCCGTTTGAATTCAGTAGTCATCAATCTTCTCGCCACCCGCGCGAGTCAGAAGTCCCTTCCAGATTTCGGGCACGAGGGTGGTATTCACAAACCGTACCGCTCCATCTGCCAGCAGCACAAAACCTCCGCCGGTATGCGCGCTCGATGGATGACGTCCTTCCTGATCGGTAGGCGGAACGCCGGCTTCCTCGAATGCCAGATCAACGGGAGCCAGCCAAGGAATGCCTGCGTCGCGGACTTCAATGACCAGCACAGTGTTTGAAGTGCCGTCGCTGATGTCGTCAATTCCAATCGCAGTTGCCCCTGGCCATGCGGTTTTGGAACCAATCACCACCGCGTAGGTTGTGTCAGTCTTCGGCACGAGTGGGTTGCTGTCGATCCGGTGACAGGCGAAGACTTCCGGACGTTGATCGAGCAGCTTGGAGTTGTTCGGCCCGTTCCACGGTTCATCGAAGCGGTATTTCTCTGCCAACGGCTGTTGTTCCAGAAACGGAAGAATTAGCACTCGCCAACTGTGCCAAGGCTTGCCGTCCGGGCCGATGACAAACGCGGGTGGAAAGCTCTTGTAAGTGTCGTGGTAGTTGTGCAACGCGAAACCAATCTGCTTGAGGTTGCTCCTGCACGGCCAGCGAGGGTCGTCCCCACTCCGGGGTTGCGGTAGGACAAGTGCGAGCAGCACGCCGAGGCAAACAAGCACCACAACCGTGCGGCCAATCGTCTTCCGGACATTGCGAGGCTTTGGCTCCGGGATTTCTGGGCGAATCATGTTCTCACTCCCGCACGGAGAATATGCTGACGGTCGCTCGCCAAAGCGTTCATCAACACGCGGCATTGTAGGTCCGATGTCTCAGGGGAGAAGAAGATGTTTGATCCATCGACGCTCGCAAACCAAATCCAACGCCGCACGTTTCTCAACTCGGCCGGAGTCAGTCTCGGTTCGGCGGCGTTGTCGGCGTTGATGGCTCGCGAGGGGAAAGCGGCGAACTCGTCGGGCGAGCAGCGGCCGTTGCCGCATCATCGGGCGCGGGTGAAGCGGGTCATCTTTCTCTACATGTCGGGTGGTCCTTCGCATTTGGAGACGTTCGATGAAAAACCGGTGCTGGCGAAGATGCACGGGCAGGCGATGCCGGAGTCGTTCACGAAGGGGCAGCCGATCGCTCAGTTGCAGGGGCAGAAGCTGACGTGTCAGGGGCCGCTGATCGGGTTCCGCAAGCATGGCGAGAGCGGGCAGGTCATCAGCGATTTTCTGCCGTGGCACGGCAAGATGGCGGACGACTTCTGCATCCTCCGCTCGATGGTCACCGAGCAGATCAATCACGATCCGGCTCACACGTTTATGAACACCGGCACGGCGATCAACGGCCGGCCGTCGATGGGCTCGTGGATCAACTACGGACTCGGCAGCGAGGCGGAGGATCTGCCCGGCTTCGTGGTGCTCACCAGCGAGGGGGGTCGTAACCCGCAGCCGATCTCGTCGCGGATGTGGGCGGCGGGTTTTCTGCCGAGCCAGTTTCAAGGTGTGCCGTTCGAGTCGGCCGGCGATCCGGTGCATTACGTCGGCAATCCGGCGGGAGTCTCGATGGCTCAGCAACGGCGGTTGGTCGATGCGATTCGGAAGCTGGATGAGCGTCGGGACGGAAGATTTCACGATCCCGAAGTTGCTGCGAGGATCGCGGCTTATGAACTCGCCTTCAAGATGCAGTCTTCGGTGCCGGAGTTGATGGACCTTTCGGGCGAGACGCAGGCGACGCTCGACATGTACGGCGCGAAGCCGGGGGACGGTTCGTTCGCGTCCAACTGTTTGCTCGCTCGCCGCATGGCCGAGCGAGGCGTGCGATTCATCCAGCTTTATCACCGCGACTGGGACCATCACGGCGACTTGGTCCGCTACATGAATATCTGCTGCGGCCATACTGATCAGCCGGCGTGGGCGTTGCTGACCGATCTCAAGCAGCGCGGAATGCTCGACGAAACGCTGATCATCTGGGGTGGCGAGTTCGGTCGCACTCCGATGTTCCAAGGCAAAGGCGGCCCCGGCCGAGATCATCACATCAAAGCCTTCTCGATGTGGCTGGCCGGTGGCGGCGTGCGCGGCGGCCTGACCTACGGAGCGACTGACGAACTCGGCTACAACTCGGTCGAGAACGTCGTCCATGTCCGCGACCTCCACGCCACGATGCTGCACCTGCTGGGCATCGACCACGAACGCTTCAGCGTCAAACATCAGGGATTGGACGCGCGGCTGACGGGAGTCGAAAAAGCGCGAGTGTTGACCGACGTGCTGAACTAACCGAGATCAACCAATTACATGGACCCAAGTGTCTGTTTTCGGCTACTCTGACAGCCGCCACAACGAGGTCGAGGAGACCAACATGACACAATTGACCATTGAATTGCCGGACGAGATGGCGGGGTACTTGCAAAACCAAGTGATGGCTGGACGGAGTTCGTCCGCTGGCGAATTTGTCGCGCGCGTGTTGCGGGGTTATCGCGAGCGTGAGTCCATCGAGCAAAAGGTGCTGGCTGCTGATTTGGCCGATGAGGCGACGGAAGTGACGCCGGATTTTTTCGATTCGTTGAGAGCGTTGGTCAACAAGCCCGCAACGATTCGCTGAGGAGCGGCGTCTGATGGCCCGCGTCGTTCAAGAGAGTCTGGCGGCTTGGGATGTGAGGGACCACATCGAATATCTGGCCTCGCGTGATACGGACGTGGCTTTGCGATTCATTGATGCGGTGGAGGCTGGTTATCGACAAATCGGCGACAACCCGGACACCGGATTTCTTTGGGGATTCGAGTCTGAGCGCTTGCGAGACGTGCGAGCCATCTTCGTTCCAAATTTTCCGAATCATGTGATTTACTTTCGCAAAAGGGATTCAGAGGTGCGTGTGTTGCGAGTTCTCCATGCGTCGCGGGACATCACTCGCGAGTTTCGCGAATGAAGGAACCAGAGAGGCGTCTGAATGCTGACTCTGCTCGACAAACGCGGTGATCGCTCGTGCGACGGCATGTCGCGGCGCGACTTCGTTCAAGCCGGGACGCTGACGCTCGGTGGTTTGTCGTTGCCGTGGCTGTTCGAGCAGCGAGCGGCGTTGGCCAAGACGGCCGGTGCGAGTAATTCCGGGCGGCCGAGTTTTGTGCGCGACAAGTCGATCGTGTTGTTGTTTCTCTCCGGTGGAGCGTCACATATCGAGACGTTCAATCCGAACATGGACGCGCCGGCTCCGTACAGCAGCATGACCGGTGAGGTGAAGACGTCGCTGCCGGGAGTGACATTCGGCGGGACGTTTCCGCAACTCGCGCGGCATGCTCACGAGATGGCCGTGGTGCGGAGCTTGCAACATCCGATTACGGGGCACGTCGAGGCCATCGTTCACATGCTGACCGGCGGGACCGATCCGGTCGGCAAGCGGAAGACTGGGTTCAGCGTGGGTTCGGTGTGCTCGCGGTTGGCAGGGGCGAATCATCCTCGAACCGGGATGCCGAGCTTCACACTGCTCAACACGGACGAAGTCGATCCGCAGTATCGCAACGAGCGGACTCGCGTCGAGAACGGTTCCGAATCGAATTCACTCGGCGCGGCGTTCGGGCCGTTCAATCCGAGCGGCAAGACCGACGCGGTTCGCAACATGACGCTCAACATTCCGCGCGGCCGGCTCGACAATCGGCGTGAGTTGCTGGCGTCGCTTGACCAACTGAGGTCCGAGACGGACGAGTTGCAGATGCTCGATAGCGCCGACCGGTTCACGCAGCAAGCGTTCGACGTCATCTTGGGAAGTGCGTCCGAAGCGTTCGATCTTTCGAAAGAGAATCGCCGCTTGGTCGAGCGGTACGACACGAGTCACATTCAAGTCGGCAAGAAGTCGTTTCGCTCGTCGTTGCTCGGACAGCACATGCTGACCGCTCGGCGTTTGGTTGAGTCAGGCTGCCAGTTCGTGACGGTCCATTCGGCCGGCTGGGATATGCACGCGGACGGCAACAATCCGGGCATCGTCGCCGGCATGGAGATGCTCGGCCGATCGGTCGATCAAGCGGTCTCGGCGTTTTTGGAAGATGTGGCCGCTCGCGGACTGAGCGACAAGGTGCTGCTGATCATCACCGGCGACTTCGGCCGCACACCGAAGATCAACAAGAACGGCGGACGCGATCACTGGTCGAACCTCAGCACGCTGGCCTTCGCCGGTGGCGGACTGAAGATGGGCCAAGTCATCGGCCAAGCGTCTCGCAAAAACGACATGCCGCTGAGCGAACCGCTCACGACGTCGCACTTGCTGGGGACGGTGATTCACACGCTGTTCGACGTTGCCGCGTTGAGACTGGCTCGCGGAGTGCCTCGCGAGGTGATGTCGTTGGTCGAGCAGGCTCAGCCGGTGCCGGGGCTGACGTGAGACCGTGGGGCAGGTTTTCAACCTGCCGAATCAACGAGGTCCGGACTGGCAGGTTGAAAACCTGCCCCACGGCTACTTGCTGTCGCTTTGCACGGCCATGAATTGTTTGCCGGTGGGGGTGTTGACCAGCACCGCGACACCCTCTTTGAGCGACGCTGACTTCAGTGCGTCTTCGAGGTCTTTCGCGGAGGCGACTTTTTTGCTCCCGACCCTTTCGATGACGTGGCCGATCGCGATGCCGGACTGAGCGGCGATGCTGTTCGGTTCGACGCCGCTCACGATCAGGCCGGAACCTTTCGTTTCGTATCCGAGTTCTCTCGCGATGTCCTCGGTCAACTCTCTGACTTTGACACCGAGTTCCGCGACAGACTCTTCTTTGGGCGGTTGGTTCTGACCGCGTCCACGACCGCGACCACCGTTGTTGACGAGACGATTACTGCTGGCGAGGAAGTTTTCGGGCATCTCGCGCACCGTGACTGGAACTTCTCGCTTTTCGCCGTCGCGGACGATCAATGCCTTGTACGCTTTTCCGATCTCCAGCCGCTCGACCACGATTTGCAGCATCTGCGTGGTCGCCACTTTCTTGCCGTTGAGTTCCAGAATCACATCCCCTTCTTGCAGCTTGGCGTCGGCTGCGGGCGAGCCATCGCGGATGTACGGAATCAGTGCTCCATCGACTCCGGGCACCTTGAAAAGGCGTGACAGTGCCGAGCTCAGCGGCTGAATCTGAATACCCAGGTATGCACGGCGAACCTTGCCGTGAGCCACTAACTGCTGGCTGATCCACTTGACCATGTTGACCGGGATTGCGAAGCCGATCCCTTCGGAGCCACCGCTGCGACTGCTGATGGCGGTGTTGATGCCGATGACTTCGCCATTGAGGTTCAACAACGGGCCGCCGCTGTTGCCGGGATTGATTGCGGCGTCGGTTTGCAGGAAGTCTTCTCGACGTGCGATCCCTAAACCGCGGCTCTTCGCACTGATGATGCCAGCAGTGACCGTCATGCCGACATCATACGGATTGCCAACGGCAAGCACCCAATCGCCGATTTCGGCGGAGTCGCTGTCGCCGAAGCGGAGGGCTTTCAGACCTTTCGCATCTTTAATCCGCAGGATGGCGATGTCCGCGTGATCGTCCATCTTGATCTCGGAGACGACGTAATCGTGACCGTCATGCGTGCGGACTTTGACCTCGTCCGCACCGCGCACCACATGGCTGTTGGTCAGAATGGCGCCCGCTTCGTCGATGACGAATCCCGAACCCATGCCGCGCGAACGCTGTGAGTCTTTTTGCCGAGGTTTGTCTTTGAAGAACTCGCGAAACTGGGGATTCTGTTTGAACAAGTCGTTGAGCGGATTGTCTTCGTCATCGGGATCGAGGCCGCTCATCGCCGCGGCTTTGCCGCGCGTCTCGATCGCGACGATGCTCGGCAACGCCTGGTGCGAAATCTCGCGGAAGATCGCCGACAACTGCCGCGCGTCGGCCGCCGTTGGAGCGGCGGTAACCACACGCCGAGGCAGAATGTCCAAAAGACTAACCGTCAAACAGGTGATCCCAATGATCCCCAGAATCCATCCCGCACCTTGGCTGAATCGTCGCATCGCACACCGATCCTTTCTGAAAACCTGATGCCGTGTTCGGAGCCCTGTCCGCCTGCTTCGGTTTTTCACAGGCGGCCGTCGATGCACGGCGAACGTTTTTGAATCGCATTCCGGTCGATCCGACTCGCGTCGGCACCGCCGGTTGATGGCGGAAATACGCAGTCGCACTCACAACCGTTGGATGGAGGATGATACGGCGGCAATCCGCCACTCGCCAAGTTGCCGCTCGTTGACAGGCATTTTTTGCAGTCGTAGCCTGCCGCTCGGCCAATTCGCCGTGGGTGGGAAACCTCAAGACATGCCGGAAGTTAATAATTTTGCCGAGCTGGAAGTGTTGCTCGACAAGTGCCAGTCGGCGCTGAGCTACCGCTTCCACGACATCGAACTGCTGGCGATGTGTCTGACTCACGCCTCTTCGGCCCGCACGCGACTGCACTCGAATGAGCGACTGGAGTTCTTCGGCGATGCGGTCTTGGGATTGGTCGTTTGCGAGGCGCTCTATCACCGCTTCCCGGAGGCGGCGGAAGGGGAACTGACACGCATCAAGTCCATCGTCGTCAGCCGAGTGACCTGTGCAACGATGGCCAGCCGAGTCCGCTTGGAGGAGTTTGTCCTCGTCGGCAAGGGTCTCGATCACGGCGGGCACATTCCGCCGTCCATCTTGGCCGGAACGTTCGAGGGCCTGATTGCCGGCATTTACCTCGACGGTGGCCTGGAAGCCGCACGGTCTTTCCTGATGCCGCTGGTCAATCCGGAAATCGAAAGCTCCGCCGCGACGCTGCACATGCAGAATTTCAAGAGCCTTTTGCAGCACATCGCTCAGAAGAGACTCGGCGCGACTCCGATCTATCGTGTGCTCGACGAACGCGGCCCAGATCACTCGAAAGTGTTCCACATCAGCGCGGTGATCGCCGGCCGCGTCTTTCCCGCGGCTTGGGGAGCGAACAAGAAAGAAGCGGAACAAACCGCCGCGCAGCACGCACTCGAAGAACTGCTCGGCGAAGACGCCGCCGAAGGGCAGCCGGTCTCGATCGCCGCCGATTCGCCACATGCCGAGCCTGAGTTCGCGCAGTCCTCCGAGGCAAACGCCGCATCGATTCACGCTGCGACAATCACCGCCGAGCCGGAACCATTCGGCTTCGGCGTCGATCACTCTTGACGGCAAGCCGCCACCAACGGCAGACGCAGCGTGTTGAATAACCGTCAGGGTCGGCTTAATCTCAGTCTCGACCTCACTTCGCTTCTGCAAACACCGTCATGCCGCGCCAATCTGAATCGTCCGTTTCGTTCGCCGACCGCCCCGCCAGGGCGGCGTATTTGGTCGTGCGCGATGGCGACAAATGGAAAGATGTGTTCCGGCTGACTCCCGGCCAGGTCATGACCATCGGCCGCGCACCAACCAATCGCATTGTGATTCGCAGCGAAATGAGCAGCCGCAACCACTGCGAGATCTTCCAAGCCGGCCCGATGTGGATCCTTCGCGACCTTGGCAGCCGCAACGGCACGACGGTCGACGGGCACCGCATCTCCGGCGATTGGGAGCTGGAAGAAGGCCAGACAATTCAGCTCGGAACATGCGACATCGTGTTCACTCACGAGCTGGCCAAGAATACGCAGCCGACCGACGACGAAGACTCCGAGATCGAATCTCCGACCCAAACCCAGGACGTGATCCCGATTCCTGAGAAGGATGGAAAATCCAGCGAGCCGGAAATCATCTCCCGTCGGAAACGCACGCGGTACTCCCCCACGAGCACCGCCGAGCACGCCGGCACCGATCGCTTCAGCCAAGACTTGGCTCAACTTTGGAAGTTGGCGGTCGAGATGGGATCAGCGAAGGACGAAAAACAATTGGCTGACGTCGTTCTGGACGGACTGCTCGCCGCGATTGGTGCCGACATCGGCGCGGTCCTGATGCTTCCGAAACCAATGTCCGGCGGAGCGCGGCCGAACCAACTCCGCGTCGTCGCGTACAAATCACAGGGCGAACATTCTTATCAAACCATCTCGAAGGCACTGTCCAAGATGGTGCTCGAGGACCGCGAGGCGGTGCTCGCCAAAAACGTCGCCGACGACAGCAAGCTCTCGGATCGCGACAGCCTCGACGAAATTCAAGCCAGGAGCGTGATCTGCGCCCCGGTTCGCAACGGCGACCTCATCTACGGGCTGATCCACTTGTACTCGACGCTCAGTGACGAATCGCTGGAACCGGAGCATCTCGAATTCACGCTGGCCGTCGCCGATCAAATGGCTCTCGCATTCGAGAACGTGCGTGAGAAGCAATCGCTCGCCGAGGGTTTGGCGCGAGCCCGAAACGAGAATGAATCGCTGCGCAACCAATTGGCGATCGACACCGACTTGATTGGCAACAGCCCAGAGATGCAACAGCTCAAACAGCAGATCAGCCGGATCGCTCCGACCGACGCAACCGTGCTGATCCGCGGAGAAAGCGGTGTCGGCAAAGAGTTGGTCGCTCGCGCGGTCCACTTTGGAAGCGACCGTCGCAACGGCCCATTCGTGTGCCTGAATTGCGCGGCCCTGAGCGAAACGCTGCTCGAAAGCGAATTGTTCGGCCACGAAAAGGGTTCGTTCACCGGTGCGACCGGCCGCAAGCCGGGGAAGTTCGAACAAGCGCATCGCGGCACGCTGTTCCTGGATGAGGTCGGCGAGATGAGTCTGCCAATTCAAGCCAAATTTCTACGCGTACTCGAAGGACATCCTTTTGAGCGCGTCGGCGGGCACGAGCCGATCAATGTCGATGTACGCGTTGTGGCCGCCACAAACCGCGATCTCGAACTCGCGATTCACGAGAAACTGTTTCGCAAAGATCTCTACTTTCGGCTATTCGTGGTGGAGATCACTCCGCTTCCGCTCCGCGAACATCCCTCGGATATTCCAGTGTTGGCCAATTATTTTCTGCATCGCTTCGCAAAAAAGACCGGTCGTCCGTTGCGTGGATTCACGGACGAGGCACTGGAACTGTTGTGTCAGTTCGACTGGCCCGGCAACGTGCGTGAGCTACAGAACTGCGTCGAGCGCGCCGTCGTGCTCAGCACTCGCGACATGGTTTCCGCATCGGAGATCAAGTTGTCCGGTCTTCGTGTTTCAGCCGCGATCGCACCGACGCCGACAATGATGGTGCCCACAAACGTCACTGCGGCAAGTCACTCTGTCGCACTGGGTGAGACCGTGAAGATGGACAAATCGCTGGATGAACTCGAACAACAGCACATCCTGGCGACTCTCGAAAAGACCAATTGGAACAAGTCACAGACAGCGGCGATTCTGGGAATTGAACGATCGACACTGGACCGCAAACTCAAACGCTATGGCGTCAATCGACCCGACTAGCCGTGATTGCGAGAGCGTCATCCGACACTGCTGTAAACGTGGATTTCCCCGACGAATCACGCGGTTTTGCGCCGTTTCAGATTTCCGAAAAAGTTGTTGACATTCTGCGTTTTTCGCCGGACAATTCGCCGCGTTCTGCTTGAGTTCCCGCCTGTTTTGCTTTCTTCGTTCGTGTGAGTTTGGACGTCGTTTGGGAATCGTTTCTCTTTTTTCATGACGTCGCTCAAGGATTCACGAGCCTCCCGTGAGTTAAACGTGGATGTGGTCAATGTTGTGTTGATGCCATCCCAAATTGTTTGTCTCTGAAACCCCGTTAGAGATTGGAGTTGGGCATGTCTTATCCGCTCGAGGCAGATTCGGACCTCGATGATGACGCTGGCTTGCATGGT
>CAMDPK010000171.1 GCA_945904015.1 Candidatus Kuenenia stuttgartensis | reverse complement strand
GGGCGCTAGCCCCGGTTCGAACGAGACAAACCGGGGCTAGCGCCCTGCCGCTGATCGGAAAGAAGTTCGCATTCATCTTCAACCGCTCTTCCTTGCGACCTATTGCCGCGCGACCCAAGGTGTTCCCAGCGGTTGCGCGGCTTTCTGCTCGCCGTAGCTGCCTCCCTTCGCGCCCAACGGATGCGAACCGAAGAAGCGCGGATCGTCAGCGGGATCAACTGCTGGTTGGTAACGCACATCGACCGACAACCGAACTCGGTTTAGCGGCGAGTGATTGTCGAGCGAGCCGTGCATCGTGAAGCCGCCGAAGATCATCGCATCGCCCGGTTGAAAGTGAGTGGTCAGCAGCCGAGTCTGCCGCGAGCGAGCGAACTCCAACGTATCGGTCGCGGATGACTGATAGGCGATGTCTTGTGCGGCGGCAAACGCTTGCGGATCGCCGGTCAGTTGTGCTGCACGCATGGGGTTGACCAAATCCTCGAAGCGCTGCGAATGTTCGACGACGACCAGTGGGCCGTCACAGATCGGAATCTCTCCAAGCGGCAGCCAGCAAGTGACAATCTGCGATGCACCTCCCGCGAAGAACGGATAGTCGTAATGCAGGTTGGTTGCATTGCCGACCGGCGCTGGCCGCAGAAAGAGATAATCGTGCGGCCGCGCCGGAGCGTCGAACAACAGTCCCGTCAGTTCGCGAAGTCGAGGCCCGTGGGTCACGCGCCGCAGGGCCGCACCCTCGCTGATCGATTTCCAAAACGCTCCAAGATCGGGCGAGCGTTCGCGGCGACGGCTCGTGCCGGTGGCGATGCCGGCTTCCACCGGATTCTGAATCTCGTCCATCTCCGCCAGCCGAGCGAAGACTTCTCTCCGCGCGGCCAACACATCATCACGTGGCAGCACATCGCGCAGCAACACATAGCCGTTGACTGCGAACGAGCGGCGCAGCAGCTCTGGGTCATGCAGACAGGAGGTTGCATCGACCAGTGGGCCGAGGAGTTCGTCGGGGATGGGATGCTGTTGTGTGAGGCCGTCGAGCATCGGGTTACTCCGCAGTGATGGCAATGACGTTGGCCGCTCCACCGTCGATGGGGATCGTGCAACCGGTGACATATGCGGCGGCATCGCTGGCTAGAAACACGACGACTCCTGCCACGTCATCAGGTTCTCCCCAGCGGCGAAGCGGTACACGCTCCAGAACTTTGGCCGAGCGTTTGGCGTCGTTTTGCAAAGCCTGAGTCATCGGCGTCCGAATCCAGCCGGGAGCCACCGCGTTGACGCGAATTCCCTGCGAACCCCATTCGGCCGCGAGATCGCGAGTCAGCGACACGATGCCCCCCTTCGTCATCGCGTAAATCGAACCGCCCCGTCCCAGTCCCACGATGCCGCCTCCCAAGGCCGAGACGTTGATGATGCTGCCGCGCTGTTGAGCCAGCATCACTTTGCCAACCGCGCCGGCAACGTGGTAGCAGCCGACCAGATTCACGGCGAAGACGTCCGCTAAATCCTGCGGCTTGTAATCGGTGGGTGTGCCTCGACGATGAATGCCCGCGTTGTTGACGAGAATGTCGATGCGGCCAAACCGTTCGACGATGCTCTTCACGCACGCTTCGACTTGGTCTTTTTCGCGAGTGTCGCACGCCAGCCCGATCGCTTCTCGTCCGGTGTCGCGAGCCAGTTGTGTCGCCGTGGCAGTGACCGCTTCCGCTTGCAGGTCGAGCATCGCGATCGTCGCTCCATGATCGGCCAAAGCGCGGGCGATGCAGGCTCCGAGTCCCTGCGCTCCGCCCGTGACCAGAGCGACTCGTCCCGTCAGATCAAAAGGAGTGGCCATGCGGACTCGCTTCAAAGTCGCCCGACTCGGAGAGTCAGGCTACATGTTGGGGCGGCTGAAACAGTTCCAGCGTGTAACCGTCGGGGTCGTAGAAGTAGACCACCAGTCCTCCGGCGTTCGGGCCGGCCGTGATCGTGACCGGCTCCGACTTGAACCGCACTCCTTTGGCATTCAAGTCGGCGTGGCACGCTCGCAGATCGTTGACCGTGAGACACAGATGGCTGTTGCCCGACCGGTTTGTCGCGGTCTCGGCGGGCGGGCCGGAGTGAGTCATGTACTGCACGACTTCCAGCGATTGCGGACTGTCGGGAGAGACTTTGAACGACGCCACGTTCAACACGACACCGGGATATCCCGTTTGCAACGCGACGTAATCGTTATCAACGTGCGGCCGGCGACGATGCAGCGTCATGCCCAGCAGGTCGCGATAGAACACGATTGAACGCTCGATGTCGGCGACCGTCAGGCCAAGATGATGCAGATCGCACAGTCGCCAGCCGGAAGACACAGTTGCTTGAGTCATGTTGTGCTCCTGAAGTCACACGGTTCTAAAACGCCGCGGCGTGACGTCCAGATCGTGCGTCGCCGGCCGCGTCGAACTGACCGGTGGGGTCGATGCGAATCACGCTGGGTGCCCATAACGCGCCGGCGGTTGATTGGACCTTGTGTCCCAATCGCTCCAGCGCTTGGATAGTTGCTGGCGGAGCATCCGCGTGGATCAGCAGACTCCCCAACACCGGCGGCGTCTGGCGGAACGAACCGAGATGATGATTGGTGCCGAACCGCACGGCCTTCATCGACTCGGAGGCCGACAAGCCGAACTCGATGTGATTCAGTACGGCCAGCAACGCCGCTTGATCTTGACCGTCTCCGCCAGCGACGCTGACGGCCAGCACCGGTTTCGATTCTTTGAGGACCAGCGTCGGCGTCAACGTGATGCGCGGCCGTTTGCCGGGTGCGATGCAGTTGGGATGGCCTTCCCAAGTGTTGAAGCTTTGCAGGCGAGTACCCAACCAGATGCCGGTCTCTCCCGCCTGCACGCCGCTCCATCCGCTGGGCGTGGCGACGACGACATTGCCCCAGCGATCCGCCGTCGCGCACGTCGTCGTGTCGTGGACGGGACCGCCGAGTCCCTTTCGCTTTTCGAACTCCGGCAGCAACGCTTGGCCTCGGCGCGGATCGCCCGGACGTTGTTCGAGCGATGCGTGCTCAAGGTCGATCAGCGCTCGACGCTGACTGGAGTACGACTTCGACAACAGCGCCTCGATTGGCACGTCCACGAACAGCGGGTCGCCGTAGTACACATCACGATCAGCCAGAGCCAACTTCATCGCTTCGAGCGTGACGTGAATCGTCTCCGGTTGGTTGTGTCCTAGCGCTGCGAGATCGAAGCCTTCCAGCAAACGCAGCGTTTGAAGCAAATACGGTCCCTGAGTCCACGTCCCGCATTTGAAAACCGTGTGACCTCGGTAATCGACCACGAGCGGTTCCTCGATCCGAGTCGCATGCGTGGCGAGATCTTCGTAGCGGATCAGTCCGTCATGTTCTTCGCACCACTTGGCCAGCTCGCGAGCGAGTGGCCCGCGATAGAAATAGTCGCTCGCCAAACGCAAACCGCGACTCCGATCACCGCCCCCAGCCGCCTCGGCGGCGATCAACAGGCGCAACGAACGAGCCAGCAGAGGATGCCATTCCACTTTCGCTCGATCGAGCAACTTCAATGTCGGCTCGGCGACATCCGCCAGTCGCAGAGTTCCGTACCGATCGAGCAGCGTCACGACCGCATCGAAGGCCGCCGGCACGGTGGCTGATTGCAATCCCGTCCCTGGGATGCCTCCGAGCTTGGCAAAATGTTCGCGAGTCGCCAATCGCGGAGCTGCTCCTTGTCCCGCAAGCACCTCGACCACTTTTCGACGAGCGTCATAAACCAGAATCGGCACCTCGCCGCCGAAACAAAAGCCACCCGAATCAGTGACGCTCAACGCGAGAATCGTTGCCGCGGCGGAATCCGCCGCGTTGCCGCCTCGTTTAAGAATCTCCAATCCCGCCGCGACCGCCTCGGCACCGCCAGCGCTGACCGCTCCTTGTTTCCCCGTACCTTCAGACCCAGGCAAGTCATCTGCCGAGTGCGACGGCGACTGCCACACGATCAGCAAACCAGTCAGTGATACCCAAAACCAAGTATGGGATTTGCGGCGCATGGTGATGTCCCCCGTCGGCCACCATAAATGTCGGTGACGAGACTTGCCAGCGCGTCGCTTACGACCGTGCTGATTTGGTGCAGCTATTGTCGCACTCGCACACCGCAAAGTTGATCGCAGAATGTAGTTGATCCGGACCAAATGGTGGGCCGGCGCTGCGCTGGTCCCACCCTACAAATTGGGAGGCTGCCGATGTCATCCGCCAAACGCGCTCTGACTCCTGAAGATGTCCTTGGCTTCAAGAACATTGAGGACACGCAGATTTCCCCAGACGGAGCGCAGGTGACGTTCGTCGTTGGCGACTCGTTCAAAGTCGAAACCAAGTGGCCGAGGTCCACGATCTGGCTGGTCAGCACCGCAGGTGGAGAACCGCGACAGCTCACCAACGGCCCGCGCACGGACTCGTTGCCGCGCTGGTCATCGGATGGGAGTCAGCTCGCATTTCTTTCGGATCGATTGGCTGAGGGACAGCGGCAAGTGTTCGTCATCGCTCGCGATGGCGGCGAAGCGATGCCGCTCACGAACATTGCCGGTGCGATCCCGACTCCGCGCGGGTTGAACGCGCTGCAATGGTCCCCCGACGGACGCTCGCTCGCGTTTCTGATGGAAGACCCGGAGACTGACGAAGAACACGTCAAACGCGAAGCGAAAGACCACGCGATCAAAGAGCGTTCGCATTTGCTCGACATGTCGAAACGAGTGCTCGCCTGGTTCCGGCCATACCTGTGATCGGCCCCGAAAACCGTTGCCAGCACTTGGCAAATCAGGCGGCCTTCTTCTTGTCCTTCGCCTTCTTGGCGGCCGGGCGCTGCGGCAATTTGGCCTTTTGCTCGTCGGTCAGCAGCGGCTTGACCTTCTCTAGAATCTCCAGGCGCAGAGCTGTGACCTTCTTGTCAGCTTCGTCGTAACTCTTCTGCTGTTCTTCGGTCAGCTTCATCGCGTCCTTGATGGCTTGTTGAAGTTCTTTCCCTTTTCGGCCTTCTTTCCCTTTCTCACGGGCCTCTTTCATCACATCCAGGCGAGCTTTCTTCTGCTCTTCGGTCATGACCTTGTCGAGCTTCTCGCGCAGCTCCTTCATCTTCGGAGCGTATTCTTTTTCCAACTCGGCGACCTTCGTTTTTTGCTCGTCGGTCAGCGTGATGTCTTTGGGAAGCTGGACAGCAGGTTGCTCTTTGCGGGCGTTCGGCTTGTTCTTCTTGGCCTTGGCGTCCTCGGCCATCAAGGGCGATACCAGAAACGCGGCGAGGCTCAACGACAGCAAGCATTTCCAAAACTTGGTCATGGCACAGTCTCCTTCTCTCTGAGTGGACATAAAAAACGCAGAGCCACCGAAGCAGCTCTGCGTGGGGGAAGCTTGGTAGGTTGGGACTCCGTCCCGACCTGGTCGGGACGGAGTCCCAACCTACGCTTTTATTACGCAAACAGTTCCGGGATCACATGGCCGTCGCGGACGATCATGATCGGGCGGCCGGTGTCGGTGTGGTATTCCTTTTGGTGGCTGATGCCCAGCGTGTGGAACAGCGATGCGGCGACATCGTCGGGCGAGAAGCCTTTGCTGTCCGGCAACGTCGCGTCGGCGTTGCTCTTGCCGATGACTTGGCCGTTCTTCACACCGCCACCCGCCATCAACATGAACATGCAGCGCGGGTAGTGGTCGCGGCCGACCGATGGGCCGCGCGAGTTGATCTTCGGCGTGCGGCCGAATTCGCCCGTGACGAAGACCGTCGTGGTTTCGAGCAAGCCTTTCATTTCGAGACCTTGCAGCAGGCCAGAGAGGCCGCTGTCGAGAGTCGGCAAATTGCGGCTCTTGAGACGGTTCCAGTTGTCCTGGTGCGTGTCCCAGCCGCCAAGTTCAACGGTGACGAACCGCGTGCCGGCTTCGATCAGCCGTGACGCCAGCAAGCAACTTTGGTCGAACGAGGATTCGCCGAACAGTTTTTGGAAGTTCGGGGATTCTTTGCTGACATCGAATGCCTCGCGCGACTTTGGCGAGGTAATCATCGCATGAGCCTGTTGGCCGAACTTGTCGAGACCTTTCACCAGTTGGTTAGTCTCTTCAAAGCCACGGAACGTCTTGTCGAGGTCTTGCAGCAGGGCTTGCCGTTTCTCGACGGCGTCGATGGTCAGGCCGCCCGACAGCTTCAAGCCACGCACTGAAAACATCTCGCCCGGCTTCGGTGTCGCACCGGTGTTGAGTGGCGCGTACTGCACGCCGAGGTAGCCAGTCTTCTGACGGCTGCTGGGAATCGCGACGTTCGGCGGAATGTTGCCGTTGCCGCCGAGTTCCTTCATGACGATCGCGCCGTAGCCGGGATATTCGAGCGACGGCAGCGGACGGTTGCCGGCGTTGACGTACTCGGTGCCGAGTTCGTGAGCGCCCAACGTGTGCGTCACACCACGCAGGATCGTGAAGAGGTGCATGTTCGCCGCGAGCTTCGGCAGGTGCTCGCTGATCTCGATCCCTTCGACCGACGTGTTGATCGGGTCAAACTCGCCGCGAAACTCGGACTTCGCTTCCGGCTTGAGGTCGAACATGTCCATGTGCGACGGGCCACCAGTCAGGTTGATGAAGATCGCCGCGTTGGCAGTGGCCTTCGAGGCGACTTCGCCGGCCGCCGCGAACTTCAGGTAGTTCGCCAGCGTCAAGCCAGTGCCACCGATCACGCCGGCCTTCAGGAAATCACGTCGTCGCACACCATTACAAGTCGTTGTCGTGGGCATGAGGGTCGTCCTTTCAAAAGGAAGTAGAGGGTTCGGGTCGTAGCCACAAGCTGCCAGCTTGTGACGGAAAACGGTTCTGAGTGAAAACTCGCAAGCAGGCTGCTTGCGGCAACGGTTAGTGATTGACGATGAACTCTTTCGTATTGATGAGCGCCCACAAAAGATCGCGGGCACCGCTCAGTCGGTCTTCGGATTGGGTCAGGAATTTCTTCGAGGTCTCCATTTCCGAATCGCTCGGCAAGCGGCTGAGCGAGCGAAGGTACGCGGCCTTCACCAAGTCTTCGGGTTCCAGTTGGACGACGACGACGGGTTTCGGAGTTTCCTCCGGCTTGCTTTCGACGGCGTTTTGAGTCTTCTTGATCTTGGCTTTGAGTTCGGCGATGCGGCCTTCGATCTCTTTGACCTCATCATTCTTGCCGTCTTTGCGAGCTTTCTTCAACGCTCGTTCGTTGACCTCCAGCGACTTCTCAAAGTTGCGCCGCATCGACTTGGCGTCCGCGACAGCTTTTTCGGATTTCTTTTCATCCCGTTCATTGCGAACAGCCTTGGGCGGCGTGAGCGAATTGATCCAGCCATTCTTGTCGTTGAGCAAGCCGAGGACTTGATCGTCGTTCTGCATGTACACGGTTTGCAGTAGGCTGGCTTCCGCCGAACGATCGCAGTCGCAATTCGTTTCGCGGGTCGAGCGGCCGAAGACGGTCAGCGCGAAGCTCATGCTGCCATTGCTGTTGCCGCCACGGCCGTTGGTTCCGGCGATCGCGATGGCTCGGCCCTTGAGGTCGGTTTGCATCCGAGCGATCTCGGCGTCGGACAACGTCGCTTGCTTGAGCGCGTCCAGCGCGATCTCGGCCGGCAGGCGGCGCGGAATCGCGTGCGAGAAATTCTTCTGGTCGAGCTTGTTCGTGTCGTTTGGCTTCCAGCTTCGTTGATAGGTCTGGCTGTTGGCGATTTCGCGGTGCAGCCACTTCATGTCGAAGTTGTGAGCGATGAATCCCTGCGACAGATAATCCAAGAGCACGGCGTTGCTGGGAGCATTCGCCAAGCTCATGTCGTCCGCCGGATTCACGATGCCGACGTTGAAGTAGGTGGCCCACACGCGGTTCACGAACGCTCGTGCGAAGAACCGATTGCTGGGATCGCGCAGCCACTGCATCAACGGAGCACGGACATCGTCGTGTTCTATCAGGCTCACGACTTCGCCACCGAGCAATTTGGCTTTCGGGCCAGCGGGCACGCGGGCATTCTGCTTGCCGTTGTCCTTGTCTTTATCTTTGTTGCGGTTGTTCTGCTGAGCCTGCGGCTTCTGGACATACAGCTCATCGACCGGCACCACGTCACCCTTGGCGACACGGGCGGCCAACTCTTTTCGCAGGTCGTTGCCGTTCTTCTTGGCGGTTTCGATATTCAACTTCTTCAGCAAAGCTTGCTTCTCGGCATTGTCCCGCGAATTGGTGCCGAAAACGACTCCCTGGAAGAAGCCCTTGAACTGATTGAAGTCGTCCTGAGTCCATTGATCGAACGGATGCTTGTGGCACTGAGCGCACTGAATGCGAAGCCCCAGGAACGTGTAGGCGAACCCGATCACGCGCTCTTCCGGCTGCTTGAAGTTCTGGCGGCCCCAGAAATAGGTCAGGCCTCCGGCTTCGGCATACGAACCCTTTTTCTCAGGGCCATAGATCGCACACATCCGCTCGCTGTATTCGGTGTAGCTCTCGTCCGGCTTGCGACTCTTGGCCACCACGATCCCTTCGACCAACTTGTCGTAGGATTCATTGGCCGCGACTCGCTGATAAATCCAGTCGTACCATTGTTGCGTCGGAGAGTTCGCCGAATCCCGACCACCCAGGTTGCCGCCGACGTTGTTCAAAAAGCTGGCGTTGTTGCCCGTGAAGTCGCAGAGCTTCGTCGTCCACCACGCGGTGTAGCCGGGGCGTTCGAGCAATTCATCGATCTTCTTGGCTCGCTTGTCTGAATTTTGATTCGAGACGAAATCGACGATTTCTTGCGGAGCCGGCAGCGTGCCGGTGATGTCGAGGCTGGCTCGGCGAAGGAACTCGTGATCGTCGCACACGTCCGACGGCACGATGCCGAGCTTGCGGAGTTTTTGGACGACGAGTTCATCAACTTTGGTCGGTGTTTCAACTTTCGGATACTTCTTGCCAGTCTTGTCGCTGACAGGTCGGATGACCGGAATTGGCACGACTCCGGCGTCGTAGTTCACAACGATGTGCGTGTCGCCCGTCTGCCCCGATTTGACCAGACCGTTGGAGTCGATCGCCGCGATCAAGTCGTCGTTCGAGTTGAATCGGCAGAGCGGCGTGACATCTTCGCGAGTGCCGTTGGACCAGACCGCCACGGCCTTGATCTGCGTTTGCTCGCCATCCTTGCCGAACTGAATTTCGGAGGGCGTGACTTCCAACTTCACAAACTTCGGCGAGTCTTCATCGACACTCTTTCCACCAGCTTTGATCCAGTTGCGAAAGATGTTGTATTGCCAGCTATCGGCGTCCATGCGCTTGCCGCCACGATGCGGTGTTTCTTGCGTGGCCTTCAGCAGCGCGAGGCTCTCTTCCGGTTCTTCGACCAGGATGCGTGACTCTTTGTTCTTTTCTTTGTCCCCCTTGGTCAGCCCTTCGTGATCGAGCTTGAAGTCGTAACCGAACAGCGACAGCCGGAAGCCGCCCTGTCCTTGGAACGACCCGTGACACGCGCGGCCGTTGCAGCCCAAGCGGCTGAGCAGAGGCACGACGTGCTGCTGGAAGTTCGGCGTTTCACTGACGTCTTTGCTGGCGAAGCGTTGGCTGGCCGGAGCGATGATGTCATCGGCGACTGCCACCGAGCCGAAAGAAATCGCGGCCGCCGCTGCGGTCAACATCCAAGTTCTTATGGAGCGAGACATTTCCGTGTCCTTCATTAAGTTGTTGTAGCCACGTTCGCCAGAACGTGGGGCCTTCAAATCCCCCCACACTCTGGCGAGTATGGCTACGGGTTACTTGTCTTTGTCGCCGATGCGTTTCGGAGCCGGCTTTGCCAGTGGCTTCTTGCGCGTCTCGGCGGACTTTTTGATTCGGTCGAATTCGCGGTCGATGCTGGTCTCTCGATTCTGGACGTGCTCGGCGATTTGCTCGTCCATCTTCTGCAAGCGAGTCTTCGATTTCTCACGGTCGTAGGTCAGTAATTGGAGGCGAACGTCGTGCCGCTCGGTCAGGGCTTGCCGAAGTTCGGTTTCCAGTTCTTCGGAGGTGCTCATCGTCAACCGCGCCGCGAGCAAGCGAACGCGAGAATCGAGTTGCCATTCGCGGAGCAGCATCGCGTAGCGGTCGGCGTCGTTGTCCTTCGCCTTTTCCAGACGGTCGCGCGTCTTATCCAGCTCTCGCAGCGCCTTCGTGTATTGCTCAGGATGACTGGCCTTCAAACGGCTGAGCAGTTCCGCCAATTCCGGGTGATGCTGCTGAGCGAACTTGATGGCCGCCGCTTCACGTTTCGGAGGAATTGGTTCGGCGTCGTTCTTCGTAACTTCAGCCGCAGCGGCTTTCTTGGCGGGAGTTTTGTCCGCCGTAGCCGGTTTCTTTTCGGCTTGAGATTTCGCGTCGGAGGACTTGTTGGCTTTCGCTGGTTTGTCGTCGGCGATCGCGCGGGCGAGCAAGACGCTCGTCAGAACGAACGCAAAGCCGAGCCAGTGTCTGATTCGATCCAGTCGCATTGGTTAGTTCTCGCGAACTTCGTTTTTGCCGGGGAGTTGTTCTTTGACATCCTCAACCGTGAGCGCCGCGAGCATCCAATCGGGCGGATCGAGGTCCGCGTCATCGGTCGCGTCAAAGAGATCATCGTCATCAGCGTTGTTGCGAGCCGCTTCGCCGGACGCCCATGCCGCGACGAGATGATCGGCCCCGTCTTTGCGAACCACCCCGTTGGTCGCCGAGCCATGTCCGATCATCAGCGCGATACTGGCCGCTGCGACCGCAGAAGCGGCCAGGGCCGTGATTGCCGCGCCCGACCAGCGGTTCGAGATGATGGTTTCGTGGATGGAGCGGACGACAGGTTGTGAAGCCTCTTGGTCAAACGCGGCGGCGATCGCCAGATTCAACTCCATCGCGCGAGCGACCGCGTCGCAGGCAGTGACGTCGGTCTCCAGGCGAGCCTCGAATGCCGCAGTCTCATCGGCCGAGAGTTCGCCTGTGACGTAGCAGTTCGCCAGCCACGCGAGATCGTTTCGAGTTGTCATTTCAGAAGTCGTCATGATTTCAGCCGTCCAACTCCGCCAAGCGGTCTCGCAGTTTTTCCGTCGCCAGTCTCATGCGAGTCAGCACGGTTCCGAGAGGCACTTTCAATTCGCTCGCGATGACCGCGAAGGTTTTGTGTTCGTAGATTCGCATTCGGACCACTCGCCGCTGTTCGGCCGGCAGGCCATCCAACGCGAGACGCACTCGGTCAATCACTTCGGCCCGCAGAGCGAATCCCTCCGGGGATTCATTCCGAGTGACCGAACCTCCCGCCGACTCATGCCGACGAGCGTCGTTCTGAGCCAATTCGCGGAAGGACTTTTCTTGGATCTTCGCTCGCCGCTTCAGGACCAACGCTTCGTTCAAGGCCACTCGGAACAGCCACCCGCGACGGGTTTCCGGCCGAGCCTCATGTCCTCGTTCGAGAGCCTTGACCAGCGTGGCCTGCAAGGCCTCACCCGCCAAGTCGTCGTTGCGGAGCACTCCCAGCAGGAACGCCCGCAACTCCCCTGCGAAATCGGCGAACCACTCTTTTTCCAGTGAGTTCACCGCATCCGCAGGCTCGATCCTGTCGCTGCCCATCCTATCCCTGCCGGTGGCCAAGCTCCGTTCTCCGTCCGCCAGCACAGGTCGCAGCCCACAAGCGATGCGCGGCTCTTCCCGGTTATTTTCCAGGCCGGGAGATTTTCCCAACCCGTGAGCCGGGACATCCTTTCGACTCTGTCCCAGCATCGCAAGCGGTCACGACTCAAACAGCACGACGCGCCAGCGAGTGGTCTTCGGCAAATGACCACTCGCTGGCGCGTCGTTCTAGAGTTGGTATCCGCAGCGTTTCAAATCAGCTCGCGGATCGGAGCGGAGCCATCGGGCAGCAAATACTGCGGCCGGCCGGACTGGTCGACGTACTGCGCGTGCTGGTCGATGCCCAACACATGGAAGATCGTCGCCATCAAGTGCTTGGGCTGAATCGGCGTCGACTTTGGAACTTCGGCTTTCGGCGACGATTCGCCCACGACTTGTCCCATCTTCAAGCCGCCGCCGGCCAATGCCAGTGTGCAGAGCGGTCCCCAGTGATCGCGGCCGTTATGGCCGTTGACTCGCGGAGTGCGTCCGAATTCGCCGGTGACGACCAACAGAATCTTTTCACTCAGCCCGCGTTGAGCGAGGTCTTCGAGGAACACCGAAATCGCGTGATCCATCGGCGGGCAGGCCTGTTCCAATTGCTTGCCGATCGACAAAGTCACCGGGTTGGCGGGATCGCCGTGCATGTCCCAGCCTTGCGCAGAGTTCGCATAATTGAGCGTCACAAACCCGCAGCCTGCTTCGCACAATCGCCGAGCCAGCAGCAACTGATCACCGAAGTTCGTCCCGGCCAAGTTGTATTTGTCACGAAGCCGCGGATCTTCTCGTGTGAGGTCAAACGCCTCTTTGGCTCGGCTGAGGATCAGCCGGAAGGCTTGGCCTTCAAACTGCTCGACCCCATCCAGCAAACCCTTTCGGTCGATGCTCCGATCAAGACGATCGACCTGCGTGAGCAACGAGCGACGGTCTCCCAACCGAGTCATGTCGGTCTTGAGGTTCATGTTATTCCGCGCTTCGCCGCCGACGTCGAACGGACCGTAACCCGCTCCCAGCCAACTCGGCCCGTCGGCGTACAGCCCAGACAAACGGACAAATGTCGGCACGCCGGTCGTCGGATGATTCGTGCCGCGAACACGAGCGGCGATCGAGCCGAATGACGGCTTGATCGGGCCAACTCCCGCATCGGCGGCGGGGTGATCGGTGCCGGTCATCACGAAATGCGTGCCACCTCCGTGTCCGGAATTTCCGTGGGCAAACGATCGGACAAACGCCATCTCGTTCGCTCGCTGAGCCATCTTCGGGAACAGCCCGCCGATCTCGATGCCGGGGACATTCGTCGTGGCTGACCCCACGACGCTGCGAAACTCCGAAGGAGCGGACATTTTCGGATCGAACGTCTCAATGTGTGTCGCTCCACCGCCCAGCCAGACCCACACAACCGACGTGTCTTTGACTGACCGCCCCTCGGCCGCCGCTGACGCTCGCTGACGCAGCAGGCTGGGCAGTCCGAAGCCCGTCAGGCCGAGTGCCCCGACCTTCATGAACTCGCGGCGACTGGTTCCTTCACACGTTCCGGCAAGCGGCTTACCCCAAAGGTTCAGCATGGTTTTGCTCCTTGGTGGCTGGGTGGGAGGATCGTTTTGGGCAACGCAACAAATGTCGCGATTCAGGCGGGATTCGGCGGCGGGAATGCGGCCAATTCCGTGGTCACATTGAGGGTGACCATATCTGGGTCATCGAAGAACCGTCAAGACACGCATCAGAAAAATCTGATGCCTTGTCCGCGACAGCACGATTCCTCCACATGAGATCGTTATTCCTGGCGCAACCGGGCCGTTCGCTCAGTCAATGAATGACGCCTTCTCAGGCCGCGTCGGTGACTGGTTCCGCCGGCTTCGGAGCGATTTTCTTGGTCCCTTTGCCATGCCGAGCTTTCAGGTCGAACAGGCCAAAGATCTCGGATGCTGACAGACTGAGCGAGGCGTTCGAGTTCGTGCCGTCGCCGAGAACTGCTCGGAAGAGTTCTCGTTTTTCGTGCAGGACTTTGTCGATCCGTTCCTCGATTGTGTCTTTGCAGATGAACTTGGTGACGATCACCGCGTTCTTCACGCCGATGCGGTGAGCGCGATTGATCGCTTGATCCTCAACGGCCGGGTTCCACCAGCGATCGTAGAGGAAAACGTACCCGGCGAATTGCAGGTTGAGGCCGACGGCACCGGTGCCGTAGCTCATCAGCAAGAGGTGCGAGTTCGGGTCTTCTTTGAATTGCTTGAGGATCGGCTCGCGCTGCTTGTGCGGGACGCCTCCGTGGTAGACCAGCGTGCCGCACTCGGCGGGGAGCCGAGCCTTTAGCCAGTCAATCGTCTTCGTCCATTGGCTGAAGAGAATCGCCTTGCCGCCGCTGGCCGCGATTTCCTCCATGTCAGCCGCGAGCCGCTCGAATTTCACGCTGTCGCCGGTCAGTGGATCGAAGTTCGTGATCTGCTTGAGCCGCAGGACCAACTCAAAGATGTGCTGCACGGTCGCTTGGTCGCCCATTTCATTGAGATGAATCACGCCATCATTTTCGGCGGCCGAGTACGCGGTTTTCTGCGCGGGAGTCAGTTCGAGGATCTCGTCACGATCCAGCCGCGGCGGCAAATCTTTCATCACGAGGTCTTTGGTTCGCCGCAGCACATAATCGCGAGACAACCGTTGCATCTGCCGCAAGTCGGGAGTGCCCCCTTTCGGGATGACGGTCATGTACTCGAACAGCGTGTGCATCTCTTCGGGACGGTTCTCAATCGGCGTACCGGTCAGCGCCCAGCTTCGTTTGCGAGGCACCGATCGGGCAGTTTGCGACGTACACGAGTCGCGATTCTTGATCCGCTGCGCTTCGTCGAGCACGACGAGATCAAACTTCGGTCGTTCGTCGTCGAGCATCTCGGCCCAGTCACGCACCAGCAATTCGTAATTCACCAGCAACACCGGCGTCGGCATCTGCCAGAGCATCCGCCTCCGCGTGCTGTCACCTTCGAGGACCGTTACCGGCAGTTCTTCCGCCCAGGCTTTGAACTCGCGCTGCCAATTCGGAATCAACGGCTTCGGGCAGACGAGCAACACACGCCGCACTTGTCCGCCGCGCAACAGCAGCCGAATTGCGGTGATGGCCTGCATCGTCTTGCCCAGCCCCATCTCATCGGCCAAGAGCGCGGTTTTTTGCGAGAACAGCCACGCGATTCCTTCATACTGATACGGGAACGGCTCGAACGGCATGATCAGTTCTTGCCCGGCCAGCATCGTCTGCAACGGCGGCTGCAAGAGATAAAACAGCCGATCCTCCAGCGAAATTGCATCGCTGGGAGGCTTGAGTCGTGTCGCCTTTTTCTCGACAGACCGGTCTGCATGTTCGGCCAAGTCGGATTCCGCAATCTTCGGCCCAGCGATCTTCTTCAGCCCATCCTTCTCGGCAACCTCGTCCGGCTTCGGCTGAAACTCGAACCCCAGCGGAAACGTCAGCCCGACTGTCGGCACCTTCGCCCAATGCGGCTTCCAAGACGGAGTCAAACCAGCCCGCTTGTCGAACAGCGACATCGCTTGCGTCTCGACGCTCGGCCATCGCCGGAGCGCTCCATTCAATCCAGACAGAAAGACGTCGGCAGACAGCGAGAGTGGCGAGTGGTGAGTGGTGAGTGGTGAGCGAAAGTCAACAATCTCAGCGTCTGCGACGGCCGACCGCGGAGTCACATGATCAACTTGTGCTTCAACTCGCCACTCGCCACTCGCCACTCGCCACTCCTTTCACGCCGCGACTTTCATCGTCTCATCCAACGCTTCGCGCACGCGGTCGAGCGGTTCCAACAAATCCGCATCCGCCGCCAGTTCCTTCGCGAGCTTCTCGAACGCCTTCGAGTCTTCGCTGAACTCCGCGTGCAAGCCGAAGTACAGCTTGCCGATTCGCACCGCGTCGTTCGTCGTCCCTTTCAGGACACAGGCCAAAGGCAATGAGACATGCGGCCGCGAGTCCAAGATCTCTGTCCGATCCGTCAGCACGACATGCGGCTTGATCCCGATCCGGTCGAGCAGCGTCTTGCTCAGCAGCTCGCCCAGCAGAAACGGGACGAGCGTCGGGCCGTACAACAATTCCTGAGTCCGATTCGGCCGCACTGGAGCCGTGCATTGAAATTCCAGCGGACGACCGTATTTGTTCGTCACCAGCAAGCCGGCCACGTGGCCGCGGTGTTCGAGGTGAATGGCGGTCAGGAAACCCAGCCGGAGTTGTTCGTTCGTGGCGAGCGTCGTGGACATGACCGTTCCATCGACTGGCGAACAGGGACGGGTTCAGTTTCGCGGCGACAACTCCGAAGACGCAGGTGTTCCCGTCGCTCGAACGTCTTGCCTGATCCAAATAACTTGCCGAATCGCAGGATCTTTCGGAATCGTTCGTTCTTCGCCGATAGTTCTGGTCACTAAATCGACGACGTCGATTTTCAAAAACGCGACCGTCACAAGACGACGAGCCAAACGAAGACTGACGCAAAATTGGAATTCTTGCGATTTCTTGGTTCTTTTTGCTGGCGTTGTGGTTGCTGGCCACGATCGAAGGGGTGGGCAGCGCTCGCGAGTTGGCGCGGCTGAGCACCACGCACATTGCGTAGGAGTGGCTCTGCGGCGAGGTTGGCGTGAATCATCATTTGTTGTCGGACTTCCGCTCGGCG
>CAMDPK010000170.1 GCA_945904015.1 Candidatus Kuenenia stuttgartensis | reverse complement strand
TCTTTGTGGACGTCCAAACCAACGAACCGTAGCTTACTCATCGGACCAGTCCTCCCGTTTGTGGCTCTGTGTCGAACGGAACTCTCAAAACGCTCCGCTCAACTTAACCCACGCTGACGTGAGCGACTGGTCCTTCCATATTGTCTACGTCTGAACTGTCAGGCCATGTCGAAGAGCATGATCTCGGCAGGTTGGTCTGCGTGAACCGTCAGAAGCTGCTCCTCGCTAATTGCCGCTCCGTCGCTGGTGTCGAGCGGCGTGTCGTTGAGCGACACTCGGCCGCGCAGCACTTGCAGCCAGGCGTGTCGGCCGGCCGACAACTCGTGAGTCACGCTCTGGCCCGCAGGCAGCGTCGAGAGGAACACGCGCGCGTCTTGTTGGATTGTCAGCGAGCCGTCGGCTCCGTCGGGCGAGGCGACGACGCGGAAGCGGCCGATTCGTTCTTCCTCGGCGAAGGCTTTTTGCTCGTAACTGGGCTTCAGGCCATGTTCGTTCGGGAAGAGCCAGATTTGGTAGAGATGCACCGGCTCGGTAGGCGAGGGATTGAATTCGCTGTGCCGGATGCCGGAGCCTGCGGACATGCGCTGGAACTCGCCCGGCCGCAGGATCGATCCGTTGCCCAAGCTGTCCTTGTGCTGCAACGCGCCTTCGAGGACGTAGGTGACGATCTCCATGTCTCGATGGCCGTGCATCCCGAAGCCTTGGCCAGGGGCGACGCGGTCTTCATTGATGACTCGCAACGACCGGAAGTGGTGATGCTCGGCGTCGGAATAATCGGCGAAGGAAAACGTGTGGAACGTGTCGAGCCAGCCGTGATCGGCATGGCCTCGGTCGGCGGCGCGGCGAACGTGGATCATGATCGAGTCTCCTCTTCAATAATTCTCAGCCGGCACGCGCAAGCGTCCGGTTTCCCATCGAGCGCAAACCGGACGCTAGCGCGTTCCGGCTCACGAACATCCGTTTTCACCCATCTGTTAGCGGTAGCCGCCAGCAATTCGGAGCGTTTCACCGGTGATCCAGCCCGAATCGTTCGAGGCGAGAAACACGGCGGCACTGGCGATGTCGTGCGGCTGGCCGATTCGGCCGAGCGGAGTTTGCGATTCGATCTGCTTGCGGAAATCGCTCTCCGCGATCCCGGCGGAATGGACTCCCTCGGTTTCGACCATGCCGGGGTTGATGGCGTTCACTCGGATCTTGCGTGGCCCCAGTTCGGCCGCCAGCGATCGAGTCACCGCATCGACGGCTCCCTTGGTGGCGCTATAGACGGCGGCATTCGGTACGGCCGCCGTGGAGACCATCGAACTGATATTGATGATGTTGCCTCCGTCCGGACCGAAATGCTTGACCGCCTCTTGCGATGCGAAAATCAGGCCCAGAACATTGAGGTCGAACTGCTTGTGAAAGTGCTCGGCTGTGACGTTTTCCAACGGTGAGAACTCATAGATGCCGGCATTGTTGACCAGGATGTCGAGCGGCCCGAATGCTTCACGGGCCTCCGCGAACAAGCGTCGAATCTCCGCCTCCTTGGCGACATTGGCTTGCACGGCCAGTGCCTTGCCGCCGTTCTTGGTGATCTCGGCCACGACCCGATCGGCACCGTCTCGACTGGAGGAGTAATTGACGACCACGGCCGCTCCTTCATCAGCCAGGTGCTTGGCGATGGAGGCTCCGATCCCCTTCGACGCTCCTGTGACGACCGCGACTTTGCCCACAAGTTTCTTCGACATGATTCGCTCCTGCCTGATGATTGAGTTTTGTTGGAACATCCAGGCCGGGACTTCAGTGATCCGATTTGTTGTGGAGTCGTCCTGCCTGACAAGAAGGGATACCCAGCCAACAGACGAGTCTTACAGGGATTTTGAAAGTGGCCGATTTCAACGTAGCCATCATCGCTCCGCGTGATGGGCCGAGTTCCCAGAGAGACACGCACAGACCCGACGCTCTGTGAAGCGTTCGGCTCGTCACGCGGAGCGTGACGGCTACGTTGATTACTTCGCAACCTCATTCATGTCCCACACGCGAGCGGTGCCGTCGCGACCGGCGGAGGCGAGCCAGCGGCCGTCGCGGCTGAAGGTGACGGCGTAGAGCGTGGCGGTGTGAGCTTTCAGCGCGGCGATCTCGGCCTTCTGTTCGGTGTGAAAGACGCGGACGACGCGATCTTCGCCGACCGAGGCACCGAACGGAGTGCTCGGTGAGAACGCGACGGCCCAGATGTCGCCGTCGTGCGCCTCGCAGGTGTGGTCCAGGCTGCCGCTGGCGGTGTCCCACACGCGGGCAGTTTTGTCCCAGCCGCCGGTGACGATCTTCGAGCTATCCGGCGAGAACGCGACGCCGTAGATGCCGCCGCTGTGACCTTCGAGTGCGAGTTGTTCGCCACCCGTCGCGGCGTTCCAAAGTTTGGCAGTCTTATCGCCGCTGACGCTGGCGATCGTGCGGCCATCGGGCGAGAACGCGACTCCCGCCACCGTCCCGGCATGACCGGAGGTTTTGATCGTGCGCTCGCCGGTCTCGGCATTCCAGATTTCGACTTGGCCAGTGCGGCCACCGATCAACAAGTCATTCGTCGTGTGCGAGAACGCCAGCGTGCGAACCGCGTACTTGGTCTCGAACGTGCGCTCTTCGTTCGTCGTTGCGAGATCAAAGATTCGTACTTTGCTGTCGTCTCCACCAGTCGCGAGGAACCGGCCGTCATGACTGATCGACATGCCCCACACCGGGCCAGGATGAGCTTTGATCGTCGAGCGGACCCGCTTCTCGGCGACGTTCCACAGTTTGACGGTGCCGTCGTCGATGGCCATCGCCAGCGTTTCTCCGTCGGGAGTGAACGCGACTGCCCACACTGGTCCCGCATTGCCCGATAGCACGGCGGCGGGTGCGATCGATGGTTCGCCGTCGGACGCCACTATTTCGTTTTGATTTTGACCAGAGGCGGCGTTCGTCGAGGCAGTTGATTCTGGCGGCTGCCGGAACATCGGAATCACAACGGCCAACGTCAGCGCGATGCCGGCCGCGACTCCGATCAGGCTGTATGCGATGCGTGCGAGAGTTCGTTTGCGATGACAAACCGACTGACCGGATTTGCTGAGCGCGGCTTGAACCGCTTCGCAAGCGGCCTCCTCCGCGACGGCGGGAACTTGCAGCGGCGACAACGGGCCGAACCCCGTGAGAAGTACTGCGAAAGCTTCGGCTAGGGCGGCGGCCGAGACCGGTCGATCGGCGGGACGCTTCGCAAGCATCTGCTCAATGAGCACAGCGGCGGACTCCGGAAACTCCGGGCGGAGTTGTCGAATCGGCGTCGGCGCTTCATCGGCGATCTTTTTCAACACGCCGAGAATCGTCGGGGCCGAGAACGGCGGTTGACCGGTTGTCATCTCGTACAACACGGCTCCCAGGCTAAAGAAGTCGGCGCGTTCGTCGGGGTGTTCGCCGAGGGCCTGTTCCGGGGCCATGTACATCGGCGTCCCGGCCACGAAACCGGTTTGTGTCAGCTTGATGTCCTCGGCCATGCGAGCGAGTCCGAAGTCGGTCAGCTTCACTCGGCCGCCCGGAGCTTCCAGCAGAATGTTGCCTGGCTTGATGTCGCGATGCACAAGGTTCTGCGCATGCGCAGCCGCGAGGCCTGCTGCGGTCTGCATACCGATGCGCAGCACATCTTTGACCGGCAGTCGGCCTTCCTTCGCGAGCCGCGCTTCGAGCGACTCGCCTTGAATCAACTGCATGACGAGATACGGCACCCCGTCGCCATCCGACTTCGCGACATGGTGCATCGCGACGACGTGCTCGTGCGCGATCGACGCGGCCGCGCGAGCCTCGCGGCAGAAGCGCTGCCGAGCGACATCGTTCTCCTGCAACTGCGGGTCGAGCACCTTGATCGCCACCGACCGCCGCAAGTGCGAGTCGAAACCTTCCAGGACAATCCCCATGCCACCGCGTCCGATCACGCGCGCGATATCGAAGTGATCCAACCGGCCGAGATACGCCGGGTCTGACGGCGGACCCAGAAAATCGAGTTTCAGTTTCGAGAGATCGCGCTGCATATTTGGCACGAACGTCGTCGCTAATTCGCGTTCGACCACCTTGACCGCCGACCAATACGCCGACTGCTTGGCCGGTTGATGCTGGTCGATGTGCTCGACGATTTCGGGGAACGTCGAATCGCCGGTCGCGGTTTGCTGAATGGCCTCTTGGCAACCGCAGCACTCATCGAGATGCGCGACGCATTCTTGCTGCCGAACGTCCGACAAGCCGCCCACGAGAAGTTCGCGCAGTTCGTCAGCAGTCGGGCAACTAACGCAGCAGTTGGAAGGTGTATGATTCATGGTCTTCTCCAAAGTAGCCCTGTCGCTCCGCGACAGGAAAGCCGAACGCTCCATCGACGTCGTTCGTGCGATTGACTCACAATTAACAAGACGCGTTGCCCTCGATCGGCTGTCCTGTCGCGGAGCGACAGGGCTACTCTTCCTCCGCTTGCAATCGCTCGACTTCCTCCTTGAGTCGTGCGAGTACTCGGCTCTTGGCGACGTAGATGGCTCCGGCCGACAACCCGATGCTGCGACTCACTTCGGCGGCCGACAAGCCATCGACGGCGGTCTGCCAGAAGGCTTGCCACGTCTTGTCCTCGAACTCGGCTTGAATTGTCTGCATCGCTCGCGCGGCGAGTTGCCGTTGAAACTCGCGATCCCAATCTTGTTCGAGCGAGTTGGATCGATCAGGGTGAGTCGTCAGTAACTCGTGCTGACTGGAGTCGCCGCTGGCTTGATTGTGCGATCGGCGGCTGGTCAGAAACGTGGAGAGCTTGTTCCGCGTGATCGTGAACAGCCACGCGCGGAAGCCTCCCTTTTGTTTGTCGTAATCGAGCCGTTCCAACGCACCGGCGACCGACCTCAGCACGTCTTGCAGGAGGTCGGCCGCATCGGCGTCTTGTAGCCCTCGGTTGCGGACGAAGCCGTAAACCAACGGGCTGTAGAGTTCCACGAACTCACGCCAGTCATCATGGTTGGAACCGTCACGCAGTCGCACCAACAGGCTGGCTCGCGTGACGGGAGATTCGCGGATCACAACTTCGTCTCCCGAATTCAGCCGGAGTCACAGGCCGTACGCGGCGGGAGTGTAACGTGAGGCTCACGCTCCCGGTGAGCAACACGCAGCACCTGGCGAACAACTCTCGGCAGCCCGCGTGCTCGTCGAGTCGCAGCACGCGGTGCCACAACAAAAACTTCCCAGCAACCACGGGCCTCGCAACGCTGTCCCAGCCCACGTCATCACCAACAGCACCGCTGGCGGCAAGAACGAATCGCCGACCACGAAGTGAAACAGAATCGCACCGCCCCAGTACGAACTGGCCAGCAGCACTCCCAGCGAGGCCGTGCGCGGGAAGAACAACAACAGACTGGTCACGAGCGCTCCCGCGCCGATCAGTGGCATCCGGTCGAGAATGCCGGCCTTCGTCAATGCTTCGACCACATCAGGCGGAGCGAAGCCGAACAACTTGCCGGCCCCTGCGAAGGCCAGAGCCGCAGACACCAAACTCACCAACACCCAGCCGGCGACCTTTTGAAATTTCGAGCACGTCTTCATGGCAAAGCTCCTGTGAAAGTGAATGAAACCGCGTTGAATTGCGGTTGCGTCTGGGGATACCAAGCCGGCTCGCAGACCTTACAGTGTTCGAGAAGATTTCTTCCGACCACGCGAGGTTGTCCCATGCCGAACCAAGAATTGGGGTTTGTGTCCGCCGTCGAACTGGCGGCGATGATGCGGGCGAGAAAGATGTCGCCCGTCGAAGTGATGCGGGAAACGCTCGCTCGAATCGAGCGGTTCAATCCGGCCTTGAACGCCTTTGTCACCGTGCAGGCCGAGGAAGCAAAGTGCTCGGCAGCGAAGGCCGAGGAAGCGTTGATGCGCGGCGAGTGCTGGGGACCATTGCACGGAGTGCCGCTGCATGTGAAGGACAATCTGTTTGTCGCTGGCTCACGGACGACATTCGGCTCGAAGCTGATGGAGACGAACGTGACCTCCGAAGATTGTCCTGCCGTCGAGCGGTTGCGCAAGGCGGGCATGATCGTTGTCGGCCGCACGAACTCGCCGGAGTACGGTTGGAAGGGCGTTACCGACAATCGCGTGTTCGGGATCACTCGCAATCCGTGGAACACGAACCTGACGCCAGGCGGTTCGAGCGGCGGAGCCTCGGCGGCGGTCGCGGCGGGGATGGGACCAATCGGACTCGGCACCGATGGCGGCGGTTCGCTGCGCATTCCGGCGTCGTTCAGCGGAGTCTTCGGCTTCAAGGCGAGCTTCGGCCGCATTCCGAATTGGCCCGGCAGCGGCGGAGCGATGCTGCGGCACATCGGCCCGATCACGCGCACCGTGACTGACATGGCCGTCGCGCTGGATGTCCTCGCCGGTCCCGATACTCGCGATCTGTTGTCGTTGCCGGTGACGGGTGAGTGTTATTCCGTCAACTTGGATTGTGGCCTGCGCGGCAAGCGAGTCGCCTTCAGCCCGAACCTCGGCTATGCCCGCGTCGATCCGGAAGTCGCCGCGATCTGTCAGCGCGCCGCTGAGCGATTCGCCGAAGCGGGAGCGATTGTCGAACAAATGCAACTCGACTGGCGCGATCCCTACGACGCTTGGAGCGTGTTCTTCTTTGGGACCGCTGCCGCATCGCTCGAAAAGAAGTTGCCGACGCAAGGCGAGTTGCTCGATCCGGGTCTGCGACGAGTCGTCGATGCAGGACTCAAACTGCGTGGCGTGGACTTCGCGAACGCGCTCGCTGCTCGACATGACTTTTGGGAAAAAGTGCGGCGTGTCTACGAGCGATTCGATTTGCTGTTCTGTCCGACTCTGCCGGTGCCGCCGTTCGCGGTCGGGCAAGATGACGCCGATCCGATCGACGGCGAAAAACTTGGACCGCTGCAATGGACACGGTTCACCTACCCGTTCAATCTCACGGGGCAGCCGGCGGCGAGTGTCCCGGCCGGGTGGACCAAGTCCGGTCTGCCTGTCGGCCTGCAAATCATCGGCAACCGCTTCGCGGACTTGTTGGTGATGCAAGCGGCGCGGGCGTGGGAACAAATCCAACCGTGGAGTGACCGACGACCCAAGCTCGAACCGCCCACTTGAGAAGTCTCTGGTTGTTCGGCCGCGCAGCTTCGGTTTAGGATGCCGATGACATTTCTCAACGAGGTGCAGCCGATGCTCAATGTTTGGAGTCCAAAGCGGTCACGATGTTGCAACGGCAGCAGTCGCCGAGACGTTCTCAAGGTCGGTGCGCTGGGGGCGACGGGGCTGATGCTTCCCGATCTGTTGCGAGCGCGAGCCGCGATGGGCAAGACCGGCGAGAGTCTCAAGGATACGACCGTGATTTGGTTGTTCCTCTCCGGAGGGCCGACGCACTTCGAGACCTTCGATCCCAAGCCGGACAATCCGCTGCCGTATCGCAGCACCGTCGGGACGCTCAAGACGAACGTGCCGGGGACGTACATCGGTGGGCTGTTCCCCAACCTCGCACAGCTTGCGGACAAGTATTCGGTCATTCGTTCGTTCGCTCACACGGCGGCGGACCACACGGCTGCGACGCACTGGCTCTCGACCGGGCACGATCACCCGCCGGCCGGCAACGGAGCTCCACCCATTCAGCCGAGCATCGGTTCGATTCTGTCTCGCTATCGCGGCCCGAATCATCCCGCCAGCGGGATGCCGACCTACGTCGGCCTCGATCATCTTTACGCGGAAGGCCCGGCTTGGCTGGGTGGCTCGTACGCGCCGTTTGATGGGCGCGGGAATTCGTTGGCGAACATGATGCCTCGACTGACGCTGGACCGCTTGCAGGATCGGCGCTCGTTGCTCAAGACGTTCGACCAGATGGATCGAGCCATCGACCAAAGCGGCATGATGCACACGATGGACGAGTACGAAGGCCGAGCCGTCGAACTCATCCGAGGCAAAGCACGCGAGGCATTCGATCTGTCGCGAGAAGATCCCAAACTCCGCGAGCGATACGGCAAGGGAGACAAGAAGCTCGGCGAGAACCTGCTGCTCGCTCGACGTCTCGCCGAAGCGAATACCGGGATGATCACCGTCTGGTACGGCGGCTGGGATTCGCACGGCACGAACCCGGCAGTCAATCACGGCACCATCGAAGAAGAGATGCGCAAACTGGCCCCGGAGTTCGACCACGCCGTCTCGGTCTTTTTGGAAGACCTGTACGCTCGCGGGTTGGACCAGAAAGTTTTGCTGGCCATCGTGGGTGAGTTCGGCCGATCGCCGCACATCAACAAGGACGGTGGCCGCGAACACTGGCCGCAACTCGGCAATCAAGTTCTGGCCGGCGGCGGAATGAAGATGGGGCAACTCATCGGCGAATCGACGGCCAAAGGAGATGTTCCGCTCTCGAATCCAGTGTCGCCGAACGATCTCCTCGCGACGCTCTTCCAGTTCCTCGGTGTTCCGTTCGACTTGCAGTACACAAACCAAGCCGGGCGTCCGACCAACATGCTCAACACCGGCAAACCGATCGCCGAGCTGTTTTGAACGAACGCCAGCCAGCGTCTCGTTCACAAAGAGAAGTCGGGGAAACAGGACACCAGTAGAACTTTTTCTGGACGGGGTCAGGGCCTGGGAAGCTCGGCTGTGGCAAAAATTTGTTGGCGGAAGTGGTCAATTAGCAGTGCTTTCGTGAGCATTCCGTCGACACTAACCGGCTGATCACCTCCGCCTATGTTGTGCTCCCTTATCCCAACGAACGCTCCTTCACTAAGCACCCGAAGTAATCGCGTATCCGGTAATGCCGCACGTACGGATCTTTGCGGGGGTCGCCCGAAAGGCGGTCCCTTCCGCGACCGGCATCCCGATCCGTGCATTGGTCTCGCCGCGCCCCGTGAAACGATCAGAATTTACTGATTATCGATCAAAGTATATTGAACAACGATAATCTCTGGATTAAGCTGAAAGTATGGCAAACCTGAAACCACCACTGATGAAGCGGAGTTCGACGGCGTTTCTGCAGAGCGTCATCGTGCTCATCGGCATTGGCGCACTTGCTCTCATGCTTTGGGAACCTCACCTCGAGGGCAGAAACGCGCACGCCACGGTCTTTGAGGTCTATTTCAAAGATCCCTTTCTGGCGTATGCGTATATCGCGTCCATTCCATTTTTCGTGGCGCTCTACCTCGGATTCAAGGTATTGGGATACGCCGGACAAAATCAGGTCTTCTCGCAGGCAGCCGTGAAAGCTCTGCGGACTATCAAATATTGTGCGATCGCCATGATCGGTTTTGTCACGGTCGGAGAAATCTTCATCCTGATGAGTGACAGCGATGACCGGGCGGGTGGGGTTTTCATGGGCGTCCTCATCACCTTCGGCTTGGTCGTCATTGCCACCGCGGCAGCGACATTTGAACAGATTCTGCAGAATGCCGTGGATCTGAAATCCGAGAACGACTTGACGGTGTAAGGCTCCAACCATCCCACATGGCAATCATCATTAACATCGACGTCATGCTGGCCAGGCGGAAGATGAGCGTCACCGAACTTGCCGAGAAAGTCGGCATTACGATGGCCAATATTTCCGTACTGAAAAACGGAAAAGCCAAAGCGATTCGATTCACAACATTGGAGGCGGTCTGCAAAGCTTTGGAGTGCCAGCCCGGTGATGTTTTAGAGTTTAAAGAGTAAGGATAGCGTCGATGGCGAAGTGCCGTGGCCTTGTTTGATTTAGTAGGCCTGAGCGTGATCCCGGTAGGCCAGGATCAGACTCAGGATTTACGACGAGTCGGGGTGACAGGACGTCTATTGAACTTTTTTCCGGTCCTTTGAGGAACTGGACGAAGTCGTTAATCATATTCGCACAAGAGGTTGTGGCCTGACTCCCGAATTCGGCCTGCTCACAGTGACCCGGGTCGATGACGACAAATATGGCCCAAAGGCCGTCACGTCTCAGCCTTGGTTTTGTGGTGTCAGTAGGTTCCTGCACCAATCATAGAAACCGTCTCGCGATCGAGAATCTTCGCAAGCCGCAACTTCAAGTACGCGTCAGCCATGCTTTCGCCTAACAAGAGCGTTCCCTTGGTTCCGAAATGCAGTCGCGCGTGAGGCAATTCCGATGTCTTGATGATCGTGATTCGCGGAACGGTGCGAGCCAGTTCGTTCAACGCGGTGTTGACCGGTTCGATGTTGCGCCACGGCGCGTCCTTGTGTTGCTGGGAGATGAACCATGCGAGATCGGGTTGCTTGAGGTCGATGCGGACCTGATCGATCAACTGCTTCAACCACTTGGCGTTGTTCTGTGAGTACAGCCCGAAGTAAGTGTCGTTCTCGCCGGTGTGCCAGAAGATCCCGTCGATGCTGCACTCGAAGCCTTGCTGCGTCAGATCCTCCTGAGCCGCGCGAATGAAGCTGATGAGCTTCGGATAGTTTGCAGCAACTGGTCATCACGCAGGATGTTGTCCAGATACCAATTCCCCTCAGCAGCAACGGCCGCCGTGTACCGCTGCTCGGTGAGGAGTGCCACGTCAGCATTGGTGTCGGTCATTATCGGCGGCCCTGGTCCTTCAGCATTGTGAGCGTGGCTTCGGCAAATGCGCGGCCCATGAGCGCAAACGTTTTCGCGCAGCCGAGGTAGTGGTAACCGGCGTTCGAGGCTCCGCGTTTCCACAGCTCGGCTTCTGCCGGCGAGATGACTTCGGCCTCATACTTCTTCAGATATTCCTTCTGGTCCGCGTCGCTCATGGTGCCGTCCTTGTTCGGGCCGTTCTTGCTTTTGTTTTTCAGCGTGGCGGCCATGGCATTGATCTTTCCACGCTTCTCATCGATGGCCGCAAGTTCCTCGGCCCAGAACGGCGCGGTGGGCACGGCGATGACGTTGCCCTTGAACTCCGGCAGCAGCGACGGCGCGGTCATGGCCTTTTGGAAGGCGACGGTGTTGCCTTCTGCCTTCAAGCCGCCGACGCCGAGCACGCCGATGACGAACGGCATTTTCGGCGCGCTCAAATCCCTTCGCACATCGCGGATGAAATCGGCCAGCCACTCGCCGTATTTGGTGTAATCCCTCGTTTTGCCATCCGCCCCCGTGGGGTAGGTGTTGCCATCCACGAGGTCATTGAAACCCTGAAGCCACACAAACCCGGCAATCTCGTAGCCTGCCGCCGGGTCGTAGGCCGGGCAGACGCGCTTCGGGTCGGCGAGGACCTTTTTCACATGCTCGACCATGTAACGGTAGAAGCGTCCTGTCTCTTTTGCCTTCGCCGCTTTCTCCGCGGCGATGTCCTTGCCCTGTTTCTGCATCTGCGCGAGTCGCGCCTCGTTGAACTCGTATGGCCCCGCGCTCGGCGGGCGGAACTCGGTGTTCAGGCTCCTGCCGCCCCACGCCGTCTTGATGATGAGCACCGGCTCCTTCAGCGCAGCGTCCATGGTGAGGCCGAAGGTGAACTCCGGGCCGATTTTTCCGCCGTCCTCCGTTGGTTTGGCGCCTCTGGCACCGAAACCTGCCGTGAGCTTGCCGATTCCCTCACCGTTCGCGCTGCCGTCGAACCTGCCGGTGAGGTAGGAAATCCAGACGTGGTCGCACACGGTCGGCTTGCCATCCGCGCCGCGCATCTCCTTGAGCAACGGAGCGGTCGCGGGATCGTCGCCGATGTAATCGAACGTCTCGACCTTCGCATGGCCCTCCATGTTGGATTGACCGGCGAGAATGAAGACGCGCAATGGCTTGGACTGAGCCATCACCGAACTGGCCGTTGCCAGCAAAACAACCAGCAGAGTGCAGGTGAAGATTGAGGAGTATCTCATTGAACTTGGTTCCTTCTGATTCAGTGTTGGGGAGGTCGGCTGCGGCCGGTGGCTTTGGACTTTTCGAGAAGTGCTTTCAGTTCGGTCACGATTTCAGGATGCTCGGATGAAAGATTCTTCGTCTCACCGGGATCAGTTGCGAGATTGTAGAGCTGCCCCGGCGCGTCAGGGGCCGTGTCGGGCAGATGGAACGGTTTGAGGCCGGGATTGTTCTCGTAGCGATTGCCGCCGGAGCCGGTGTGGTCGAGGTATTTCCAATCGCCGCGCCGGATCGAAAGCGTGCGTTGTCCGCCGAAGGCTTGTTGCAAGAGATAGGGTCGGATCGGTGCGTCGTTCTCGCCGAGCCATGCGGGCAGCAAACTAAAACTGTCTTCGGCGGCGTTGTCGGGGAGCTTCGCACCGATGATCGCTGCGACCGTCGCCATCACGTCGGTGAGGCTGGTGAGCTGCGAGCTGGTCGTACACGCTTTCACCTTGCCGGGCCAGCGGACGAGGAACGGCACGCGATGCCCGCCTTCCCAACTGTCGCGTTTGACTCCGCGCCAAGGCCGAGCGCCGTCGTGACCATAGTCCGCTCGCATGTGGATGACGCTGGTCGTCTCCGGCCCGTTGTCGCTGGTGAAGATGACAATCGTGTTATCGGCGACGCCGAGTTGCTCCAGCGTCGTGAGCAGTTCGCCGACCACATGATCGAGCTGATGGATGAAGTCACCATGCGGGCCGGCCTTGGTTTTCCCCTGAAACTGCGGCGCGGCGAACGACGGCAGATGCACGGCCTGCGCGGAGTGAAAGAGGAAGAACGGTTTGCTCGGCGATTGGCGAACGTGCTGCTCCAGGAACTCGCGACTCTTCTTCAGGAAGACGAGGTCCACTTCCTCCATCGGAAAATCCGACGCGATCAGCCCGGCGCGGCAATCGTTCGCGTAGGAATGTTTTGGTAGACGCGACTTGTCGAGCAGCCCCGTCGGCGGCACGGGCACGCGATCGTTCTCAATGAAGGCATACAGCCAGTCGGTTGTCGGACAGCAAGCGGTCCCGAAGAACCGATCAAAGCCCTGATCGACCGGCCCGCCGTCGATGCGCCGCGAGAAATCGACGCGGCGAACCGCCTCGACGCCGTCGCCGCGCACTGGGTGCCCTGCCTTGTCGAAGAACGTCATCCCGACGTGCCACTTGCCGACGCACGTCGTGGCATAGCCGTTCTCGCGGAGCATGCTCGGCAGCGTAAGCCGACCGGGAGCGATCAGCGACGGCCCGCCGACTCCGGTGAAGACCGTGCCGCCATTCGGCACGCGAAACGCCATCTGCCCCGTCATCAGGCTGTAGCGCGTCGGCGTGCAAACCGTGCAAGGACTGTGCGCGTCGGTGAATCGCATCCCTTCGCGCGCGAGCCGATCAATGTGCGGAGTCGCAACTTTCGAATGGTCGTTGTAGCAACCCACATCCCCGTAC
Source organism: Candidatus Kuenenia stuttgartensis (assembly GCA_945904015.1). Taxonomy (GTDB): domain Bacteria; phylum Planctomycetota; class Planctomycetia; order Planctomycetales; family Planctomycetaceae; genus SXKJ01. The sequence goes on along the minus strand of CAMDPK010000170.1, from coordinate 3,107 downwards.
CCGAGATCGTCGGCGAGGATGAGGACGATGTTCGGCTTCGTTGCGTCGGCGGCGGAAAGCTGGCCGCAAAGAAGCCAAAGGAGCACAAAGAGGGACAGGCGTTTCATGATGGATGATAGACCAAATCGGTGGAGCGATCGTTCAGCGCCTTGCGGCGAGTCGGGCTTTCATATCGGTGAGCGTTTTCGCGTGCGCAGCGTCGGTGGCGACATTGTGCCATTCCTCCGGGTCGCGGTCGTGGTCGTAGAGTTCCGCGCTGCCGTCGCTCCATTCGATGTAGCGCCAGCGGTCGGTGCGCAGGCCGGAGCCGCTCGCATTCGGGCCGCGCGTAATGTGCGTGAGCACGGACTCGTGGATGGTTCTTGCCGGGTCGTCGAGCAGCGGCTTGAGGCTCGTTCCCTTTGCCGTCGAGGGGACGGTCAAGCCGCAGAGCGCCGCAACCGTTGGATAGATATCGAGGAACTCGACAAGGCTGCGGCACACGGCGGGTTTCACGCCCGGTGCGACGAGCAGGAACGGCGCGCGGCACGAGCGATCGAAGAGCGTGTTCTTGTTCCACCAGCCGCGCTCGCCGAGATGGTAGCCGTGATCACCAACGAAGATGACCACGGTTTTTTCCCACAGTTTCAGGCGGTCCATCGCTTCCATGATCCGGCCGACCTGCGCGTCGGTCTGAGTCACGCCCGCGTAATAATGCGTGAGGAAATCCATCCGGTCGCGGTCGTCGAACTGCTTGAAAGCCTCCTCGAACGCGCCGCCGCCGAGCGATTGCTTGAACAGCGGCGTGGCGTCGGCGGGGTCGCGGTGCAGCGTCAGCGAGCCGGCAGGAAACTGCGCGACGTAGCGCTTGCCCACCACGAACGGATCATGCGGCCGGTGAAAGCCCGCGCCGATGAACCACGGCTTGCCAGCGAACCGTTCCATCGCGGCGATGGCCTGCACTGCGGTCTGGCCGTCGGACTGGTCATCGTCGCCCCCTTCGAGGTCGGCCACTTCGCACCACTTGAGCTTGCCGCCGGTGAGGTTGCGGCGCGGGCCGCTGTTGCTGAGCTTCGTCGGGCGGAACATCTTCGCTTCGTCCCACGACTTGCCGTTGTCGAGCAAGCGATTCTCCGTGTCCCCTTCGACGAGGCCAGCGTGATAGATCTTTCCGTAGGACACTGCCGCCGCGCCGTGCTGCCGGAACAACTGCGGCAGAGTGACGATGCCCGGCATCTTCTCGCGGAAGAACGTGCCGTTGCCGGTGACGCCGTTGTGCTCCGGGCGCGTGCCGGTGAGCATCGACGTGCGGCTGGGATTGCAGACGGGATACTGCACATAGGCGCGATCGAAGCGGACGCCACGCGCGGCGAGCCGGTCGAGGTGCGGCGTCCTGGCCTGCGCGTCGCCGTAGCAACCCATCGCCGGCCGCAAATCGTCGGCCATGATGAGCAGGACGTTGTAGCGCGGCGCGTCCGTCGCGCTCGCAGTCGGTGCGACTGCCGCCATGGCGATCAAGAGAATGAGAAGCGAAATTTGTCTCATGGTCGGTCTTTCATTCCAGTGATCGCGGCTTCAAAGGTCATTGTCTGCGGGTCGTCGGTCCACTGCATGTGCGCGAGTAGCTTCTGGCTCAACTCTGCCACATCGTTCGTGTACTTTGGGTCGTTGATGAGGTTCTTCCGCTCGGTCGGATCGGCCGCGATGTCGAAGAGCATCAGCGTTTCGCCATCGACAAGTTGCTTCACGCGCGTCTGAATCGTCGGGTCGGTCGCAGCGTTCATCGCGGCGAAGCTCAGGCCGCTCATGGCCTCGACGCGGAACTTGTTGGGGCCGCCGACCCAGGCGTGGAACATCAGCGCGCGGTCCTTCGTGCGGATGCATCGCTGAGCGAACGACTTCCCGCTGCTAACCGTGTTGACGTGCGTGATGACGAAATCGCGGTCCGGCTGCGTCTCACCCTTCAGGAGAGGCACCCACGAGCGCCCATCCATCCCCGCCGGCGGCTTCACGTCGAGCAACTCCAGCAGAGACGGCATCACGTCCACGCTGCTGACGAACTCCGAGCGCGTTTGCTGCTCCGTCATGCCGGGGATGCGGATCAGCACTGGCGACCAGGTGCCGTTGCGGTAGACGGTCGCTTTCGAGAACGGGAACGACATCCCGTGATCCGACATGAAAACCACAACGGTGTCCGCGTCGCGACCTGCGGCCGTCAGTTCCTGCATCACGAGACCGAACGCGACATCGAACCGGCTCACGCTGGAGTAGTACTGAGCGACTTCTTCGCGGACACGCGGGATGTCTTCGAGGAAAGCCGGGACCGTCACTTCGCTCGGCCGAAAGAGCTTCGCGCCGTCGAGCGGTTCGTCGGCCTTCGCCTTCTTGCCAGTCCCCTCAATGAACGGTCGGTGCGGGTCGCAGATGTTGGCGTTGATGAAGAACGGTTTCTGCTCCTTCGCGGCGCTGCCGAGCATCTCGCGGAACTTCTCCGCGAACTTGGTCGGCTGCTTGCCGAGTGCCTGTTCGCCCATCGCGTGCCACGGGAACTTCGCGGCGGGAGCCATGTGGACCGTCTTGGCAATCGCCCCCGTGTAGTAGCCGTTGTCGCGGAGCACCTCGACGAGTGTCGGCACGTCGCGCCGGATCGGGTTGAACCCGAGCGCGCCGTTGCGATGCGGGACGCGACCCGTCATCAGTGCCGACCGGCCCGGCTGGCAGATCGGCACCGTGACATGACTGTTGACGAACTGATGCGCGGTCTTTGCGAATGCGTCAAGGTTCGGCGTCGCACCGAGCGTGTTGCCGTTCCACCCACCGGAGTCCGCATTCATGTCGTCGGCGGTGATGACCAGCAGATTCAACGGCTTCGGCGGAGCTGCGGCCAGCGTGCCGCAGGTGGAAAACGCGAGAATGAGAGTGGTGACGATGAGTCGCATGGAAAGCTCTTCTGCAAGTAAAGACCCGCGTCTGATTTGAGGGGGTGTGCCCAGAGATATTGGCGGTGTTAAGTTTTTGTGGTGTCGCAAGTTGACCAATAGGGTTGCCATTGATTGCTGTCGCGGAGGTTGGTCAGGGCGGAGACGGATTCGGCGTTGCGGAGATTCCAACGAGCACCAGAGCGTTTC
>CAMDPK010000169.1 GCA_945904015.1 Candidatus Kuenenia stuttgartensis | reverse complement strand
CACTGCATCCGCACCGGCTGTCCCGCGAATTGTCCAGCGGCCGTCAGCGACGTCTCGTTGGAAAGTTGGCCTTGAGCCAACACGAACGTCTCGCGATCCGCTCGCAACGGCAGAGCCTGCACGGCCGCGAGTTTCAATTCCGAACCTGCGATGTCGAGCTGCTCCGGATAAAAGACGGATGAGGTCGCCGCCTTCGCGAGTTGTCGGCCGGCAACACCAGCATCGCTGGCCGCCGATTTCGCGTCGCCGCCGTCATCGATCATCACGACACCACCGGTGTGCTGAGCCAGCATGCCCAACAGTTTCAAATCGCGACGCCGTCCCACGGCATAGCTCGATACCGGCACTTGTCGAGATCGCAGACCCTCCAAAGACTGCCGCAACGAATCATGAGGCAGCAAGTTGGCGGTGCTCATTCCATCGCCGATGTACAGAACCGTGGAACTGGTCGTCTTCGGCAACACATCGTTCACGGCATCCAGAGCAACTTGCAGGTTGGTGGCTCCCAACGGAGCTCGTTGCTTCAGCGTGGCAACGGCATCGCGAACAGCTTCACTGTTCGGAGCGACGAAATCCGCCGTCAATCGCGTGGCTTGCACATCAATCGCGAACAGACTCACCCGGTCATCGCTGGGCAGGCCGCGAAGAAATGCTTGCAGCACGGCGAAGGCTTGCGTGCGATGCTCGCCAAACTGGCTGGCCGAGGTGTCCATCAGCACGACGTGGTGCCGGACCATCTGCACTTCGGGGAGGTCTTTGGCTCGCAAACCGATCGCGACGAACGACTCGCCAGACGGTGCTGTGTATTTCAAAACTTCACCGCTCGATTTGGCGGCGGCTGGACGTTCGACCGCCCAGGTGGCTCCCAATGGGAGCACACTCAAACATGACCCCAACACGACACGACCGAAGAGCTGCGATGATCGAGACATGAGCCACTCCTAATTGCGATGAACTGCGGCGAAGTCCGAACGGACAATCTCCAGCGCGGAAGGCGACCGCATCTTACTCAGTGATTCGGACGGAACAGAACCATTTTTTGCCGAGATTCTCCTCCAAGCCCAATTTGCCCCGAGTTGCCAGCTTGCGGCTCGCAAGCCCCGAGCAACCGATTTCGCAGGCACGAAAGCTCCGGCGTGCTCAACCCCGACCACACGTCGCCACGAACTCTCACGATTCCCCTGATTCTTCCGACCGCGCCAGCCCGATGAACTCCGTGAGAACAGGTCGGACGTCGCAGTCCGATCGAACGGACATGGGGGTCCGTACTTCGCATTCCGAAGGAACGGGTCATGCGGCACCACCGACGTCGGATCATGACGGCCGCGCTGACAATGCTGCTGTTCACCGGCGGCTGGCTGGCGGTGCAGTCCGCTCGACCAGAACGAACTCTGGAATTGGTGCAAGTGTCGGAGTGGCAAACGCACACTTGGTATCGACTGGACGGTGATGGCTCGTCCGCCGCTTGCGAACTTCAGGCCGGACATCGTTACCGGCTCGTGCTGGGATGCCTGGGCGAAGCGACTCAAGACCACAACGTGACCGTCCGTTTGACAGCTTCGCGATCCAGTCCGCGAGGTGAAGACCGAGGCGTGCTGAAGGCCGAACCCCTCACTCGGCTGGTCAGTCCGTGGTCCAAACCGGCGATCGTGTTCAGCCCGTCGTCATCGCCTCGCGACTGTTCGCATCAGCCGCTCGTTGGGCCGCGAGAATTCTTCCTGCACGTCACGGACGGCGCTCTCGACGATTCGAAGCAGTACGCGCGAATCACTGCCCGCAACGTGGCGAGTGGACCCCGCGTGCGAATCTTTGTTGATCAGCAACTCGCCGCTAGCGAGGTTTCGCAATCGCGAATCGACGAACTGGTGAGTGTGCTGGAGGACGATGTCGTGCCGCGCGTGGAATCACAGTTTGGCCCACTGAGCGACGTGGACGGCGATGGCAGCTTGGCCGTCTTGTTGACGCCGTGGTTGTCGCGATTGCAGGGGGGACGAACGTCGATCGGCGGCATGGTACGGAGCAGCGATTTTCAACGGGACGTGTTTCCACCGTTGAGCAATCGCTGCGACATGCTGTTCCTGAACTCGTCTTTGCCGAGTGATGCTGCGTTGCGTGATTTGCTGTCGCACGAAGTTGCTCACGCCGCCTGCATCAGTCAGCGCTTGTCGCGAGGAATCGACACGCTCCGCGACGAAGAGGATTGGCTCAGCGAAGCCCTCGCACACCTGGCCGAGCCGGGTTGGAGCAATCTGGACCATCGGCTCGCGGCGTTTCTCGACGATCCGTCGCGGTATCCGTTGGTTGTGCCCGACTATTATCGCGCCGGCCTGTGGCGCAATCCCGGTTGTCGCGGAGCCACTTATCTGTTTACTCGCTGGTGTGTCGGGCACCATGAACCGCAACTCGTCCGCCAATTGGCTCAATCAACAGAGCGTGGCCGGAAGAACTTCGAACGGGCCACGGGCCGACGATTCGAGGAACTCTTCCGCGCCTGGCAATTGTCACTCGCAGACGGAGACGAGTTCGCTGCACCGGATCTGCGAAGCGTGTTGCATCGACTCGGTTCCGCCGGTCTGCAACCGACAATCTGTCACGATGCTTCGAGCGAACACACGCTGCAAGTCCGCGGCACCGCGTTCACCGTTGTCGACCTGCTGGTGGACGAGTCCTCGCCAAGAACGCTGCGGATCGCCGGAGACTCGGCCGCGAAGTGGCAATTCTCGATTTGCCGAAGGCCCGATGGTTCGCATGGGCAAACTCAAAACAGCACACTGGCGGCGATCAAGCCATAAGCCGTTCGGTGGATCGCCCGGACGTGGGAATCCGGGCGACTTCAGTTGAACTCCAACGTCGTGCCGGGTTCGGCAATCTGGACGTTGGGAAGTTGCATGGCCCGCAGTTCGTCGAGGATTTGCGACTCGAAGGCCAGCTTGATGTGGATGACATGCACCGGAACTGACCGTTGGAGTTTGGCCAATTCGTCGCGAAAGAGTTGCGGTGTGAGGTGCGCGGCCTTGTCGGCCAGCCAGTGCATCGAGTTCGGAAAACTGGCCTCCAAAAAGATCCCCTTCAGCCCCGGTGTTTGGTTGGCAACTTCCCAGATGCGTTCCGATGGTCCGGTGTCGGAGACGAACAACACTGCCACGCTGGTCGCGATTTCTTCCACGAGAAAACCGAACGCGGCCACGACGTGTTTCAATTCGATGGGCGTGATTCGCAGCCCCTCGACTTCGACCGGCTGCTCCGCCGAAATTGTGTTGAGCCGCAGGAATGGGGACTCCTCGCCGGACAGCCGGATCATGTCGGGCCAGAGCCGGTCATTGAAAATATCGCGCTGCAACGTCTCCAACACCTGTGGATTGCCCCAGACCGATGGGCAGTCGGGACCATTCACGTAGACGTTGTCGATGAAAATCGGCAGCGTCGCCAAGTGGTCGAGATGCGAGTGCGACAAGAAGACGTGACGCACGCGGCGCTGCGCATCCAGCGGCGACAACAATCCCAACACTCCGGCGTCGATCGCCACGCTGTCGTTGATGACATACGTCGACAGAATCTGGTGCCGAGTCGAATCACCGACGGACGAGGGGACGATGTGAATTTTCATAATCGATTACTCATTAACGCTCAGGCCGCGTCATTTGGATTGCATCACAATCACACCATTCCAATCCGCCGGTGGCTTGCCGTTGTGCTGCGTGATGTACAGCATCAGGTAATCCTTGACCTTGTCCTCTTCTGGCAACAGGTTGAGTTGGTCGAACGCGTCGCGCCATTCTCCCACGGCGAACAGATCCCAAGCCGTCTCATAGATTTGGATGTCTTCATCCGTGACCGACGGGGCCAACTCTGCCGAGGGCAGCAATTGGCTGAGCGTCATCTCGGTGTTCATCCCGGCTGGGCGAAAACGTCCGATGCGGCGCAAGCGTCCCTCGGAGGCCGGCAACTTTCCGCGGACGAATTCGGCGGTGGCCTCGTCAACCAAGATGGATGCGCAAAGTGTTTTGGTCAGCCCTTCGAGCCGCGCGCCAAGATTCACGGTCGGACCAAACGCGCCGACTTTGATCTGTTCCTTCGTGCCGATTTTTCCGGCGATAGCGCGGCCATGAGCGACTCCGATGCCCACTTGAAATCCGGCCAGCGTGTGCCGCGAGTCATGCAGCGCGTGCTGAAATTCTTGCTGAATGTGTAAGGCGGCTCGGCAGGCAGACAGCCGATCGTCGTCGTGCGGAGCCGGCCAGCCCCAAAATCCAAGCGCCGCGTCTCCTTGAAAATCAGCGATGACGCCGTCGTATTTAATGATCCCGCAGGTCATGACTCCCAACGCATCGCTGACTCGATCGAGTAACTCGCGCAGTCCCTGTTGTGCTTGCTCCGACTTCTTCGAGAAACCACGCACGTCGCAAAACAGGACCGTGATGTCGCTCTCTTGCGGTTCCAGCTGTTTCTCGAAATCGCTCTGCCGCAGCGTCTCCAGCACGGTCGGCGAAAAAAACTGGCTGAGTCCCGCCTGCTGCTTCGACAACAACCGAACGTGGCGAATCGAACCGATAAACTCACTGATGAGTTCCGCGAATCGCAAATCGCCCTTCAACTGATCCTCGCCGATGGAGCTTCCCGGAACGCTGTCCTTCTGCCCCGAGACGTACAAGCACCAGCCGCGGCTGGCCTCGCCGCGAAATGGCATGCAGAACGCCCAGTCCAACGATCCGCTGACGGTGAACGCAGGGTTTGACTCCTCGCGGTCGGCCCAAATGTGCAACAACCCTTGGCCGAGCTGCAACGCCTTGAGCATCAGTCGCCGACTGGGTGTGAAACGTCCCAGCCCGTCATTGCGATTGTCCCAGCGAATCATTTTCGGCTGCGCGTCGGCGCTGAATTCGTCGAAGGCCACAACGGCCGCCGCTTCGGCGTTCGGGATCGCCTCCAAAATCAAACTGGCCACGCGGCTCGCGAGATCTTCATCCGTGTTTGTCTGCGCGATCGCCTTCGGTAACTTGGACAGCACTTCCAGCCGCAGGTCGGCATTCTGAAACGCGACCTTGCGAAGCTCGTCTGGATGAAACGAACGTTCGGATGCCGGTGTCTTCGAGTCACTCTCCAGATCGGCGGCGACCAATTGAAAGACGGTGCGGCCGATCCGAAATTGCTCGCCGGCCGTCACCAGAACGTCGGTCGACTCGGCCTCTTGAAAGTAAATCGGGTTGCGCGCCGAATCCAATCGCCGGACACGCAGTTGCCCGCTGACCATTTGCACTTCCGCATGCTCGCGAGAAATCAGAGCGTCCCACGGCACGGCCCAACCGCTACGAGGCGCTCGCCCAATCCGGATGATCTCACCCGGCGGAATGTGGCGTCGCCACCGCTGCATCGGCTCCGGACCGCAAACGACCAATTCCGCCATCCGATGTTCCTCGCTCTTTCGCCACTTCGGCGACCACAAAATATCCCACCCTGAAAGCAGCCATCAAGCACATCGGCAATCAGAAACACAATTTCACCGAGAGTATTCTCGACTATGCCGGTGAGGTTGTTGTCCTCCGCACCGGCAGAAGTCGCCGAATTCGCTGCGGGAATGCCGATGGTGCTCAGTAACAGCCGTTTGAGTCTGCAACTCAACTTGCCCGACTGTTGCGATCCTGACATCCTGCGAGTCGTCCATATTCGACACAGCCTCTTCCCTCATCGCATGCAACCTGGACTCAGTTAATCGCCGATACAGGCAGGAAAGCGAACTCGGTCACACCGACTTGTCGTTCAACAAAAAAGGAAATGTCGATGTCGCCCCTTCGACTGCTGCTGCCATTCTTGATGATGGTTGGCGGATTGCTGTCTTCCACAGCCACTTTCGCCTGGCAATCGACGCCCGCTCGCGAGACTGTCGAACTTGGAGACAACGACGAACTGACTGCCGATGACGACGAATTCGTGTTTCAGGACAAAACTCCTGCCAAGCCGAAGGAACCGCCAAAGCCTCCGGCTCGGCCACAAACACCACCAGCGACTCCTTCGCGACCGGCAACACCGCCCGCGCCAGTTCCCGCGCAACCACAACCACAACAGCCGCAGCCGCAGTTCAATCCGTTCGTGAATCCGCAGCCAAACCAACCGTATCTGGCCAGGCTTTCGCGAGCTCCCGATATGTTTGGCGATTCGTTCGGATCATTCACCGGATTGACAATCGACGACACATCACCCGGAAACACACGGTCCGAGATTCGATTACCGAAACCCGGAGGCCCTCGAGTTTTCAAGAACGAACAGTCGCGCGCGATGCCGACCGACCGAGTCTTCGGGCTGTATCACCACTTTCAGAATGCGTTCCGATTGGAAACCGCTTCCGCGAACGTCGATCTCTTCACACTCGGCTTCGAGAAGACGTTCCTCGAAGGAAACACCTCGATCGAACTGAGGATGCCGCTCAGCAATCCAGTCGGGCTATCGACCGGAATCAATGGGCAGAGCTTTCAGACACATTCGGCCGGCGATCTGATCGTCACTTTCAAAGCGCTGCTGTACTCCGATGAATCACAAGCGGTCGCACTGGGACTCGCAGTCAACACTCCCACCGGTAGCGACCTGACTGTCAACGTGAACGACGTCCAAAACTTCACGCTCAAAAACGATGCCACGCACCTGATCCCGTTCGTCGCGTATCAAGCCACTCCCAACGACGATTTCTTCTTCAACGGCTTCTTGCAATTCGACACTCCAACCAATGCAAACTCGGCGCAAACGAGTGATGGAGCCAGTGGATCAGTCACCGATCAAACGCTGATGTACGCCGATGCCTCATTTGGCTATTGGCTGTTTCGCGATGACGAGGCCGAACTCCTTCAGGGCTTAGCCGGAGTGCTTGAATTGCACTACACGACGTCGCTGACTCGGGCGGACAACGTCGATCTCGGCATCGTTCATTTTGGAGCGAACTCCGGCCGGGTCGACGTGATTAACTTGACCGTCGGTCTGCAAGCCAACGTCGCCCGTTCGACGTCGATCCGAGCAGCCTTCGTCACACCGCTGCGCGACGGCAAGAACCGTTTTTTTGACAGCGAAATCTCATTGGCCGTCGTCTTCCGACTGTGACCAGATAAGACCGTCAGCCAACTGCAATTCTTGATGCTGCTCAGGTGCCCGGATTCCAGCACCTCGGATTCTTGGTGCGGCTCATCGAATAAACCTTCGCACGTAATCCGCACCCAGGCCGACCGACTCAAAGTGTCTCCGGCACATGTCGATCTTGGTGTGGACGTCATCGTAGCCGCAGGCTTGGTGTTGGTCGTCGAAGTAGATCAGCGCGCCGCAGACGTGGAAGAGCGTGATCATCTCGTCATCGGTATCGACCGTCAGCGTGTGGACTTCGCCGGGAGGCTCGAAGACGTAGTCGCCCGCCTTCGCGATCCAGTTGTGTTCGAGATATCGCCACGTCCCTTTGATGACGTAGCCATGCACCGGCGCGGGATGCCGATGCCGGCTGAGGACTCCCGATCGCCGCACACGCAGCAAATTCACCCACTCGCCTTGCACCGTGTTGAGCAGCAGCGGCCGAAACCAAATGTTCGGAGCTTGTGGCACCCACAATCGTTCATCGTCGGGGATCGTCGCCGTGACCAAATCCGGAACGGCATACGGGGGAGGCGTCAGTTCGGCCATGACACTCACTCGGTCTTCGGAGAGTCGGACTTGTCGTCGGAGGCGGGAGCATCCTTTTTCGGCGGAGTCTCCGGCTTCTCCTTGTCGCCCTCTTTGGGTTTGTCCTCGGCAGCCGGCTTGTCGTCCTTGGCGGGCTTCTCGGCCGGCACGGGTTGAGTCTTCACGGGTTCGGGCTTCGCGGCCGCCACGAATTCCGGGACGAGTGATTCGATGTGCTGCAAACTGCCATCGGCGGTGAGTACGACCAACAGGTTGCCCAGTCGAATCGGTCCCTGCGTGGCCACTTGACCGAGCGATGTTTTCTGTTCCACCTTGCCGGTCTTCGCGTTGATGCGGAGCACGTCACCCGATTGTTGGACGGCGAGCAAGACATTTCCGACCAGCAATGGGTTGCCAACCAAACCGACTCCATCAAGTTTGCAGGTCCAGAGCGACTGTTTCGGATCGGCCGCATCGAACGCCACCAACCGTTGCCGAGACACCTCGGCCAACATCAACGAATCGGAGATCCAAATCGGTTTCGAAGCCGGACCTCCCAAGTCGATCTCCGCGCGAGTTTCCATCGCGGTGACGTCGAGCACTCGCAGTTTGCCGGCGGCATCGGCGGTCAGCAAGCGGCCTTTGTGGAGCGTCGGCGCGACATCGATCGGCTGTGGGAAGTCGATCGAGGACACGGATTGAAAGAACGTCTTGGTTCCCGTGCGATACTGCAACTTGAGCATCTTGCCGGCACTGTCGAAGACGAGCAGCGTGTCGTCGTCAATCGCCACGAGATGCTTCCACTTGCGAACCGGCCCTTCGTTGTTGGTGTTGACCGGCGCAAGGAAATCATCGCACGGAGGACCACCTGCGCGGCCGGCCAATTTCAATCGGCCGGGAATCGGTAGCAGCACTCCGCCGGCGAAACGCAGCGGCGAGCATTCCAGCGGCTGAGGCAGCGCGACCTCGGCTTGTGGAAGAGCGCTGGGACCAATGACCCACAATTTGCCTTCGGCTCCGTTCGTCCAAACAGCGACACGGCCCTCCGCCAGAGCCGCAGCTTGCAACGGTTCGAGAGTGTTCTTTGGCAATTCGAGTTGTTTTTCGCTGCGAGCACGGAATCCGCCGGTGGAAACTTCATTCGCGCTCAGCAGAAACGTATCGGCTCCTTCGGTGACGCAGACGAGTTGTCCGTCCGCACCTTGATTCGCCGCCAACAACCGCGCACCAACGACGGTCTTCCAATTGCTTTCCATCGACTCACCGTCCGCTTGCGTGAGATGCACGGCTAGACCGAGCGGCAGTTGTCGGCCGACGTACAGGTTGCGGCCGATCATTTGCAGCGGCTGAATACTCTGCCCAACGGCGATGGTGGCTTGCTCGTCGAGCTGCATCACGTTGGTCTTGAGCACCACTTTGCGGAGCGCACCGACCGACAGCCAGATTTGGCCGTCGGTGCCGGCCGCGAGATGCGCGGCTCCCGCATGGCTGGTCGGAATCTGCAGCGTCGCGATCTGAGCGAGTGTCTTCTGATTCTTGTCGTCCGAAACGTTGAAGACCGTCAATCGCGGCCCGGCCGACGCGACGAACAATTGATTGCCTCGCAGAATCATGTCGTCGCGGATGTGTCCTTCGACCCGCTGTTCGGCGACGTCGGTCAGTCGGTCAGTCGCCTTGGACGCATTCAACACTCGCAGCCGGGACGTCGTCGCGCGATCGTTCTCGGCCAGCAGGACGTATTGGCCCATCGCCAACGGTGAGGCTTCGACCGTTCCGGGCTGGTGACCAGTTTGCGAAACGAGTTTGCACTCCAACGGACTGAGACTGAGCGTGTACGCGAACTCCGCTTCGCCGAAGACCAGCAGATGCACGTTGTCCGTCATTGCGATCGGGGGGGCGAACAGACGTTGCGGAAACTTCAGCCGCGACGTGATCCGGCCCGAATCGGCATCGATGCGATAGAAGAACCCTTCCAACGTCGGCAAATAAATCTGACCGTGCGCGACGAGCGGAGGACCAGAGACCGGCTCGACAGCCTGCCGCCAGATCAATTCACCACTGCGACGGTCCAGCAGCACGAGTTGATTCTGTGTCGTGTCAAAGACGAGAACCGCCGAACGTGATGTTTCGACTGGCACAGGAAAGAACGGAGTGCCGACACCGACTGTCCGTCGCCAGATCGGATCACCGGTGATGCTGTCCACGGCGAAGCAACTATCCTGCCCCAAGGCGAAGATGACGCGATTCGCGGATTGCTCCTCACTGAGCGATCGCGTCCGCACCGCCAGCGTCAGCGGCTTGGGGAGCGACTTGGCGGGATCATCGGTCTGCGCGTCGCGTTGGAATTCCTCACGCACCGCTTGCTGCTTGGCCATCTCCAGCGCGCGACTCAAAGCCGTTGCGATTTTGCGGTCGGCGATCAGATCAGGATATCGCACGACCAACTTCTGCCGCGTGACGACCGCCGCTAGCGGCAAATTCTTCTTGAGCGACTCCGTGATCGACGCCAGCGCCTCTTCGAACACGCCGGACTTGAGGATCGCCGCTTCGGCCTCTTCACGAGCCTTCGCGATTTCCTTTTTCGCTTCGACCGGCGGCGAGTCGGGCGGGCTGTAACGTTCCAGCAACGTCCCGGCCTCGGCCGAAATCTTCAGCAGGTCGCGCTGCTTGTTGACGGCCGCCGCCTTCGGCGTGTCGAGCGCAATCTTTTTGGCGAATACCACAATGTCATCGTGCAACTCGGAGAAATACTTCGCCTCACGATGCTCGGTGACGAACTCGTCCAGCGCCTTGATGGCGTTGGCGTAGGCGGGCGCGCCGACCAACTCTTTGTCGACGCGAGCCTTGCTCAACTGCACCTTCGCGCCGTCAGCTCTGTTGGTCAGATCGTGGCCGGGATAAGCCTTGATGAATTCCTCGAACTTCTGGATGCCAGTCGCGAATTGGCCCGCCGTGATTTCCTTGGCCGCCTCTTCGAACTGCCGCCGCACTTGTTCGTGGTTGATCATGAACCAGAAGACGAGCGCCACGATCGCCAACAAACCGCCGCCGCCCCCCAAGAACAACACCAACGGCGAGCGCATGACGGTCTGCTGTTTGAGCCGTTCGTTTTTCGCGAACAATGTCCGCAGCGACGTGACCGGGCCAGCGTCAACGTCCCGCGATCGCGAATCGGAGTCATCGTCGGCCGCCTCTTGCCCGGAGTCTTCGGTGGCCTCGTCGACGAGTTCAGCCATCGTCAGTTCCGATGTTGGCGGTGATCCCTCGAATTCTTCATCCGCCCGACGCTTCAGCCCGACGCCGGTCTTGGCAGATTTCAATCCTGACTTTTCCTCATCGCCCTCCTGCTTGCGGTGCTCGATTTGTTCGAGGTCATCGTACAAATCGTCCAGGTCGAGTTGCCCGCCGCCGTCTTCGCCCTGTTGCGCCGGCGTGCCCTTGGCCGGAGTACCGCCATCCGACGATTTCGATTTCTTCGCCGGGGCCGAGGGATCTTCGACGGTCAACACGATGTCCACGCTGCCGATGCGGATCAGGTCGCGACTCGCGAGCGTCCGCTGCTTGACGAGCGTGCCGTTGACCTCGATGCCGTCTTTGCCAGCCGCAGTCAGTTCAAACGCTGAGCCATTCCAACTGATCCGCCCATGCAGCGACGCGATGCCGTCTTCGTCAACGATGACATCGTTCGTCAAGTGCCGGCCAATCGAAAAGGGCTGCGACTTGGACAGCTCTCGAATCTCGATGTTCCCCTCGGCATCGCGAATCTCAACTCGCCCGGAAACTGACACAGGAAGCTTCACATCGGGAAACTCGAACGAACTTCCGACACGAGCGCCGCTGGTCGAGACATCTTCGTTGTCGGCCGACTGATCGTCGGAGTCATCGTCCGCGAGTCCTTCGTTCGCCGTACGCAGGGCGTCGAGCGCTTCTTTCGCGAACGGATTGGTTGTTGCCGGCGGCTTCGAGACCGTGGAACCCAAGTTTTCAGCGGGCGGCGGATCGGCCTGCGCGGAGTCTGCTTCCGCCACGACTTTGGTCTCTTGGCCGCAACGTGGGCACTTGACGACTTGCCCCACCATGCGTCGGGAGACACTGTTGCGTTTGCGGCAATGCTGGCACAAAAAACGGATCGGCATCGCAAAGATTCTCGAGGCAGAACGAGATCAGAAGGGAGACACACACCGAGTCAGCCGCAGGAATCTAGCCCACAGATTTCCGAAGCGAAACCCTGCTGGACCGCCGCTGCGGACAACTCTACACCTTGCCCCCTTGATTCCGCACGCGCTGGCGGTTACGCCTTTGCTCACTTTCTCGAACTCGTGCTCCCTTTTGCGAAGCTGTCTTTCACATCGCTCGGAGGATTCCGCTCCATGAACATCAACGAACTGGCTCTGAGTTTTGGTAACGGCGAGGCGATCTTCGGCACGCTTGCCGCCAGCGGCATGCAGATGAATGACCTCGCGCAGCAATTGGGCCACGCCTGCTTCCTGTTCCTGGGGATCAATTTCGTCTGGGGGCTGTACTGTGTGATCCTGTCGTGGCGACGCACGAGCCAATTGCGGTTCCGCAGCCATCAAGATCAGGAAGAGTTCCTCAACGAACTGCTGCCGAAGTTGAAGTCCGGCGCGTTCGAGGAAGCCACGGAAATGTGCGAAGCCAAATCTTTGCGGGCCTTGCCCCGGCTGGTGCTGGCCGTGATCGCCAACCGCCGCATCGGCTACGACGGGCTGCGCGAACAAGTCGGCGAGTTGATCCAGCGCGACTTGATGGGACCGCTCGAACAAAAATTGGGCTGGGTGGCCACGACGATTAAAACCGGCCCGTTGCTGGGACTGTTCGGCACGGTGTTGAGCATGATTGCGGCGTTCGGTCGCATCGGCACCGGCGAGAAGGTCGCCCCGCACATGATCGCCTTCGACATCAGTATCGCCCTGATTTGCACCGCGTTGGGCTTGGCGACCGCCATCCCCTTCAGCTACCTCCTGGCCAGCCTCAACATCCGCTCGCGCGAACTGATGGAAGGAGTCGGCACCGGCATGACACATGTGCTGGGTTGCTTCCGTCCGTCCAAGAACAAGGTCGCCGCCAATGCACGGTGAATCATCCGGCTTCAGTAGCGGGTTGGGACTCAAGCGGTGCGAAGTCGAAGACCCGGAATTCGACGTGACCGCGATGGTCGATCTTGTCTCGCTGATGAATATCTATTTTTTGGTCTCGTGGGTCATGACGATGGCCAACGAAGTCGACTTGCCCGCCGCGAGAAAATGCGTCGCCGGTGATCCCGAAACGTCCGTGATGGTCATCGTCAAAAAGGGGGACGAACGCGGCTCCACCGTCATCATCGGTGAAGACGGCGACGGCGAACCAATGACCGAGCGGTCGGTCATCTTCCAAAAAGTTTCCGAGGCCGTGAAGCTCGGAGCGAAAGCGGCCAAACCCAAGGACACGTTACTGATCAAGGCGGAGAAAGAAGTTCCTCTGAAAGACATCGCTCACATTGCCAGTGCCGCCGGAGAATTGATGTTACGACTCGCCGTGGTGGAAAAGGACAAGTGACCCGCACGCCGTAGGATGGGCACTCCTGCCCGTCTTTCGTTGCTGCCAATCAGCATCGGGCCAGAGCGCCCAACCTCCAGGAAACTCAAATGCGGTTGCAGTGCCCCAAATGTGGATCCGAGTTGCATGTCGATGACGACGACATTGCCGAGATCGCGACCTGCACAGGCTGCCGCGCGAAGCTCCGCGTTCCGGCACAACTCCAATCCGGTGAATCCGATTCCGACGAGGACGACGACGAATCCTACGCCGAAGCTCCGCTGACTCTCGGAGGGGCGGACGATGGAAAGTACGCGGACCTCGTCGATATGACGGCGATGGTCGACATCGTTTTCTTTCTGCTGATCTTCTTCATGATCACGACCGCCTCCGGAATCATCTCGTGCATCGGGATGCCACCGACCAAGCAGGACGGCGCGCCCGCGACCTCGCGCCGCGCCGCCGATCTGGATCAAGACAGCGAATGCGTCATCGTCAAAATCGACAGCCAGAATCGCATTTTCATCGACGATATCGAATTCCCGACCGAAGCCGATCTCCGCGGCCGACTGCGCAGCGCCAGAGCCTTGAACGCCAAAAAACTGCTCATCAAAGCCCACGGCGACGCCTTCAACGGAACGTTCGTGATGGTCCAAGACCTCGGCTACGACCTCGAATTCACAGACTTCATGCTCTCCGTCGCCAAGGAAGAAGAGCCGCAGTAGGTCTCGGAAGCAATCTCCGAGACTGAGCCGACACACTCGGATGATTCGACGGATCCTGTTCGTCGTCTCGACGAGGCTGGTCGTGCGGATCGCGAACAATCCAGCATTGCATGAAAGTCCGGAACCGTCAGTGAGAATTGGGGTTCTCCGCCATTCCTGTTGATTTTCGTGGCGAATGAGCCGCAGGGCGCTAGCCCCGGTTAAAATCTCTGCAACCGGGGCTAGCGTCCTGCGGCTGATGAACGACTGCCAACGCGAATGTCGGAGAGCCAGAATTGGGAGTTGCTCTGTGACGTCGCCGAGTGATGTCCAGTTGAGGGAAGCCAATGGATCCGAAGACAAAGACGGACGAAATCCATGTGGACCAATCCAATCGCCCCGACGCATCAACTTTGTTGGAAAGCTGCGAGTCCAACGCAACCCCCTTCACCGGATTTGTGTCTGAACCCGTTTGCGACACCTCGGCCGGATCACCAGTCCCAAAGTCACCAGCAACCGCTGCCACGGAGAGAACGCTGGCCGAGGGGACAGACTTTGGTCGCTATCGGTTGCTGAGGTTGTTGGGACAAGGAGGCATGGGACGAGTGTTCCTGGCTCACGACCAGCAATTGGAACGCAACGTCGCCATCAAAATGCCCAAGGGAAGCTCGGCAGTTGGTGTTGGCCGCGAACGTTTTCTGCGCGAAGCCCGCGCCGCGGCCCTGCTGCGGCATCCCAATATCTGTCCGATCTACGACGTCGGAGAGTTGGACGGGCAGTGCTACATGACGATGGCGTTTATCGAAGGCCAGCCCCTCACACGTCATGCCAAACCCGAGTCTCTCTTGCCTCAGCGGCAAGTCGCCCAATTGATCCACAAACTGGCTACGGCGATTCACGAAGCCCATGAGCACGGAGTCGTCCATCGCGATTTGAAGCCGGACAACATCATGCTCGACTCGCGCGACGAACCGATCGTTATGGATTTCGGACTCGCACGGCGCGAGAACTCCGGTGACGCGACGCTGACTCGCGAAGGGGACATCTTGGGCACTCCATCCTACATGTCTCCGGAACAAGTCGCCGGAGACATCAAGGCGATCGGGCCACAAAGCGACGTCTACAGTCTGGGAGTCATCCTCTATGAAATGCTGACGGGACACCGACCGTTTCAAGGTTCGGCCACCATCGTCATGGCCAAAATCTTGCGTGACACGGCACCGGCTCCGTCATCGCTGCGACACGACGTCGAGCCGAAACTGGAGTGGGTCTGCTGGAAGGCGCTGGAGAAAAAACTCACCAGCCGCTATCGCTCGGCGGCCGAAATGGCGGACGCGTTGAAACAGTTTTTGAGCAGTTCGGCAACGACAACCGGCGGCCTGTCGATTCGAGCACCCACAAAAACGATTGCCGCTCCCAGCGAAGAGGTCGGGACATATCAATTGGATTTGGTCAAGACGCCCGAAGTTGGCGTCCACACCGCTGACACTTCGTCCACACTCAAGACTCCAGCGACTCGTCCGCTGAAAACACGAATCGTCGAACTCATCGGCGAGTCGGACCTTGCCAAGTCTTTGTTGAAATTTGCCGCTGCGTCAGCGAAAGAGCAGACGATCGAGCGATTGACGAAGCTTCTCCAAATCGGGCGGGGCGACATCGCCCGAGAATTCCAGGAGAAACAGTTTCCAAAGGCGATTCGTATCGCCGCCGCCATGCACCTCGGCTGCAATCGCAGCGAGTCACTCGCGCTGTTGACGGAAGTGGTTTCAAAGGTAGCTCATGCCCGCTGGGACGCCGACCAGCCAGCCACGTCGCTCGAAATCTGGGACAAAGTCATCAGCGCCTTCCGCAACGAAGAATCGTTGAAAAAACAAGCGGCTCTGTTCGCCCACACGCAGGCAATGGTCGCCTTGAAAGCCAAGAACGGTTTTTCAGCCTTGGCACTTTGCCACCAAGCTTTGCAATGGACCGCGACCGAAGCGTATCGCTCCAACTATCTCGCCGTGTGCAAGAAAGTCGCCGCGGCCTCGATCAAATCGGGACGGCTGGAGCAGGCTCGCAAGCTCTGCGACGAAGCTTTGAAGATCGCTCCGGACGATGAAGAACTCAAACAACTGCGGGAGCGAACGATCAACAAACGCTAATCGCACAGAGCCTCGCCATCCCAAATCAACGGAGCACTCATCACTTGATCGCCGTCTGGCTGGTGATCATGAACTCGTAGCCTTCCTTGGCCGAGCGGACCGAGAAGTAAGTCTTCTTGATTTCAGCGGCTTTGCGTTTTTTGTAATCCAGTTCCAGCACAGCCAACTGGTTCTCCGTCTGCGGCGGGTAAGAGTGTCCGGGGTCAGGTCTTCAAATTTCAGTTTTGGTGCCACGATCCACCCCTGGCTTTCATCCCACGTCGCCATTCCAATTCAGATCGCGCCTGAATTGGTACGCATTCCGAAAATTAGCCGCGCGGCGCTAGCCCCGGTTCATGCCGTGTAACCGGGGCTA
>CAMDPK010000168.1 GCA_945904015.1 Candidatus Kuenenia stuttgartensis | reverse complement strand
CTTTGTGGACGTCCAAACCAACGAACCGTAGCTTACTCATCGGACCAGTCCTCCCGTTTGTGGCTCTGTGTCGAACGGAACTCTCAAAACGCTCCGCTCAACTTAACCCACGCTGACGTGAGCGACTGGTCCTTCCATATTGTCTACGGTTGATGGGCGCACCGAGCCTGTCCCGGTGGTTGGCCGAGATGCGGCATCGGAACTTCCAATGGACCGACGATCGAAACTTCGGGAGGCCCCAGCCGGCGGAACCGACTGTGAATCCGATGATCGGCCTCAGCGAACAGCGAGAAATCTGCGACGAGCGCAACCGAATCCTTCGGCGGGTGAAACAGATTTCAGGGCAGTCCGGTTGAGCCGATTCCTCTCCTTCAACGGCCGGGTGAGCGGCCGTGGTCCGAGACCGAGTTCTCTCGTGCAGACATCACGTTGTTGAAGTCTTGCAACATCCCGCGAGCCACCGGGACAAGCCCCGTGCGGTTTGCGTTGGCCAACTCTAGCCGCGCCTTGCACGTCAGACTTTTGTCGAAGTTGCCGTTCGGCTCACTTCGACGAAAACTACCCTCCGATTGTCACAGTGCTGCTCGTGATGCGAATCCGCGAAGAACGGCAAGCTGCTCGCGTTTGCCAAGGATTTCGCGACGTGAGCGGCTTGCCGGTTGCGAAGACGCTGCCGAAGATGCTCGCCGCTCCGTCTGAAGTGGAGCACGTTTTCAACGTGCTCGTGCCGGGCACGTTGTAAACGTGCTCCACGTCGCTGCGCCCTCATTCCGGGAGTCTGATCTGATGAATCCGAATTCTGTTCTGCTCCGAACCGCCGCTGTTTGCCTTGTTGTTTTTGGCGCGAACCTCGCCTCGGCCGGAGACCTGTTTGACCGGCACTCGCTGGCGGAACTGAAGCTCGCGACGAAAGAGTCACCGGCTCTCGCGGAACTCTCGTCGGCGACGGCCGCGAAGTGGCAGCCGCTTTCGGCCAAGATCAATTCGCCCTGTTTGATCGTGCAGACCAACGACGGGCATTGGTCGAAGGCGCTGCTGTCGTGGGGGCAGCGGAAGGTCAAAGGGCGTGAGAACCCGCTGCCGGTGTTGGTGCTCGAACGCTTCGTCACTTACCGCGGTGATCGCGAGGGGCAGACAACCGCCAACGGCAAAGAAGTGATGCTCTTCGCCGGGCACTCGTTCAGCTTCGACATCGGCCAAGTCGTGCCCAGCGGCAGCGGCGCGGACATCGAGTTCACCGAAGCGGGACTCGTCAAACCAGTCGGCGACGCGAAGCTGTTCGGGTTGAATGGCTCTCGGCTGCCGGCGGCGGATGCAGCCAAGCCGAACCCCAACGACCACGACGGAGTCTTGCCGCGCGACTTCGCTGGCACTTGGAAGGTCAGCATCGACGGACGCTGGACCGGCATTTGGGAGATCAACGTTGACGAGCAACGAACAGTGCTCGGCAAGTTCGTGTCCGACGACACGAAGAGCCGCTACGAGTTGTACGGCAAGGTTTCCAACATCCCGCATCAAGCCAAATTGGAGATCGACCTCGCCAACTCGCAGATCTCGGTCGACGCGTTGCTCTTCACGACGGACAAGTCCACGATGGCCGGCACCGCGACGCTGGCCAGCCGCAAATTCGCGTTCGTGGCCACTCGGCAGGAGTGAGCCTGGATTCCCCGAAACTCGTCTTCACCCGTTTTCGCCCATCTGATATGTAACGCCGCGACTGCCGAGGGTGGCTGGCTTTCGTGGCTTGCGAAAACACGAGTCACAGCGGCGGTTGTTGCTGGTCGTGGGGCACGTTTCCAACGTGCCAAGAGGTCACGGGCAGGTTGGAAACCTGTCCCAGTTTCGGGGGAAGGGAATCCCATGCAAAGCGGCAATTCGATTTGGAAATTGACGGCGTTGGCGGGGTGCGTTGGTTTGGGACTGCTGGGCATCATGCAGTTTCAGCGAAGCTGGTCTCCGAAAGAGACGGCCAAGACCAACCAGAAAGTCCGCATCGAGGATTTCAAGCCGCTCGAAGATTTTGGCTCGGAATCATCGCCGGAATTCAGCGACGAACCCCCCGAAGGAAACACCGAGCCGCGACGCTTGAGTTTGAAATCGCGCCGGCCGGATCCGGAGGAAGTCGATCCGCTCGACTCTGCATTCGATGATCTAACCCCGCGGAAGACATCCGCTCGTCAGCCGGCCTCGCGCGCGTCGTTCGATGCGTTCGACGAAGAGATTTCTTCGAATCAGGCCGAACCAACGTCGGTATCAAAAACAAAACGCACGCCACGCGAGGAATTGTCACTCGAAGAGTTTTCGGACTCGACAACGACCGGCACGAACGCCGAGCCGTTGCCCGTGTTCGACGAAGATGCCAAACCGATCCCGATGCCGCAGAACGTCAAGAAGCAAGCTCAAGAATTGATCAAGTCGGCTCGCAAACTGATCGATTTCGGTGAGCTCGATGAGGCTCGGTTGAAGGCGGCCGAGGCGGCGGAATTGCCCGCGACGTTTGGCCCGCTCGAAGACACGCCGGAAGCGATCCTGGCTGAGATCGACCGATTGACCGCCAATGATCAACTGCGCACGGACGATCGACTGACCGCACCGTCGCGGGAACCAATCACGCAGACCGGCGGCACTCGCGAACCTCGTGGAGTGACGCTCGATCTGGATGCGCCCAACTTTGACGAAAAGCCGATCAAACGCGCGCCGCTGAAGTCGCCGCTCGACGACGAAGAGAATCTCTTTGCGGACAACCCGCCGAAGACGATCAACGGCAAGACACGCATCCCCGATCTGCCGGTGCCGCCGGCGGAAGACCCGCTCGAATTCCCGCCGCTTCCCGATGATGTCGACATGCCGCCGGCCGTGCCGATCAAGGCACGACACACGTCTGGCGACGTGACGATTCCGAATCGACTGAAGTCTCCGAACGCTTCGCCGCTCGAAACGCAGGAACACGGCGAGTCGATCGCGGGTGACGGCACCGTCCGAGCGGACTCACCGCGCGGACCGCAGCGTCCGGAATTGAAAATTGAAAAGATCGCTCCGCCGAATGCGACTCTGAACCAACCGATGGTTTACACGATCGTGATTCGCAATGTCGGCGACAGCGCGGCAAATGCGGTCGTGGTCGAAGATCAAATTCCAATGGGGACCAAACTCTCCGGCACGATTCCGCGAGCGGAACTGACCGGCAAGAAGCTGATCTGGCGGCTCGGCACGATCAAGCCGGGTGATCTGAAGGAGATTCAAGTCAAAGTCGTACCGGTGGCCGAAGGGCAAGTTGGCAGCGTCGCGACGGTGAATTTCACCGCTGAGGTCGCGTCGCGCACGACCATCGCCTCGCCGAAGCTCAGTGTCAAACTGACGGCGGCTCCGCAAGTCCGAGTCAACGAGATCGTGACGCTCAACTTTGTGGTCACGAACAACGGCAGCGTCGATGCGCATCGAGTCGTGCTGCGAAACATGATCCCCGAAAATCTGAAGCTGCCCGACGTTGCCGAACGAGACCTCGAATACGACATGGGGACACTCCCCGCCGGCAAGTCACAGACGATTCAACTGCCGCTGACCGCGGTCCGTCCGGGCAAAGTTGTGAACCGCGCGGTGATCACGGTGGACGGCGCATCTGCCGCTGAGCAGCAAGTCGAGATCAACGTCATCGGCCAGATCGTCGGCCTGTCACGGCACGGTCAAACCAATTGGTTCGTCGGTCGTCCGATTGAGTTCGAGAATCGCCTGACGAACAACTCGCTGAACCCGACCAACAACACGGTGATCATCGAATCGCTGCCGAGCACCGTCGAATTCGTCTCCGCATCCGAAGGTGGCCGCTTCGACGCCAAGCAACGCACCGTGACGTGGCATGTCCCGCATCTCGATCCGAATCAAACGCTGTCGTTGAAGATCAAGGTCACACCTAAGGCGATCGGGAATCATGCCGGCTCTGTCCAAATCAGCGAGAACAATCGCAAGGGAGCCTCAACCGATTATCAGTTCCGTGCGATCGGCACTTCGGACCTCAAGATCGAGTTCGCCGAGAAAGCCGAGGCGTATTCCAAGGGCGAGCAGTTCACGACTCGCATGGTGATCCGCAACAAGGGTTCGGGAGCCGCGTCGAACGTCGCCGTCCGAGTGACTCTGCCGGCCGAACTGCAATTCGTTTCCGTGCGCGGCCCCGCCAGCCACACGACCAGCGGACGCGAAATCATCTTCGAGCCGATCAACGAGATCGGTGGCCAAGGCAACGTCCACTTCGACCTGACGCTCAAGGCGGTTCAGACCGGAGACTCGAAGCTGCAAGTCGAACTGCAATCCGACCAGTTCAAGAAGCCGCTGACTCACGAAGAAGCGCTGGTGATCTTCGGCGCGAACTGACGCGACTAAGGAACAAGGTCGCAATAACTTCCCGAAGTGAAACAGGCTGCTATGAGCCGCAGGGCGCTAGCCCCGGTTTGTGTTATACGAACCGGGGCTAGCGCCCTGCGGCTGATCAGGAAGTAATCACAGCCCCGTTCCTAAGCCTTTCGTCGATGCGACCGACTCGTTACGAAATTCGTCTCTTGAAGAACTCTGGAGGCGACGAACGTGGCACACGGCCCGCTTTTCACGAATCCCGATGCCGACGAAGCACGAGCGTTTTTTCGGACGAAGCCGAAACGCCTCGTCGACAAAGTCATGCCGGTCTCAGACGCCGTGCGGCAATTCGTTCACGACGGCGACTATTTGGCGTCGGGCGGCTTCGGAGCGGATCGCATTTCCACCGCGTTGCTGCACGAGATCGTGCGGCAACGCAAGCAGAACCTCGGCTTCGCCGGGCACACCGCGACGCATGATTTTCAGATTCTCGCAGCCGGCAATCTCACGGGACGCGGACAACTTTTGAAGCGAGTCGATGCCGCGTACATCATCGGCCTGGAGGCTCGTGGCTTGTCGCCGCATGCACGGCGAGTCGTTGAGAACGGGCAAGTCGAACTGTGCGAGTGGTCCAACTACACGCTCGCGTTGCGATTCCAAGCGGCGGCGATGGGAGTGTCGTTCCTGCCCGCCCGCAGCGTCGCGGGGACCGACACGTTCGAGCACAGCGCGGCCAAGTCGATCACCTGCCCGTTCACCGACGCGCAGTACGTCGCGATCCCAGCGCTCTGGCCGGACGTCGCGATCATTCACGTCCACGAAGCGGACTGCTACGGCAACGCCCGCATTCGCGGCACGTCGGTCGCCGACATCACGGTGGCTCGCGCGGCGAAACATGTTGTCGTGAGCTGCGAACGTCTAATCTCGAACGACGAAATTCGCAGCGATCCGACCGCGACCGTGATCCCGTTCTTCTGCATCGATGCCGTCTGCGAAGTGCCGTTCGGCAGCTATCCTGGCAACATGCCCTACGAGTACTACTCGGACGAAGACCATTTGCGGCAATGGCTGACGGTTGAGGAAGACCCAGCCACGCATCAGGCGTTTCTCGACAAGTACCTCTTCGGCTGCGGTAATTTCACCGAGTACCTCGAACTCTGCGGTGGATCGTCACGGCTGGAAGAACTGCGGCGACAAGAACTGCATCCAGAAATGCCGGCCTGAATGAACGCGGTTTCGGATCTCAAACAAGGACGCTTCGCGTTCGATCCAATGACCGAAAATGTGGTCGCTGTGAAGCGTTCGGCTCGTCACGCGGAGCGATGACGGCTACGTTTCCGTCGTTGCTGGAATGAAACCCATTTCCGAGGCAAATCCTACATGACCGCGTCTGGACTTCGCATCGTGCTGGCAGGGAGCGTTGGCAGCAGTCGGCTGACGTTGCAAACGCTGTTGCGTCACCGAGCGAACGTGGTCGGCGTGCTGGAACTTCAACCGGAGGATTCGACGGCGGTCAGTGGCTACGCTCGGCTGCACGATGTCGTCGCCGAGTCGGGTGTGCCGTGTGTCGGCTTTCAGAAACTCAACGAGCCGGAGATCGTCGCGCAGGTTCGCGAATGGCGGCCGGATCTGCTGTTCGTGGTTGGCTTGTCGCAGCTTGTCAAAGCAGAGTTGCTGTCAGTGCCAACGTTGGCGTGCATCGGTTTTCATCCGACGTGCCTGCCACGCGGCCGCGGCCGAGCACCAGTGGCCTGGCTCGTTCTCGACGCGACTCCCGGTGCGGCGACGTTCTTTGTGATGGACGAGGGAGCCGACAGCGGGCCGATCCTCGCGCAAGAACCGTTCGACGTGCGGCCGACCGATGATGCGGAGCAGGTCACAGCGTCGCTCGAACAGGCGATTGTCCTCGCGTTGAATCGCTGGCTGCCAAGATTGCTGGCCGGCGAGTGGGATCCGCTGCCACAAGACGACGCGGCGGCGACGTTTCATGGCAAGCGTGGTCCCGAAGATGGTTGGATCGACTGGAACAAATCGGCTCGCGAGGTCGACGCTCTGATTCGTGCGGCGGGTCGGCCGCATCCCGGAGCGTTCACGTTTCTCAAGGATCGCAAGCTGCTCGTGTGGCAAGCGGAGTTGGACACGGCAACTCCGTTTCGCGGAGTGATCGGCCGCGTGGTGCTGACCGATCCGCAACGCGGGGCACTCGTGCAAACGGGCGATGGACTGTTGTGGTTGAACGAAGTCGCCTGGAACGACGGCGACACATCACGGCCGCCGAAGCTGGCGGTTGGGCAACGGCTCGGTTATGTCGTCGAAGAGGAAATCAACCAGCTCAAGGCGCGCATCGCCGAGTTGGAAAAGTTGATCAAGGGTTGAAGTCATGCGAATCGCGGTGATTGCTCCGCATCCGGACGACGAAGTGCTGGGCTCCGGCGGCGTGATGGCTCGGCACGCGGCCGAAGGGGACGAGGTGTTCGTCATCGTCGCGACGCGCGGTACGCCCGATTTGTATTCCGAAGAGTCGGTCGAACGGACACGAGCAGAAGCTCGGCAAGCACACGCGATTCTGGGAGTTCGCGAGACTCGGTTTCTCGAATTCCCCGCGCCGCGATTGGACGTGACTCCGGGACATCTGATCGCCGACGCGCTGGCGAAACAGTTTCAAGAACTGTCTCCGGAGCGAGTCTACCTGCCGCATCATGGCGATCTGCATTCCGATCACGGACGGATTTATCACGCGGCACTCGTGGCCGCCCGGCCGCTGGCGAGTTGCTCGGTCAAGCAGTTGCTGTGCTACGAAACGCTCAGCGAGACCGAATGGGCACCGCCGATCGCCAGCGCGATTTTCTATCCGACCGTCTTCGTGGACATCACCGCCCACCTGCCGAAGAAGCTGGAGGCGATGCGATGCTTCACTTCGCAGCTCAAACCGGCTCCAAATCCACGTTCGCTCGAAGCGATCGAAGCGTTGGCTCGGTATCGCGGCTCAACAGTCTGTGTTCACGCGGCCGAGGCGTTCGTGCTGGTCCGCGATGTCGTGCGCTGAGCCGGCCGTGTCTTGCTGGGTGGCACAGCTTGTTTCAAGCTGTGTGCCGAAGGCATTGGAAACCTGGAGTTGGCCCTGATCAGCAAATGGCCGTCGATTTGTCATCGAGCGTCTGTTGCAGAATTTCCGATGCTGCGCACACAGCTTGAAGCAAGCTGTGCCACCCAGTTCTGCATTCGAGTGGTTACGATCTCGTCATGACTTTGCAGCGACTGAAAGCGAAGTGGATCTTCCCGGTTGATCGCCCGCCGATCGAAAACGGGTTGGTCGAAGTTTCGGCCAGCGTTATCACGGCCGTCCGAGTTGCCGATCGAAATGAGGCCGCGACCGATCTAGGGGACGTCGCGATCCTGCCGGGCTTGGTCAACGCGCACACGCATCTGGAATTCAGCCGCGTTGCGCAGCCATTTCAGCCAGCGCGGCCATTCACCGACTGGATTCGATCGCTGGTCGCGTACCGCCGCCGTGAGTTCACTCCGAATTCGACGGTTCAGCGGGACGCACTGAGTGCCGGGGCGACAGAAGCGGAATCGAGCGGCACGACGTTGCTCGGCGAGATCGCAACGTCCGGCTGGAGCGAAGTCACGTTGCCGACGCACGGTCCGCGCATCTTCGCGTTTCGCGAATTGATCGGTCTGCGTTCGGAAGCGGCAGAACTCCAGATCAAACTCGCGGAAGAATGGCTGGCACGCAACGGACAATCCGACCGGGTGACTTTCGGCTTGTCACCTCACGCTCCGTACAGCGTTTCTCCGGAGTTGTTGCAAGGCTCGATTGAACTGGCAAAGCGATTCGACGCACCGGTCGCGATGCACTTGGCCGAGACTCGCGAGGAGTTGGATTTTCTCTCGGACGGACGCGGTCCGTTCGTCGAGATGCTGAAGTCGTTTGGCACGTGGCCGGAGGGCGGACTGCCGACGGGTCTCCGGCCGCTCGACATCCTGCGAGTTTTAGCGGACGCCCCTCGAGGGTTGGTCGTGCATGGCAACTATTTGGCGGACGACGAGCTTGAGTTCATCGCGGCTCGGTCGCAGATGTCCGTCGTGTACTGCCCGCGCACGCATGAGTTTTTCGGACACGAGCCGCATCCGTGGCGACAATTGTTGGCTAAGGGAGCGAACGTCGCGCTCGGCACGGACGGGCGGGGATCGAACCCGGACCTGAGCTTGTGGAAGGAACTCGTTTTTCTGCGCGAACGATTTTCCGATGTCGCGCCGAGCACATTGCTGGAACTCGGCACGCTGGCTGGGGCGCGGGCGCTCGGCTGCGAGCACGATTGTGGAACGATCACGCCGGGGAAAAGGGCGGACTTGATTGCGGTGTCGTTGAGTGGCGGCGGCGATCCGCTCGAAGAGTTGATAACGACGAACAGCCAAATCGTGCGGACGATCGTCGGCGGAAAAGCGGTATAACGGCTATCGGCTATCGGCTATCGGCTTCCGGCTCTCGGCTGGACTCGACGGGTTCGCCCAGGCCGATCAGTCGCATCAGTTCCAGCGCGTTGCTGCGGCGGACGACTCCGGGGCGGAGTTGATAGTCGAACGTCATCCGACCCTCTTCGAGGCGGTCTTCAAAGTGGACGTTCATGGCGATGTGGCCGAGCTTTTCGACGATGTCGGTCAGGGCCAGATCGTGTGTTGTCACGAGGCCGACCGCGCCGCGGTGCAGAAGTTGGCGGATGATCGCTTCGGCTCCGACGCGGCGGTCGTGCGAATTCGTGCCCGGCAGAATTTCGTCGATCAAAAATAGCAGCGGCGTTTGCCCGCCGGTGCGTTCGACGATCCCCTTCAATCGCGAGATGACCGCGAAGAACAGCGACGCCCCTTCGAGCAGCGAGTCATGCACGCGGATCGACGTCGCCAACACAAACGGCGACAGTCGCAGGTTTGTGGCTCGCACCGGAGCACCGGCGAACGCTAGCACGACGTTGCAGCCGATCGTCCGCATGAGCGTGCTCTTGCCAGACATGTTCGAGCCGCTGACCATCACCAACTGCGGCTGTCGGCCGAAGCGGATATCGTTTCGCACGCAGCGATCATCGGGGATCAACGGATGTCCGAGGCCCACCGCATCGACGAGCGGTTCGGGACCGACAATCTCTGGGAACGGATCGGCGGGATGCTCGAAGGCGTGACCAGACAGGGAACTGATCGCTTCGAATTGTCCGACGGCGTCGAGCCATTGCGCGATGTGTGGGCCGACGGTGGCTCGCCAGCGTTCGATTGCGTGCGACAGCCAGATCGGCAAGCACAGCAAGAACGCGAACGGCACGAAGAACTGGTTGTGCAACGAGCTGTCCAACCACGCATCCAACCGGTGCAGCCGACGAATTTGCCATGAGGGCGGATGCCGTTCGGTGTCGAGCTGTGAACGGAGCGCAGTCAGGAACGGAGATTGAAACCGTTCACCTTCGACGACGTTGAGCACTTGCGAGAGGATCGCCAGTCCCACGTCGGCGCGGTCGATGTCGTGGGCGACTTGTTGCAACAAACTTTTGAAGGTGAAGTGCAGCACCAGTTCGGCGGTGACGACAGCCGCGAAATAAGCCAGCGGCCAGTTGAGCACCCACCAACCAAAGCCGGTGACGAGGGCCGAAACCGCCAACAGGCCGGCCGTTGCCAACAGCTTTCGCGAAAGCAGATGTGGCGTGCGCGCCGCCCAATCCTGCAACAGCGACTGGTCAATCGAGTCATGCACCTCGGCCGGCAGCAACGCTAATGCCTCGCGCAGGTCGACTCGGCCACGCAACTCGCGGATCGCTCTCTGGCGAAAATCGATCGCCGAGGGGCTGGCCGCAGTCCGCAGCCAAGCGGCCAACGTGTCCTCGCCCAACCGCGTGCGTGCTCGGCAGAGAAGCTGAAACAACGACCCCTTGCCGAACAGGTCGAGGTCGTATTCGTAGGGATGCTGCTCGTCGATGTATCGCTCGCCGAGCGGCAGCGAGTCCTGCCAACGATGATCTAAGCGATCCAGGTTGGCGTCGTGATACGCAATGCCTCGGCGACAGCGATCCAACCGCCGCGCCACTCGCTCGTGACGCACGATGGCCGCCGCGAACAGCCCGAACGGAATCAGGCACCACCACGAGGCGACTTCGCGAGTGGTCAGCGACATCGCGGCTAATCCAATTCCCGCGAGAAACAAACCCAGCCGTGTGAGCGACAGCTTGCGATCGGTTTTTGCCAGCCGCTGCAGTTCGATGAAGAAGCCGTCGCGTCGTCGCTGATATTCGGCACGCGCCGTCGAGGTCGATGCCGATGGCTCGATCGTTGGCGGAATCATCGAAAGCGGATCAACGCTGGGAGCCAGAGCGGTCACGGTGGCGGGAGCTTTGGGCATGAAGGGCGAACAGAAACAGGTCGGACGCAAGCGAACTCTTAGCGGCCCTCGGAGTCTCCGGCAACCCGCCGCGGCGGGCGGAAACGACAACAGCCCGACAGGTCATGAACCAGTCGGGCTGCGTGAGATGTCGAATTCACTTGTGGCCGAGAATTCTCAGAACAGCAATTGAGCCGACACGGTGCCGGACAATTGATAGTTCTCGTTGATTTCGGACGCGGAGGCATCCGGCAGCAAGTCGGTGCCAAGATTGCCGGCGAGCGTGTCGGTTCCCGCTCCGCCATTGACGGTGTCGTTGCCGTCTTCACCGAGCACGATGTCGTTGTCATCGCTGCCCTGCAGAACGTCATCGCCGTCGCCACCGAGCACGGTGTCATTGCCGTTACCGCCATTGACGGTGTCGTCGCCATCCATGCCGGTGATCAAGTCGTCGCCGTCATCGCCGGCGATCGCGTCATTGCCGTTGCCACCATTGATGGTGTCGTTGCCGACGCCGCCCAGGATGTTGTCGTCTCCGTCACCACCTTTGATCTGGTCGCTGCCACCTTGACCGTTGAGGTTGTCGTTGCCGGCTCCGCCATCCATGAAGTCGTTGCCGTTGCCGCCAGACAGCGAGTCAGCTCCGAGACCGCCAGACATCGAATCGTTTCCGGCCATGCCGTTGAGCCCGTCATCGCCATCGCCGCCGTCCAATGTGTCGAGTCCATCGCCACCGAGGACGATGTCGTTGCCTGCGTCACCCGATGCGAGGTCATCGCCGTCGCCGCCATCCAGGACGTCACTCCCTTCGCTGCCTTGCAAGGAGTCGTTGCCGACCGCGCCGCTGATCACGTCGTTGCCCAGCCCACCGATGACACTGTCGGCGCCGGCACCGGCATTGATCGAATCGTTGCCACCGTCGCCGAAGAGGAAATCGTTCCCCGCACTGCCGGAGATCGTGTCGTTCCCTTCGCCACCATTCGCCGTCAGTCTGGTTGAGCCGACCGCTCGGTTGGACGCGTTGATGACGTCGTTGCCGTCGCCGCCATTGACGATCACCAAATCGCCGGGCGTCGCATCCAGAGTATTGATGTTGATCGTGTCATTGCCGCCGAGTGCGTCGATCTGAATCGTCGCGGCCGTGCTCGTGATCGTGACCGTCGACGTCCCATTGCTGACTGTCAATTGTCCGGAGGCGTTTTGTCCGATGGTGATCGCGTCCGCTCCGTTGGTGCCTTCAAACTGCAAAACGTCGTTGCCGGCAGTTCCGCCAGTACCGGTGTCGAGACCGTCGCCAATTTGAGTGATCAGCACGTCGTCGCCGAGACCGCCGTCGAGCACGTCATTGCCGGATTGACCGTTGAGCGTGTCGTCATCCCCCTGGCCGTAGATCGAATCGTTACCGGCTCCGCCCAGTGCGTTGTCATTGCCGTCACCGCCGAAGATCGCGTCGTCCCCCGCGTTGCCGTTGAGCGTGTCGTTGCCAAACCCGCCAGCCACGGAGTCATCGCCGTAGATCACATCGTTGCCATCGCCGCCCGAGACACTGTCGTTGCCGTCGCCGCCAAGGACCGTGTCGTTCTGATTACCGCCGAGCACCGTATCGGTCCCGTTGCCGCCATCGACCACGTCCTTGCCGATACCACCACCGACCGAGTCATTGCCGTTGCCGCCGAAAACGGTGTCATCGCCACCGGTGCCGTCGATCGTGTCGTTGCCGGTCAGAGCGAAGAATTCGTCGTCACCGTGAATCAGATCGGCGTCGTTGCCACCGTTGATGTCGTCGTTGCCTGCTCCACCGTTGATCGTGTCGAGCCCGGCATTGCCGAATAGCTTGTCGGCACCGGCACCGCCATCGACGAAGTCATTGCCGCTGCCGGCATAAACCGAGTCATCGCCATTGCCGCCAAGGATCGAGTCGGTCTGTCCGTCGCCGTTGATGACGTCGTTGCCGTCACCGCCGCGGACAGTGTCGTTGCCCTGCCCACCGAGAATCGTGTCGTTGCCGGCTCCACTGAAGCCGGGTGTGTCACCATCCACGAGGTCGGCTCCATCGCCGGCGATGATCGAGTCGGCTCCAGCTCCGCCGTCAATCGTGTCGAGTCCGTCGCCGCCGTTGACCGTGTCGTTGCCTTGGCCGCCGTCGATGTCGTCGTTGCCGTTGTTGCCGATCAACGAATCGTTGCCCGATCCGCCGCTGATCGTGTCGTTGCCGTCCCCGCCGTCGATTTGATCGACGAGCGAACTACCGCTGATCAAATCATTGCCGTGACCGCCGAGCAGCGTCTCGTTGAGATTGATCGTGCCGTTGATGATGTCGTCGCCATGCTTGCCGTCGACGCTGATGCTCGGATTCTGAGTTAGCCGCACCGAGGTCAGCAGACTCAGATCAATCGTGTTCGGTCCGTCGCCGCCGTTCACGACGATCGACGAAACATTGCTCGCCAGAATCGTCGGCAATGACGAGACCGGAGTCCCATTCGCGAGCACCTGCACCAAATTTTGGTTGAGCGGGTTCGGTCGGATCGTGATGTCATCACTGCCGTCCGAGCTGACGCTCAGTTGCCCGTTGATAAAGAACGACGTCACCGACAACAGTGAGCGATCTTCGAGTGTCTCTGCCGGCTCGTTGCGAATCGTGGTTCCACGACGCCGAGCACTGACCGACGGAGAGACGGCATTTCGAATCGCTTCCAGCCAAGAAGTCCATTGCATGGTGACCGATCCTTGGTCCTCTGAAGTCGCACTGTGCAGGCGAAGTACCTGCACCACGCCGAACGCGCGGCGTGACTTTCAGTTCTTATCGACGTCGCATAACCGGATTCCGCGACATTGTTCGCAAACCCCGCAAACGAGCCGCAGCTTGCCTGGTTTGTGCAGGCTGGGCACTCTGCCGCGAAAAGTGCGTGGCGCGCCCTTCGGTCGCTGATCTTGACCCGCTCCGGAAATCCGTCCTAAAAGCCCTGCCCCCTGGGCGCGACCTTCAGGAGCCAACCGTGACACTTGTGGATGCGTTGCGAATCGTCAATGCGCGCGCGCCGAATGCGACGCGGCGACGATTCACGCTGGCGTGCGGATTCACGCCGTTGCACTTGAAAACCTTTCTCGCTGCTCAGTTGACCGACCGTACGGTGTCGGAACGCATTGACGTCGATGTCGGAGTCTTCGGCGACGTGTCGGGCACGTTGCAAAAGCTTTTGGACAACCCCTCGGATGGCGTGGCCGTTCCGTTGGAATGGAGCGACCTCGACGCGCGCCTGGGTTGGCGGAGCACTCACGGTTGGCGATCCGATTGCACGGCGGACATTCTGTCTTCGGTGCGTCTGCGATTACGACAATTGACCGAGTTGTTGACGGCATTGGCTCGACGGACGTCGGTCGCGGTGTCGCTCCCGACCTTGCCGCTGCCGCCGATGTTTCCGCCGCCGCGTGGACAGTCGGCACCAGCGGCGTTGGAGCTACGTAGCTTGGTCTTTGATTTTGCAGAGGGATTGGCGTCTTCGTCCGACGTGCGCCTTGTGGACTCCGAACAACTCGAAATGCTGTCGCCGCGTCATTCACGGCACGACGTGGCCGGTGATTTACGAACCGGGTTTCCGTATCGCCTCGAACACAGCGTGACGCTCGCGAATGCGTTGGCCGGTCTGTTGCGTCCCGCAGCCCCGCTGAAGGGGCTGATCACCGATCTCGACAACACGCTGTGGTCGGGGATCGTGGGGGAAGACGGCGTTGATGGAGTCTCGTGGGATTTGGACCACAAGACGCACGCGCATGCGATCTACCAAGAGATGCTGGCCTCGCTGAGCGAACTCGGAGTGCTCATCGGAGTCGCCAGCAAGAACGACCCGAACATCGCTCAACAGAGTTTGCAGCGCGACGACTTGGTTGTGCCGCGCGAGTCGCTGTTTCCCATCGAAGCGAATTGGGGAGCCAAGTCGGAGTCGGTTCGTCGCATTCTGCAAACCTGGAATATCAAAGCGGACAGCGTCCTGTTTCTCGATGACAGTCCAATTGAGCTGGCGGAAGTCGCCGCCGGTGTTCCCGGCATCCATTGCCGAAAATTCCCCGCCGGTGATGCCGAGGCGATCTTGGGACTGGTCGGCGAATTGCGGGATCTGTTTGGAAAAACGACCGTCACGCACGAAGACAAACTGCGGGTCCGCAGTCTGCGCGACAGCGGTGCGGTGCCGCCAACAGCGACGGACCCCGAAGAGTTTCTTCGACAAGCCGAGGCGGAAATCACGCTCAAATGGAACGCGCCCGACGAACGTTGCTTCGAGCTGATCAACAAGACGAATCAATTCAATTTGAATGGCCTGCGATTGGATGCCGCCTCGTGGCGACGTCGATTGTCCGATCCGAAAGCGTTTCTGCTGGCCGTTCGGTATGCCGACAAGTACGCCCCACTCGGAAACGTTTCGGTTCTCGCGGGGCGTTGGCGGGACGGGCTGCCGTGGATCGACGTGTGGGTGCTGAGCTGCCGCGCGTTTTCTCGCCGGATCGAACATCAAGTCTTGCAAGCGTGCTTTGAGCGCCTCGGCTGCGACCGAGTTCTGCTCGACTATCAGCCGACGGATCGCAACGCTCCGATCGGCGAACTTCTCGCTGGGCTAGTCGAGTCGGAACTGAACCAACCGATCACGTTGACTCGCTCGGCATTCAATTCCCGTTGTCCTTCCCTGTATGCAAAGGTGCTGTCGCATGACTCCCCCAACGAAAATCGCATCGCAGCTTGAAGCCTGCCTGGCAATGGTCTTTCCCGACGTACCACGCAAGCAATTGTGCCACGCGTCGATCAACTCGCTGGCTGAGTGGGATTCACTGGCCACGCTGACGCTTGTCAGCGTGATCGAAGAGACGTTTCAGCGACAGATTCCCCTCGATGACTTGGAAGAGTTCCTGTCGTTTGAACTCATTCTGGCCTACTTGTCACGTCCTGCCTTGCGCGCGGCGGCCTAAAACAGCGAAAACGCGCCTTCCGTGCAAAGTTCGACGAGCGCCATTTCGGGCGTGAGCAGGAACGCGCAGTCGGAGTCACCAAAAGCTTCGGACGTGAAGAGCGACAGCCGACGAAAGCCGTTCGCCTCAAGCTGCTCGATTGTCGCACGGACGTTCGGAGTGCTGTAGCAGACGTGGTAGTAGTACTGGCGGCGTTTGAGAAAGCTGCTGACGGGCGAGTCCTCCGCCAGTCCCTGCACCAACTCGATGAACACGCCGGGGGCGGTCTCGATGAAACAGACACGGACCTTCTGGCTGGCGATTTCGACGATTTTCGAGACTCGCGAAAAGCCCATCGCCTGGGTGTACGGTCGCAGGCCGACTTCAATCGACGGTACAGCACAGCCGACATGGTGAAGCTTCAAAAGGAACATAGCCTCGTCGTTCTGTGAAATGCGGCATCAACGTCGGATGCCATAGACATCGAACAGCCCGGCCTCGGAGCCGTCGGCCTGTTGCTCGTGTACGACCTCGAACCCGACATCGTTGAGCAACGCTAGGATTTGATCCAGCATGCCACCAGTTTGATCATGCACTTCCATGACGACTTGCTGAATGCGCGACCAATGCGTCGCGGAGATGCCGCTCAGGATTTCCAACTCGCAGCGCTCCGCATCGATCTTGAGCAGGTCCACTCGGTCGATCTGATGTTCGTTGATGACCGATGACAGAGTCCGCATCGGGCAGGCGATGTGAATCGGCTGGCCCAG
>CAMDPK010000167.1 GCA_945904015.1 Candidatus Kuenenia stuttgartensis | reverse complement strand
GCATCTTTTGGGGAAAAATGCGCATGTCGCCCTCAGAGGCACCGCAACAACTCGAACTTTTCTGAACTCAGTTGCCCACAAGTCCGGCTCGACTCAGCGGTTCAGCCGAGAAGAGTGTAACCAACCCTGACCTGAGAGCAGTCCGCAACAAACGAACGGGGGGAGAACCGCAGACTTTAGTGTAACCAACCCTGACCTGAGAGCAGTCCGCAACCGCCTGACTCACCGGGCGTCAGCGGGTTTAGTGTAACCAACCCTGACCTGAGAGCAGTCCGCAACTGTTTTCGCGGGATTTCGGGTATCGGAGGCAGTGTAACCAACCCTGACCTGAGAGCAGTCCGCAACTTCATCACGTTGACGACATCCGGACACGAAAGTGTAACCAACCCTGACCTGAGAGCAGTCCGCAACCATTGCGTTGACGCATCGCGGGCATGATGAAGTGTAACCAACCCTGACCTGAGAGCAGTCCGCAACTCACGTCACCATGCGCGGAGTCGCTCGACAAGTGTAACCAACCCTGACCTGAGAGCAGTCCGCAACTCGCCATTGCGTGTTGTCTTCAAATTGTGAAGTGTAACCAACCCTGACCTGAGAGCAGTCCGCAACGGACGTCGTGCTCTGACGTCTTGGCTGGAGAGTGTAACCAACCCTGACCTGAGAGCAGTCCGCAACCATGACGGAGGCGTCAGCTCGCATGGGCGAGTGTAACCAACCCTGACCTGAGAGCAGTCCGCAACTGTTCGGCCAGGGGAAGCGACAATTTGATTAGTGTAACCAACCCTGACCTGAGAGCAGTCCGCAACTCTACGCTCACGTCGAAGCCATCGTCATGGAGTGTAACCAACCCTGACCTGAGAGCAGTCCGCAACCAACAGCCAAGAGGCTGGCGATGTCGTCAAAGTGTAACCAACCCTGACCTGAGAGCAGTCCGCAACCGATCGTAACCAGGAAGCTTCTCGCCGCCTAGTGTAACCAACCCTGACCTGAGAGCAGTCCGCAACCATGCGACGACTGGCGAACTCCGTACCGTTAGTGTAACCAACCCTGACCTGAGAGCAGTCCGCAACAAGCGGCGGGAGCGGTGCTCGTGGGGCTGCAGTGTAACCAACCCTGACCTGAGAGCAGTCCGCAACACTGACAACACCGTCAGAACATGGTTGCCTAGTGTAACCAACCCTGACCTGAGAGCAGTCCGCAACACTAGGTGGCGCGCGAACGGATTTGTTTTAGTGTAACCAACCCTGACCTGAGAGCAGTCCGCAACGGTGACGGTGTTGGCGTTGAGCGGCACGAAGTGTAACCAACCCTGACCTGAGAGCAGTCCGCAACTGCGTGCCACGTCTGCTCACAGCATCCAAAAAGTGTAACCAACCCTGACCTGAGAGCAGTCCGCAACGACGTGATCGCGATGGCCGCGGCGATGGTAGTGTAACCAACCCTGACCTGAGAGCAGTCCGCAACGCGCAGACCGATCTGCTGTTGACTGGACCAAGTGTAACCAACCCTGACCTGAGAGCAGTCCGCAACCATTCCCACCATGACGGCAAGCTGATCGTCAGTGTAACCAACCCTGACCTGAGAGCAGTCCGCAACCGCAGGATGCTCGCCAGTCGATGCGGTCGAAGTGTAACCAACCCTGACCTGAGAGCAGTCCGCAACGAAGCGGTCGTGATGACCAACGGCACAACAGTGTAACCAACCCTGACCTGAGAGCAGTCCGCAACAGAAGGTGCCGACCGACAGCACGGCGATGCAGTGTAACCAACCCTGACCTGAGAGCAGTCCGCAACGGCGGAGTGCTGTTCGTGCAAACGCACCAGAGTGTAACCAACCCTGACCTGACCCTCCCCCTAAATTGTGGACAGTGAATTCAGCCGGATACGGCATCGGCAGCGTGTCGAGCTTCGTACTCGGCGGGGGTGAGATAGTCCAGCGTCGAATGGCGACGGCGAGTGTTGTAGAAATTGGCGATGTATTCCACGACGGCTTGCTCGGCCTCGGCGCGCGTCGTGAAGCGATGATGTTGCAGCAACTCTTGGGACAGAGTGCCGAAGAAGCTTTCCATCACAGCGTTGTCCCAGCAGTTTCCCTTGCGGCTCATGCTGCAAACGATGCCGTGGCTCGTGAGAAGGTTTTGAAAGTCATGGCAGGCATATTGGCTGCCACGGTCGCTGTGATGCAGTAGGCCGGGTTTTGGCCGTCGTGCGGTCAGTGCCATCTTCAAAGCGGTGATGACCAGATCACTGGTTCGCTTGTTGCCCAGCGACCAGCCCACGGTGCGGCGTGAGAAGAGGTCTAACACCGCGACCAGATACAGCCAACCTTCCGCCGTCGGAATGGCGGTGATGTCGCTGACCCAAACTTGATTCGGCCGAGATGGGGCGAACTTTCGATCCAACAAATTCTCAGCCACGGGCAGAGTGTGATTCGAGTCGGTCGTGATTTGGAATTTGCGTCGGATCGTGGCTTGCAGCCCGTCTCGTTGCATGATCTTCGCCACGGTCTTTTGGCAGCACGGGATTCCGCGAGCGACAAGTTCGGCGTGGACTCGTGGGCTTCCGTAGGTGCCTCGACTTTCCGCAAAGATGTCCCTGATCTGCTGGCGCAACTGCCCACGTCGCTGCGTCCACTGATTCGGTGGTCGCGTCCGCCAAGCGTAGAACCCGCTCGGAGATACCCCCAGGACGCTACACATCGCAGTCACTGGCCAAGTTCGACGATGTTCCTGAATGAAGCCGAATCGTTGGACCGCTTTCCGTTGAAGTAAGCCGCCACCGGCACGCAGAATGGCCGAATCCATTCTCAAGCGGTGGAGTTCTTGGTGAGAGTCGAGCATGGCCACGGTCTCTTGCTTCAGAAGCCGCTGGAAGGCGAACTCTGGCTTTGACCGTCAAGTGATTGAGAACTTCACGCGAATTTTACCAGCAGATCGCCGGTCGAGACTTGCTTGCTAAGTTCGAGGTGGACTTCGCGAATTTTTCCGTCACGCTGTGTGTTATTTCCGCTTTGGGCACGAACGGGCGACATTGGAGACCAATCATGTCACGCGGCGAAGGGGGCGCTCGGCGTCCGGCGACGAAGTTCGCTCACTTGCAGAAGAAGCTCGGCAAACAGAGCGTTCAAAAGAATCTGCAAGGACAACGTGAAGCTTTGCGTTCGCGACCGAAGAAAGGGTTGCCATGACTTCGCCGCGAGACGAACTCAATCGCATGATCGGCGGCTTTTGGATGACGCAAGCGATTTATGTTGCGGTGCGGTTGCGCATCGCTGATCTGCTCGTGGCCGGTCCTCGCACGGCAGACGATCTCGCCGTCGAGTCCGGCGCGCATGCGCGGTCGCTGTATCGGTTGCTGCGAGCACTCGCGAGCAGTGGCGTGTTCCGTGAGGACGCCGAGCACCGTTTCGCGTTGACTCCGCTGTCGGAATGTTTGCGGCGCGACGTGCCCGGCTCGATGGCCGGACTCGCTTGGATGCGCGGCGACTGGCAGTACCGAGCTTGGGGCGACCTGTTGCACAACGTGCAGACTGGCGAGACGGCATTCAACCACGAGTTCGGCAAGCCGCTGTTCGACTTTCTGCGTCACACGCCGGAGAACGCCGCAATCTTCGATCAAGGCATGGTCGGAGTTCACGGCCGCGAAACCGACGCGATGTTGGCCGCGTTTGACTTCTCGGATATCAAGGTTCTGGCAGACATTGGCGGCGGCAACGGCAGCGTGTTGTCGGCGGTGCTCACGCAGTATCCGTCCTTGAAATCAATCCTGTTCGATCGAACCGATGTCATTGAT
This sequence comes from Candidatus Kuenenia stuttgartensis, assembly GCA_945904015.1. Taxonomy (GTDB): domain Bacteria; phylum Planctomycetota; class Planctomycetia; order Planctomycetales; family Planctomycetaceae; genus SXKJ01. Next base: position 12,657 of record CAMDPK010000167.1, on the reverse strand, counting down.
CGCGCGAAAACGAACCTCGCTCAAGCCGGCGTTACTGATCGCGTGCAGTTCATCGCCGGCGACTTTTTCCAATCGGTGGCCGGTGGAGCCGATGCGTATTTCCTGCGGCACATCATCCACGATTGGAACGACGAGCAATCACGCGCGATCCTGAAAAACTGCCACGCTGCGATGCCAGCCAACGGTCGGCTCTTGCTCGCCGAGTTCGTCCTCCCCGACGGGCCGGAACCGTTCCACGGAAAATGGTTCGACCTCGCCATGATGACCGTTACCGGCGGGCAAGAGCGAACGGAGTCCGAGTACCGCGTGCTGCTCGACGAGTGCGGCTTTGAGTGGCAGCGAGTCGTTCCGACAGCGACCGAGTTGTCGGTGATCGAAGCCGTGACACGGTGAGCGGACTCATTTCACCCTGTCACTCCTCCCCCAATTCCAATCGCCACGCATCTCGAATCAATGCGACCTTGCGTTCGACGGAGCGGAGTGACAAGCCAAGCCTCTCCGCTGTTTCCGGTCGCGAGTCACCGGCCAGGACGCTCAACGCAACTTGTCGCAATCGGTCGTCCTCGAGGGATGCCAACAAGCGTTGCAGTTGGTCGTCGAGTTGCACCATCAGTTCCGGAGAGGGTTCCGGGCTGGGAATGGAATGAAAGCCTTCATGCCCTCGGTGTCCATCGGTGCCCATCGCGAAAACCGAATCGCCGCGCACGGTGCCGCCACCTCGTTTGGCCCGTTGAGCGTGTCGGCGCTGGTCGAGCGTTTCTTGGCGAGTGAAGTGCCGCAGCAGCTTCGTGAGATCTTCACGGCGGAGGTCATCGCCGAGCCGACCGTCGCTGACTCCTTGGCACAATTCAAAGAAGACTGCCAGCGCAACGTCTTCTTCGTCGGACACACGGCGCTCGTTCGACCCGAGTTGTTTGCGAGCTTCGCGGACGAGTGCTCGGCAACAAAGTTGCCACAAGTCCGTCGCGGCCTCTTCGCGGCCTTCGCGGAGTTCCAGGTACAGCCGAGTGACCGAAGCGTCGTCGTCAAACATACGTGAAACAGCCGACAATCGTGGGTTTTCCGGATGATCGTAGTGGTCGTCGCGCAGACCCGTAAGACCGACCCGACGAATTTGAAGAAACTCAAACTTTCTTGGCGGGGCGCGGTCGCACTTGTCGGTATCGGTTTCGGGAGGGGTGGATTGCGCGCTTGTCGGTGGAGCCATCGTCATCCGCGCTGGGCACCTCCAGCCAACGAGCAGTGCCAGTACGAGGGAGTCGCCGCAGGCCGATTGCTCGATCGCTTTCGGTCTCTCTCGCTACTGGCGGATTTCTGGAATCGTTTTGGTCTCGAACACCAAAGGATTTGGTGGAGGAGCTCTTGCACTGAATGGCCTCTGGACGATGAAATCCCGCCGTTGGAAAGCGATCCCTCTCCGAAACGAAGTCGAGGACACGCCATGTGGAACTTCTTCTTTCACCGCGACACGCGAATCAACTTGCCTGAGACGGCGAGGAATTCCGGATTGTGCGCGAGACGCCGGCGGCGAATTCCGCTCGCCGTCGCAGAATCGCTCGAGACGCGATCGCTGCTGAGCGCGACCGGAAATGACTCGTCGATGCCGTCGCTGTCGGCCACCGACCTCTCTGACAACTTGCCGCCGATATCGGCCGATTTGGCGATGACCGAAGCGGTGGATCTGCAAGCATCCTTTGCTGCGGACGCGGTTGATTTGACGCACAGAGCGGACAAATTGCTCGTCAACCGCTTCGGTGAACTCGCGTCATCCTCAAAATTGTCAGATGATCTGTTCGCGTCGATCGCACAGACCGCTCCGATCACGACCAGCAGTTCCAACAGTTTTTTCAGCGGCTCGATATCCGACGACACCAAACCGACAGTCGAATTGCGCCTCGTTGAATCCGGTCAACTGATCGCGGTCAGTTCAGGGTCGTCGGTTCAAGACAGCAGTGGCCTGACCATCAACGACGGCAGCAGCCCGGTGACTTATCTGCGCTCGACCGACTCCGAAGGCCGAGTTCACTTGCAGCTCGCCTTCGTCACGCGGACGACTCGCCCCGCGCCGATCTCTGAACCGCAACTTCAAATCACCTCGAATGGAGTCGTCGTTGCCGAAGCGGACATCTCGGACAATGCGAACTCCGATGTTCCGGAAGCGCGGCCGGACTTGCACGATCTGGAGACGGCGCTCGATTCGACGAGCAACGCGAGTCCGTCCGCATCGCCGGCTTTGCGTTCCGAAACCTCGCCGCAAAGTTTGGCTACGGCGAGTCGCACTCGCTGGGTGAGGTCGACACGAGTCGCCAGCCCGAACGATCGCGAACTTCGTTCCACAACCGACACGCGTCACGATGTCGCTTCAGAACGCACGATCGCTCGTCATGCGGCGAACGACAAACTCGACATGGATTCCGATGAGTCTTTGGCGATGCCGCTTTTTGATCCGACGACACGCAACGTGGTGTTGTCGGTTTGCCTTCTCGGTTCACTGGCACGAGCAACCTCTCGGCAGCGACGCCGACTGAAAGCCGCAATCGCGCGCTGATGCGCGAGCGGCTCCCCTCAGGAGTTTGATATGCCCACGCTGGCGGAAGTCAGCCGATCACGGATGCTCGAATCAGTCTATGACCGGTTCGAGGCGGCTTGGCAGCGCGGCGAAGAGCCGGACATCGAAGAATTCGCCGCCGAGCTGAAAGACGATTCACGTCGCGAGCAAGTGCTGCACGAACTCGTCCTGATCGACTTGGAATATCGCTGGCGGCGAGCGACGTCCGCGGTTCGTGCCAAGCATGACAACAACATGCAAACGGTGTCGCCGTTCGCAGCCGCAGGCCGGCCGTTCTTGGAAAACTACATCGAACGTTGGCCGGAGTTCGGGCCGCGCGATCGCCTGCCAATCTTGGCGATCGTTCATGAATTCCGAGTTCGTTGCGATGCCGGCGACACACCTGAACTCGCCGAATACTTCCGCCGCTTCCCGATCCAGGCGCGAGGACTGCACGACGCGTTGCAACTCGAAGTGGAAGAAAGACTGCACGCGACGCGATCGATCCCAGGGACTCAGCCGCTTGAATCGGCATCGACTGGCCCAGTCAACGACTCGCCGGCGGGCGAACAAGGCCGCAGCGCGACACGGCGACTCACACCAGGAGATCTGCTCGGTCGGTATCGAATTCTTTGGCCGGTTGGCCACGGTTCGATGGGAACCGTGTACCTGTCGTACGATCCCGACCTCGACCGGCAGATCGCGATCAAAGTTCCGTTCCTCGATGGCCCGCACGCCGAACGGCTCACTCAGCGGTTTCGTCGCGAGGCCAAGCTGACCGCGTCGCTGCGGCATCCGAACATCTGCCGAGTGCTCGATGTCGATCGCCAAAGTGGCATCGACTTCCTGACGATGGACTACATCGACGGCACGTCGTTGGAAACCTTGCTCAAGTCCGGCCCGTTGCTCCCTCCCGTGCAGGCGGTGCAGATCGTTCGCAAGATCGCGTCGGCGTTGCAAGAGGCGCACGCAGCCGGAGTCATTCATCGCGACGTCAAGCCGTCAAACATTCTGATCGACCGCCGCGGCGAGCCGGTGCTCACCGACTTCGGCCTCGCACGGCGGCCGGAAGTTGACGAGTCCGAACAAACTCGCCCCGGCGAGTGGCTCGGCACGCCGGCCTACATGGCACCCGAACAGTTCAGCGGAAACTCGGACGACGTCACTCCCGGCTGCGACATCTTCAGCTTGGGAGTCGTGCTGTATCGACTGCTCACCGGCCAACGTCCGTTCGGCGATGGTCATCGCCGCGAAGACATCGCTCAACGCACGCCCCCCGCGATGCCGCATCTACTGCGAGCGGGACTGTCCGCCAAACTCTCCAAAGTTTGCCTGCACGCACTTCGCTTCGATCCGCGCGAGCGATTCAGTTCCGCAGGCGAATTCGCCACGGCGCTCGAACCGTTTGCGAGTGAGCGTCCGATCGAAGCCAGTCAACGCGGCTCCGGCATTGTCGCACCGCCCAGACGGCGGTCATTCCCGACTCACTACTTGGTCCGAATCCTCATGCTCGTTCTGGTCGGTTGGTCGGCGGTCGCGGGTGGCTACGCCGCCTGGGTGATGTTCCACGAGGATGTTCGGCCGCCGATCGCGAGACCGGCGAACGCATCCACTCCGAATTCGGCCAGGGACGCCGCGCTGCGGTTTCTGCCGCGCGTTGAACTGCATGTCCAACGAGCTTCGCATTCGGAAGGCTATCAAGTACTCGGCCCCGAAGTCGGTTCGCTGAAAGACGGCGACAAAATGCAGTTCCACGTCGTGCTCGATGAGCCGGCATTCGTGGCGTTGTTCTACGTCGATGCTGATGGGGTCGTCTCGCGGCGTTGGCCACTCGTGGGGCAGGTTTCTAACCTGCCCGGCCATCAAGCATCCCTTTCGAATGACGGGCACGTTGCAAACGTGCCCCACGCGGACAAAGAGGTTTGGGATCCGCCGCTGGCGGCGGCTGGCGAATTGCAAGAAATGCACATCCTCGGCGACAAGGCCGGCGTCGAATTGATTGTCGCGGTCGCTTCAGCGAGGCCGTTCGACGAAACATCCCTCTCCGCGATCGAACGAATGCGTTTGAATCCGATCAAGTCCTCTGCGGGCTTCAGCTTCGTGGCTCGTCGCGATACACCCAGCGGCGACGAGATGGAACTCGATTCCACCTCGGCGTCCGTTCGATTGACAACGCTGCCGCTGGGAGCCAATCCGCGTCTGTTTGGTCTCGCCGCAAACGACAAGACGCGCGCCATCAGCGGCCGCACCTCCACACAGAAATCCGAATGGCTCGACTGGGAACAATTCGCCGAACGCCTCGCCCGCCTGGGCGAGTTCTGTCACGGCTCAGCCTTTCATCACGCGCCCTGATCGCCGGCCTGCTCTGTTTGTTGGCCACGATGACTCGCGCGGCGGACGATCCGCGCACGCTCGAAATCACCGCCAACGCGCACGTCCAGCAAGGCCGCTGGTCCGAGGCGGAGGCTGTGTTTCTCGAACTTCTCACGGTCGTTGAGGCTCAATCAAAACCGACCGCCGAGTCCGAACGTCAACGGTTGCGCTGCTGGAATCAACTGGAACAACTCGCGCGAAGGACCGGACGTCCGGATGACGCGCTGCGATTCGCGCTGAAAACTCGCGAGGCAATCACGCGCTCCGCAGACGATGATTCGCGGAGCCTCAACTCGTTGCAAATTGCCGAATACCAACTCGCGCTCGGCGAGGACTCGGACGCGAGAACCACGCTCAATGACTTGCTCACCGGAAAATTCAGTCCGCTCAAAACGCTCCCAATGCTGCGAGCACAATACCTGCTCGGAGTCGTCGAGCACCGAGCCGGCAACGTCGCCGCCGCGCGAACGAACTGGCAACTCTCGGAGCAGTCGATCACTCCGTTGCTCAATCGGCATCGCAAGACGCCGTTTCTATCACCGTCGGATTGGCTCGACCTGCAACAGCGACGGATCGCGATGTGCGAAGCTCAACAGCGCCACGACGACGCGAAACAGTTGCTCGACGAATTCGTCGGGCGGTTCACTCCGCCAAATGGCCAGCCCGAAAAAACTTCTGACGAGACACGCAACGATTCGCCGCGATTTCAGGCGTTGTTCGGACTCGCGCGTCACGCGCGATTGCGAAACGATTCCGCCGCCGTCGCCCGTCATCTCCGCACCGCGCTGGAGCACACCCAACGGGTTTCGGCGCAGGAACAGGCCGCCGCAATCCGATTGCTGGCGACCGTGCTTGAGGACGACGATTTGCCGGTCGCCGAACAATTGCTTCGCCGAGCACTCGCCACCTACGAAGCGGCGAATCAATTTCGCGAACAGCTTCGCGCGCTGCTGCAACTCGCGAGCATTCGCCGATCGCTCGGTGATCTCGCCGACGCCGAGCGGCTGCTGCGAACCGCGATCGAGTTGGCCGATCAGCGAATTCCGCTCAATGACCCGGATCGTCCGCTCGCGAAACGACAACTCGCGGCGCTGTTGCCGTCGGCCGGTCGATTCCGTGAGGCGATCGCGCTCAATCAGCAGATTTTGGAAGAGGCTCAACAGCGCGGGCCGAGTGGCGACCGACTTCGAGCCGACGTGTTGCTCAACCTTGCGATCATCGACCGCAATCAAGGACTGACTGATTCTGCCGCCGAGAAGGCTCAGCAATCGGCTCGCGCGATCGAAACCGCGTTCGGTTCTGACGCTTGGCCACTGGCGGCGGTTCACAATGTTTTGTCGGCGATTCATCGCGATCTCGGCCAAGCCGACGACGCGGCCACGCATGCTCAGACAGCGCTGCGGCTCTGCGAACAACACGGAAAGAACCAGAACCCAGAAGCCGCGACGGCGTATCAGCAACTCGGCTCGCTCGCCGCGCAACAAGGCGACTTCGCCACGGCGACATTGCGTTGGAAATCGGCCGCCGTAATCTTCCGCTCACGCGGACAAGCGGCGCGCGAGGCGCACATTCTCAGCTTGCTCGGCGGCATGGCTCTGAGAACGAACGACCGCGAACTCGCCGCAGCGGCACTCGATCACGCCGAGAAACTGCTTGGCCAACGCTCCGCATCGCCGCTCGATCGGTACGTCCTGTTGGCCAATCAAGCCGTGCGCCGTGCTCACGACGGCAACCTCGCGGACGCGATCGGACTCTTGCAAGAAGCGGTCGATATTGCCGAGTCCGTTCGCACAGAAACTGCCGGCGACGGCGAGGCGGGCCGAGCACGTTACTTCGCGCAGTTCGCTCCGGCGTTTGAACGCCTGATTGACTGGAATCTGCAATCCGGACAGACCGCCAAAGCATTCCTCGCTGCCGAGCAATCGCGCAGCCGGACATTCCTCGACCAACTGCAACTCGCCGGCATCGACCTGAACGCGACGTTGCCGCAAGAGACTCAACAACGCCTGGTCCCACAGGAACGAACACTCGCCAGACGTCAGCAGCAATTGCGATTCGAGTTGGCGAAATCGCAATCACCACCCACCGACAGCACTGTCGCTCAACAGGACTGGGTCACTCAACGGCAACGCGAACTCTCAAAAGCGGAGCACGATTACGCGAAAGTCTGGCAAGCGATCCGCGACGCGAGTCCAGTCTACAACCAACTCCTCACCGGCCGGGAATCTCTGTGCGACCTCGCGCGAGTGCAGCACGAGTTGCTCTCTCCTGACACTCTGATGCTGTTCTATCAGCTCGGCAGTCAGAGCAGTTCCGTGTGGATCATCGGCAACGAGCCGGACATGGTCGAAGTCGTCCCGCTGCGCATCAGTCAAACGCTGCCCGCTCTGCAATTCCGTGAAGCAACGAACAAGCCGACACGCGGCATCGCCGGGCATCTCGCGGTCGACAAAGGACTGTTGCGTCGCGGACTCGACCCGATCCCGCCCGGCCCGGTGACGCGCGACGTCGCCTCACGACTCGTCACTTGGTATCTCGCTGCGACCGTGCCGTTCACGCCGAGCAATTCACGCGGCTTGTCGGGCACGGTCGCCACCGTGAAAGGCGAAGCGATTCAACCGAGTTCGCTGACGCTTGTCGCCGACACGCTGCTGCCTCCGCCCGTTCGCGAGGCCGTCCAACGCCGACGCCCCAAACGTCTTGTCATCGTGCCGGATGCCGCGCTGCATCAACTCCCTTTCGAAGCATTGCTGCTGTCTGCTGGACCACGCACGAAATACGTTCTCGACGAGTGGCCGCCGATCACGTATGCCCCCTCGGCAACGGTGCTCTCGCAATTGGCTCGACGTGCCGCACCCGCGATGAACACCGAGCGGCGATTGCTGCTCGTCGGCCATTCGCCGTCGGAATCCTCAGGTGCCTCACCGCTTCCAGGTGTCGCCACCGAGTGCCGCCGCATTGCTGCCGCGTGGCCGACTCCGGTGACGACGCTACTCGATCACGAGGCCCGTGAATCGCTCGTCACGCGACAGCTCCCGATCCATCAAATCGTGCATTTGGCAACGCACGGCTTCGTCGACGAGCAAACGGACAATCTGTTCGGGGGCTTGATGCTCGCCCCAGATGCGGACGGCGATGACTCGCTGAGCTATCTCGACATCTTGCGAACCGACCTGACCGGCTGCGAGCTGGCCGTGCTGAGCGCGTGCCAAACCAGCGTCGGTCCCGAACGCCCGATGGAGGCGAGCACGTCACTGGCTCAAGCTTTCTTGGCGGCTGGTGCTCGGCAAGTTGTCGCGAGCCTCTGGCACGTCTCGGACGAAAGCACCGCCGAATTGATGACTGATTTTTACAGACGTCTCTCCCAGGATGCTGCCGCTGGGCGACCGCTGCGAGTCGCCGAATCACTCCACGCGGCCAAACGTCATCTCCGACAATCCGCCGATTGGAACTCCCCCGCGCACTGGGCCAGCTTCGTGTTCGTCGGCCCCGCAAAGTGATCGCCAAGCATGATGTCGGCATTGAGACCGACTCTCGCATCGGGATCACATCTCAGTTGACGAAAATTGCCGGAGGTTGCGGGGCGAGCCGGTAGACCGTTGATTTTGCACCACTACAATCCGCCGCTTGTTCGCAACCCAAAAACGAAAACACCAGCCGCCAGTCGGCGCATTTTAGGAGAATGCAGCATGCAAGGATCTCAAAAGGTCATCGACGCCCTCAATGCGGGGCTGACCATCGAGTTGACCGCAATCAACCAGTATTTTTGTCAGTCCAAAATGTGCAAGAACTGGGGATTGCACCGCCTCGCCGCCAAGCACTACGTCGAATCCATGGGCGAAATGAAGCACGCCGAAATGCTCATCGACCGCATCCTCTTTTTGGATGGCGTGCCGGAGATCGCCCGCTACGACGTCATTCGCGTCGGCACTGATATCCCGGAGCAGTTCAACTACGACCTGGCGCTCGAATCCAACGGGGTCAAGACATACAACGCTGCGGTCACCTTATGCATCGCGGAAAACGATGGCGGTAGCCGCGACATGCTTGAGAAAATTCTGGTCGAGTCCGAAGAACATGTGGACTGGCTGGAAACGCAGATCGACCTGATCAAGCGGCTTGGCTTGCAGAATTACCTGCTCACGCAAGTGGGCGAAGACGCCGCCGGCGGACACTGAGCGCGGATCAGGCTTCGAATCGTTCGATGACAGGCCGTGCAGCCAGTGCCGGCCCCGGTCATCCGCATCACGCATCTCAGCGACGGCTCATCAGAGGTCACGATGGCGGATTCCACCTCCGCCTGAGTGACCTTCAGGCAGTGGCAAATCACGTCCTCGGAGCAGAAGCTGTCTTCGTGCATAACCTGACGACTGGCGTCGCCTCCGTGAGATTGAATCTCAGTTCGAGGCAACATCCTAGCCGTGAGCAGGCCAACGTCAACCGTTCCCTTGTCTGAACGAGGAAACATGGCTGAGATTGCTCTCGGCCAAGCACTTACGGCCCGCCGCCAACAGACAACAATTGGCTCGTCGTTCGCAAAAATAGCCGCCCGCCCGATACGGCGGGGGTCGCCCGGCACGGCTCGTCGAGCGAATTTCGGGCAAGTTCTTCCAAGCTGTCGTCCGCCTTCATCACGATCACATCACCGTCGTCACTGATGCCGTACAGCTTGCCGTCGATGCAGACTGGGGACGCCGAGAAGTTCCCGCCAATCCGTTTGGTCGCCAGCACGTCGCCCGTTTCGAGCTTCACGCTCGACACGATTCCCTTCTCGGTCCACAGGAACAACCGTCCGTTGAAGGCGATCGGAGTCGGCAAGTGCGGTGCGGTCTTCTCGATGCGAAACAATTCTTTGACCTCGACCTTGTCACCAACATCACCCGGCCTCACGGCGACACAGTGCTTGTCGGACGTGACGAAGCCGCACGTCCCGAAGATCACATCCCCCGCGATGATCGGCGACGCGATCGCTCGTTCGGTTTCTTTGCCGAAGCAGTCAATTTCCCAGCGGACTTGGCCGGTGACGGGGTCAAGCCCCGTGATGCCATGCTTCCACTCGGTGAAGATCAACTCCGCCGGACGGCCAGGGACTTGGTACACGCACGGTGTCGAGTAGCCCGCGCGTTTGCTCTGCCGCGGTGTTTTCCAACGTTGCTCACCAGTGCGGCGATCGACGGCGACCAGATAACTCGGCCCCTGCTGATCACACGCCAGCACGACGAGGTCGTTCCACACAATCGGCGAGACGCCTCCGCCATGACCTTCGGAGAATGCGTCCAACGGAAACTTCCACGCGGGCGCGCCGTCGTGAGTGAATGCCAGCAGCACGGACGCTTCGGCCGATTGCCAAACGTGATACACCCGATCGGCGTCCACCGCCGGCGTGCTGGTCGCGAAGGAGTTCACCTTGTGCTTCTTGTACGCCTGAAATGTTTCCGTCTGCCGCCAGCGTTCCTTGCCTGTCTTCGCGTCCAAGCAGAGCAGATGCCGTCGTCCTTTGTCTGCTTCAGCCGCTGACACGAAGACCTTTTCGCCCCACACGACTGGCGAAGAGATTCCCTCGCCCGGCAACTTGGCTTTCCAGTTGATTCCCGATTCGGTCCACTTCACCGGCACCGTCTTCGCGTCGCTCACTCCCGACCCGTTGGGACCGCGAAAGCGAGTCCATTCCTGAGCGGCACCGGGAGTGCAAACGATCGAAACCGCCGCGAGTGCGACAACGCGAGTGAACTGCTTCCAAATCGAATCCATCATGCAACCTCTCATCTTTCCGGCTTCGGTACTCGGCGGTCACCCGACGAGCCTGAGCCGCGTCGGCCTCGGCCGCGTTTGGGTTTCTTTTGGGCGAGGGTGAAGCCGGGGTTGTCGGGTTCACCGGTGGGGACGGCTTGGCCGGTTTGGTTTTTGAGTTCGACGATGCGGTCGCGGAGTTGTGCGGCGCGTTCGAATTCCAAATTCTGCGCGGCGGCGTGCATCTCGCGTTCGAGTTCGTTGAGGAACTCTTGCGTGACGTACTGAGTCTCGCTGACGCCGACCGCCTCGGTGACGACGCGTTGGGCGGCGATTTCTTCTTCGATGCCGCGTTTGATCGCCTTCTTGATCGTCTCCGGCGTGATGCCGTGCTCGGCGTTGTACGCGAGTTGCAGTTCGCGGCGGCGGCTGGTTTCGTCCAGCGCTTGCTGCATCGAGTCGGTGACTTTGTCGGCGTAGAGGATGACCTCGGCATTCACGTTGCGAGCACTGCGGCCAATCGTTTGGATGAGGCTGGTCGCGCTGCGCAGGAAGCCTTCTTTGTCGGCGTCGAGGATCGCAACCAGCGAGACTTCCGGGATGTCGAGGCCCTCGCGGAGCAGATTGACGCCGATGATCGCGTCGAACTTTTGTTCGCGGAGTTCGCGGATGATTTCGACCCGCTCGATCGTGTCGAGTTCGGAGTGCAGCCACTTGCAGCGGACCCCTTCTTCGACGAGGTAGTTCGTGAGGTCTTCGGCCAGCCGTTTCGTGAGCGTGGTGACAAGCACTCGTTCGTTGCGTTCGGCTCGTTTGCGGATTTCGTCTTTGAGGTGCGGGACTTGGCCGCGAGCCGGCAGCACATGCACGAGCGGATCGACGAGGCCGGTTGGGCGAATGACTTGCTGCACGACTTCGCCGCCGGCTTGTTCCAGCTCCCAATCGGCGGGCGTGGCCGAGACGAACACGGCTTGGCCACGCATCTTCTCGAACTCTTCGAATTGCAGCGGGCGGTTGTCGAGCGCCATCGGCAGACGGAAACCGTGCTCGACGAGCGTTGTTTTGCGGGACTTGTCGCCGGCGTGCATCCCGCGCACTTGGGGCAGCGTGACGTGCGATTCGTCGATGAAGATCAGGAAATCTTTCGGGAAGAAGGCGAACAGCGTGTCGGGCGGCTCTCCTTTTTTGCGGCCGGCGAGTGCTCGCGAGTAGTTCTCGATGCCGGGGCAGAATTCGGTTTCGCGGAGCAGTTCCATGTCGTACCGCGTTCTCGCCGACAGGCGTTGAGCTTCCAGCAGTTTGCCCTCTTGCCGGAATTGGTCGAGCCGTTCGGCGAGTTCCGCTTCGATGTCCTCGACGGCGGCGGCGACGCGCTCTTGCGGCATCACGAAGTGCTTGGCCGGGTAGACGTACAACTCTTCGAGCCGCTTGGCTTCCTCGCCGGTCAGCGGGTTGATGATCGACAACCGCTCGACTTCGTCGCCCCACAGTTCGATGCGGTACGCGAACTCCTCGTAGGCCGGCCAGACTTCGACAACATCGCCGCGCACGCGGAACTTGCCGCGCGACGGCTCGAAATCGTTGCGGTTGTACTGAATGTCGATCAGCCTCAGCAGCAACTCGTCGCGATCCACGGTGTCGCCGGGACGCAGCGTGATCATCATCTCCAGGTAATCGCGCGGCGAGCCGAGTCCATAAATGCACGACACGCTGGCAACGACAATCACATCCCGCCGGCTGATGAGCGCCGACGTCGCCGCGAGCCGCAGCCGGTCGATGTCGTCGTTGATCGACGAGTCCTTCTCGATGTAAATGTCGCGAGCCGGAATGTACGCCTCCGGCTGGTAGTAGTCGTAGTAGCTGACGAAGTACGACACCGCGTTGTGCGGGAAGAACTCTTTGAACTCGCCGTAAAGCTGCGCCGCCAGCGTCTTGTTGTGCGACAGAATGAGTGTCGGTCGATTCAACCGCGCGATGACGTTTGCCATCGTGAAGGTCTTGCCGGA
>CAMDPK010000166.1 GCA_945904015.1 Candidatus Kuenenia stuttgartensis | reverse complement strand
AAGAGGCAGACGCCGCGTCTTTGCGGGCAGCCTTCCAGCACCGGAGTCTTGGACCGCGACTTTTGAATGGTTCGAGGTTTACGAACCAATTGATTGATGGTCGGCATTCATTCACTCGCAATGGAAAAAGAAAACTTCGTCGTTCATTCCTTAGAAGGCACTCTAACCAAGACCAAGTTACCGCAAGGCGGGGACAGCACCGCCGGCTCCGCTATCGGAGCCACCGTCTTTGCCACCGTCGCCAACAGCGCCCTCTTTGAGGAGCTCCAGGCGAGCCGCCATGATGCGATCATGTTCGGCCTTCAGCTCTTGCAACGCTTCGGCTCGCACCCGCACTTCCGCCGCCTGATGGGTTTTGAATCCAGTGCCGGCCGGAATGAGGTGCCCCAAGATAACGTTCTCTTTCAAGCCGACCAAGTGATCGACCTTTCCGGCAATGGCGGCTTCGGTCAAAACCTTGGTGGTTTCCTGGAAACTGGCTGCCGAGATGAAGCTTTCACTTTGGACGGCGGCCTTGGTGATTCCCAACAACTGGACGGCCGCCGTGGCTGCTCGCGGCTTCTGGAAGGCAGCGGGCCGACCGCCGTCCGCTTCGACCGCCGGGTTGACTTCATCGAAGGTTTTGCGCGGCACGATGTCGCCAGCTTGAAATTCCGTGTCGCCGGGGGTTGTGATCTTCACCGAATTCGCCAACGAGGTGTTCAATTTTCGGAATTCGAACTTGTCGAGCACGATTCCGGGCAGCAAATCGGTGTCCCCGACGTCCGTCACGCGGACCTTGCGAAGCATCTGTGACACGACAATTTCAATGTGCTTGTCGTCCACATCCACTCGCTGTGAGCGGTACACGTTCTGAATTTCGTGGAGCAGGTACTGCTGCACGGCCTCGACGCCGCTGACTCGCAGAATATCGTGCGGAACCAGAGGCCCGCGGACGAGGGCGTCGCCAGCACGAACGGCATCCTTCGCGTGGACCATCAGGGGCTTGCCGTGCGGAATGATGTGTTCGACTTCGGTGCCGTCGGAACCACGGACGATGATGACTCGCTTGCCGCGTTTCTTCTCGGCACTCAGTTCGACTTCGCCGTCGATTTCGGCGACCACCGCCGGATCTTTTGGCTTACGAGCCTCGAACAACTCCGTGACGCGCGGCAGACCGCCGGTGATGTCCTGAGTACCGCCGCTCTCGCGTGGGTTCTTGGCAACGATCGTACCGGCGGCGATTTGCTGAGCTTCTTCGACTTCGATGCTCGCCTTCTCAGGCAGATAGTAGAAGTCAAGAATCTTGCCGGTCGAGTCTTCGATGACGACCTGCGGATGCAAGTCCCCCTTGTGCTCGATAATCGTCTTGCGGACTTTACCGCTGGCCTCTGTTTCGGTGCGGATCGACTGACCTTCGAGGCAGTCCTCGAATCGCACTCGACCGCCGACTTCCGACAGAATGGGAACCGAGTGCGGATCCCACTGGCAGACGATCGCTCCGGCCTGAATATCTTGGTTCTCAGTCACGAACAACACCGCCCCGTTCGGGATCGTGTATTTCTCCAGTTCGCGATCTTTCGGGTCGACGATGATGACTTCGCCGTTTCGGGCGAGTACTACGTTTTCGCCAGAAACGTTCACCACGCTGCGAATGCGCGTGAACTTTACGCGGCCCGCACGGCGTGACTTGATTTCCTTCTCCTCGACGTCCGTCTGAGCGGCACCGCCGATGTGGAAGGTACGCATCGTCAACTGCGTACCCGGTTCGCCGATACTCTGTGCCGCGATGATGCCGGCCGCCAATCCTTCTTCCACCATTGAGCCGGTCGACAAGTCCATTCCGTAGCACAATCGGCACATGCCCAAAGTGGCTTCGCACGTGAGTGGACTGCGGACCTGAATCTTCTCGACGCCCAACTCTTCGACTTTACGTGCGATCGCAACAGTGATCAATTCACCTTCCCGCACGATGATTTCATCCGTGATCGGGTTGACGATATTTGTGCGGCTGACTCGACCACGGATACTTTCCGCCAGGCTGAGGACCACTTTCTCGCCCTGATAGATGACTCCTTTGGTGATGCCCTTAGTTGTGCAGCAATCGTGCAGCGTGACGACGACGTTCTGGCAAACGTCCGCCAACTTGCGGGTGAGATATCCCGAATCGGCCGTCTTAAGAGCCGTATCAGCCAGCCCTTTCCGGGCACCGTGTGTCGAGCTGAAGTACTCCAACACGGTCAAACCTTCGCGGAAATTCGCCTTAATCGGCGTCTCGATAATCTCGCCGCTGGGCTTGGCCATTAGGCCGCGCATGCCGGCCAACTGGCGAATCTGTTCGACGCCACCACGAGCGCCCGAATGGGCCATCAAGTAAATTGGATTCACATAAGAACCGTCTTCGCGGACGTCGTGTTCCAATTCGTGCATCATCGTCTTGGTGATCTGCTCGCGAGCATGAGTCCAGTGATCGAGTACCTGATTGTACCGCTCCTGATCGGTAATCACGCCGCGGTCGTACAGCTTCTGAGCCTTCAAGACGAGGGCTTCAGCATCGCCGATGATCTTCGGCTTATCTGGAGATGTCTTGAGATCGCTGGCTCCGAACGACAAACCAGACCGAGTCGATTCCCGGAATCCAAGTTCCTTCATGCGGTCGAGCAACGCGATCGTCTCACGACGGCCGAGTTCCAGATAGCAGTCGGAGATCACGCGCTGCAAATCTTTGCTGCGCATGGTCATGTTGTAGTAGGCCGACTTGTCGCTCAGGATGTCATTGAACATCACGCGGCCCGGTGTCGTCACGATCAATCCACCCGGCTTGTGGGTTTCAGCCCCTTCGCCGATGACTCGTTTGTCCCGCGGTAGACGCAACTTGATTTCCGCATGGCGAGAAACCTTGCCTTGTGAAAAAGCGAGATGCAATTCCGCGACCGAAGCCAACGTCAGACCTTCGCCTGGCCGCCCCGAGCGGCTCAACGTCGCGTAGTAGCAACCCATCACGATGTCCTGAGACGGGCTGATGATCGGAGCACCGTTCGCCGGACTGAAGACGTTGTTCGTCGACATCATCAAGGTCGTCGCTTCGACCTGAGCTTCAATCGACAATGGGAGATGCACGGCCATTTGATCGCCGTCGAAGTCGGCGTTGAAACCCTTGCAGACCAGCGGGTGAATACGGATCGCATTGCCTTCGACGAGAACAGGCTCAAACGCCTGAATTCCCATGCGGTGTAATGTCGGCGCGCGATTCAGCAACACGGGATGGTTCGTGATGACCTCATCCAGAATATCCCAGACGTTTTCATCTTTGCGTTCGAGCATCCGCTTCGCCGACTTGATTGTGTCGGCGTGACCAAGTTCTTTCAGGCGGCGAATGACGAAAGGCTGAAAGAGTTCCAACGCGATCTTTTTCGGCAGGCCGCATTGATGCAGCAAGAGTTCCGGGCCGACCACGATCACCGACCGGGCCGAGTAGTCCACTCGCTTGCCGAGCAGGTTTTCGCGGAACCGGCCTTGCTTGCCCTTGATCATGTCTGTGAGCGACTTCAACGGCCGGTTTGACGAGCCAAGCACCGGACGTTTGCAGCGGTTGTTGTCGAACAACGCATCGACCGATTGCTGCAACATGCGCTTTTCGTTGCGGACGATCACTTCGGGCGCGTTCAAGTCCACCAACTTTTTAAGTCGGTTGTTGCGGTTGATGATACGGCGGTAGAGGTCATTCAAATCGCTCGTCGCGAAGTTGCCAGAATCGAGCAGCACAAGCGGACGCAGATCGGGCGGAATGACCGGGATCACATCCAGCACCATCCATTCGGGATGATTGCCGCTGTCCCGCAACGCTTCGGCGATCTTCAGTCGCTTGATCAGATCCTTCATCTTTTGCTGACTGCCGGTCTCAGCCAACTCGATGCGGAGTGTCTTCGACAGACTTTCCAAGTCCAGCGCATTGAGCAGCTTCTTGACTGCTTCGGCTCCCATGTCGACTGTGAAAGTGCCGACTCCGTATTTCTTTTTCGCATCGCGCAGCTCGTCTTCGGTCAGTAACTGTCCTTGGCGGAGCGGCGTGTCACCCGGATCGATGCAAACGTAATCCTGGAAGTAGATGACCTTTTCCAGGTGCGTCGTCTTCAAATTCAGTAGTGCCCCCAATCGGCTGGGCATCGACTTGAAGAACCAAATATGCACAACTGGCGCAGCCAGTTCGATGTGCCCCATGCGTTTTCGGCGCACTCGGCTGTGAGTCACTTTGACACCGCAACGATCGCAGATCATCCCCTTGTACTTCATGCCACGATATTTTCCGCAAGCGCATTCCCAGTCCTTTTCTGGGCCAAAAATACGTTCGCAGAACAGTCCATCGCGCTCGGGACGATAGGTGCGGTAGTTGATCGTTTCCGGCTTCTTCACTTCGCCGAACGACCAACTTCGAATGTCATGTGGGCTGGCCAACCTGATGTTGACGGCCGAAAAATCGTTGACTCTGTCGTAGACAGCGGATTCAGTCGCAGCTGCCGCCGGATTCGCGGGTCGTTGCCCTTCCATATTCAAACTCCCGTATTTGGTCGGCCATCCTGTTGAGGCTGACCCGGTTGGAAACAAGTTGACGGAACGCAGAGCCAAGCTCAGAACCTGATCTACACCGTCGCCACCTTCTCCAATTGCATATTGAGCGCGAGGCCGCGGATTTCGTTCGTGAGTACATCAAAGCTGGCGGGTGTGCCAGCTTCGAGTGTGTTCTCGCCCTTGACCATTGACTCGTAAATCTTCGTGCGGCCTTCAACGTCGTCGCTCTTGACCGTCAACAGTTCTTGCAGGATGTACGCCGCCCCGTAGGCCTCCAGCGCCCAGACTTCCATTTCGCCGAAGCGCTGACCGCCGAATCGAGCCTTGCCACCCAGCGGTTGCTGAGTGATGAGCGAGTAAGGCCCGGTCGCTCGTGCGTGAACTTTGTCATCGACGAGGTGATGCAGTTTGAGCATGTAGAGGAATCCGACGGTGACTTTCTGCTCGAACGCATCGCCAGTGCGGCCATCGAACAGTACGGTCTTGCCGTCATCCGGCAGGCCGGCTTCGATGAGGCAGTCGCGAATTTCCTCTTCGGTCGCTCCGTTAAATACCGGGCAGACGGCCGAGAAGCCCAGTTTCGACGCGGCCCAACCGAGATGCGTCTCCAGAATTTGGCCGACGTTCATACGGCTCGGTACACCCAGCGGGTTGAGGATGATGTCAACAGGAGTCCCGTCCGCGAGGAACGGCATGTCTGCTTCTTGCAGCACCTTCGAGATCACACCCTTATTGCCATGGCGACCAGCCATTTTGTCACCGACGGAAATCTGACGCTTCGACGCGACGTAAACCTTCACCATCTGCAGTACACCGGTGGGCAACTCGTCGCCACGCTTCAGCGAATTGAGTGCTCGCTCGCGTGCGTCGAGAGCCTCCTCCACTAAGCCCCAACTGTCCTTGAAGACCTTTGTGCAATCGGCTTTCTTCTGTGGGCTGCGAATCTCGACCGTATCCCACAACTTCGGGAAGCCTGCGGCGATTTCGCATAATTGTTTGTCGTCGGTAATTGAGGCGATGTTCGTGCCATCTTCAATCGGAATTTTTCGCTCGAGCGCATGTTCCAGTTCGGACAGGAAAGTCTTAAAGATGTCGGCCACACCCTTGGCCTGAGCCGCTTCGGTCTCTTTGACGTCCGAATCGAAACGTTTGCGCTCGGTCTCCGACAGCGACATGCGACGCGAGAACCGTTCCGTGTGAATGACAATTCCTTCCACACCGCTCGGAACTTCGAGCGATTCGTTTTTCACGTCTTCGCCCGCGCGACCGAAAATCGCATGCAGCAGCTTTTCTTCGGGAGTGAGTTCGGTTTTCGCCTTCGGAGACACTTTGCCGACCAGAATATCTCCCGGGCGAACGCGTGTGCCGACCTGCACAACGCCCAATTCGTCAAGATGCCGCAACATCTTTTCGCTGACGTTTGGAATGTCGCGTGTGAACTCTTCGCGACCCAACTTTGTTTCGCGGATCTCAACGTCGTACTCGTCGATGTGAATCGACGTATAAACGTCTTCCTTCACCAGCCGCTCGGACAAAATGATCGCGTCTTCGTAGTTGTACCCCTCCCACGACATGAACGCGACGAGCACATTGCGACCAAGCGACAAGACGCCGTTGTGGGTCGCGGCCGAATCCGCCAGCAAGTCCCCTTTTTTCACGCGTTGGCCGACCTGCACCAGCGGCTTCTGGTTCAGGCAAGTGCGTTCGTTGAGACCCGTGAATTTGCGGAGCGGATACTTGCGACCGTCGATCTCGATCCGAGAGCCGTCCACGTAGGTGACTTTGCCCGTTCGATCGGCTCGCAACAGCATTCCAGAATTGAGTGCAACAGTGGACTCCATGCCCGTACCGACGATCGGCGGTTCGGTGATCAACAGCGGCACACCTTGCCGTTGCATGTTTGAACCCATCAGCGCTCGGTTCGCGTCATCGTGTTCCAGGAATGGGATCAACGCCGCAGAAATACCGACCATTTGGCATGCCGCGATATCGATGAATTCGGCCTCGTCCGAGTCGATCCACATGACGTCGTTGCGATGCCGAGCCAAGACGCGCCCATCGGGAATCTTATTGTTGTGCAACGGCGTGTCCGCCGGAACAACATAAGCATCCGATTCCTCGTCTGCTCGTAGCCACGCGACTTCATCCGTCACTTTGCAATTCTTGATTCGGCGATACGGCGTAATCAGGAAACCGTAAGCATCAACAGATGCGAAAATCGCGAGGCTGGAAATCAAACCGATGTTTGTACCTTCGGGTGTTTCGATCGGACAAATCCGGCCGTAGTGCGAGATGTGAACGTCGCGAACCTCGAATCCCGCTCGCTTGCGGTTCAAGCCGCCAGGGCCGAGGGCACTCAGCCGTCGCTCGTGCGTGATCATCGAGAGCGGATTGGTTTGATCAACGACCTGAGACAATTCGCTACGCCCGAAGAAGAAATCAACGGCGGCGGCAACGCTCTTGGGATTCACGAGAGAGCGTGGGCTAATGTCTTCCGCGTCTTTGATACTCATCCGTTCTTGCACCGTGCGGCGCAGCTTAAGGAATCCTTTGCGGAGTTCGTCAGTGGCCAATTCGTCAATCGTGCGCAGCCGCCGATTGCCCAAGTTGTCGATGTCATCGGTGTAGGCGGTCGAGTCCGTGCCACGCAAACGCAGAATGTATTTAATCGCGTTGACGTAGTCCTCGGCACGCAACGCCATTTCATCGTCGGCGGTCACTTGATTGAATTTGCGATTGATGCGGAAGCGGCCCACTTGCCCCAAACGATACCGGTTCGGGTCCGAGAACCGCTCCTTGAACAGTTCGACGGCCTTCTCTAATTGGGGTGGGTTTCCAGGACGCAGACGCTGATAAATTTTGAGCAACGCCTCTTCGTGCGAAAGCGCCGTATCGTCGCGCAAACTGTTGAGCACACATCGGTCGATCGGCAGATCAAAAACATCCACTGATTTGACACCAGATTCGCCGATCGCATGCGCTGCTTCCGGAGAAATTGGTTGAGCGGCATCAACAATAATCTCCCCCACGCGAGCATGTTTGAGAGGATAAACAACGTCATCAACCGCAATCTTGCCCTTAAGACTCTCCGCCGCATCCTTGGTGATTTTCACCGATTGGATTTGTTCTGCGAAGAATAGGCGCAGGATTGCCGACGTCGAGGAGTATTTCGTATCCATCGCTCGCAGCAACGTCATCGAAGAAAACTTACCGCTTTGATCGATGCGAACCGCCAGCGCGTCCTTACGAGTCGTCGCTAACTCCACCCAACTGCCACGCTCGGGAATGATGCGGCAGGAGTAGCCGTCATATCCAACGGTATCGGACAACTCCATGAAATCTACGCCGGGGGATCGATGCAACTGGCTGACGACCACACGCTCAGCCCCGTTGATGATGAACTCGCCGCCGCCCAGCATGATCGGTAGATCGCAGAGGTAAACCTCCTCCTCGATCGGCTGTTCTTTCTTCAATCGGAAGTAGACGCGCAGCGGTCGACCATAAGTCAGCCGTAACTGTCTGCATTCATCGGGTGTGTAACGAGGCTTACCCAATTCGTAGCGCAGATATTCCAACTCAAATTGGTTGTCATAACTGGCGATCGGGAAGATCTCCTTGAAGATCCCCTCCAGCCCGAGCGGTAGCCGACGATCCGATTCAATCTCTGCCTGCAGGAATCGCACGTACGATTCGGTTTGGATTTTCGTCAGGTCAGGAATTTCGTACTCGAACTGTCCATGTCCAAATTTACGAACGTTCTGCAGTTGCAGTCGCCGTTGTTCCGAGATCGCCATATTCCCCCTCCGCCTTGACCATCAAATCGTTCGACAACTCCAACAGCCCGTATCACACCCTCGGTACACTGTGGAACCGTGGTTGTGAATTAGGTTGCAGACGCTACTGAATTTGAATGATTGCGATTGGTTCTGTCTGAAACTCGACCATGACGTCGCGACCGAAACCGCACTTCCGCCGATACCGAAGCACTCACCAATAAAAGAAATAGCTCCCCTGCGAAGAGGGAGCTACGAACGTGCATTAAGCGACACAAAGTCGATGGCCGAAGCGCTGTCAACCAGCATCAAATGCACCTGTGATGGGCACGGGAGGAAAGGATTTCAATTAGAACGCCAGACACCAATTTGTCACGATCCGCCACCTTGTGGGAGGCGGACTCATACCACAGCCACTCACGAATTGCGAGCAGCCAATGCCAGACGAAAAGATCTGGCTTCAACTCGCGACAATTACTTGATCTCGGCCTTGCCGCCTGCCCCCTCGATTTCCTTCGCGATTTTTTCAGCCTCTTCCTTGGACAAGCCTTGCTTCACCGCCTTGGGTGCAGCTTCGACGAGATCCTTGGCTTCTTTCAAACCGAGACTCGTGATCGCACGGACGACCTTGATGACCCCGATCTTGTTCTCTCCAAAGTTCGTCAAAATCACGTCGAACTCAGTCTTCTCGGCTGGTTTCGCCTCGCCGCCACCACCGGCCGGAGCCGCCATCATTACCGCTCCGCCAGCCGCAGGCTTGATGCCGTAGGCTGCTTCGAGGTAGTCGGCCAACGACTTTGCCTGCAAAACGGTCAGGCCCACCAAACTATCCCCCAGCGTTTTGATCGCCGGATCAACTTCAGTCGCAGACATTGCAGTTCACCCTTTCTTAAAGTTCGCAGAGCAGGTCAAGTGCCTGCCTTTTCTGAAATTACACTTGCAGGCCGAAATCCTGCTCAACGAGTCACTAAGCCGCTTGCTCCTTTTCGGAGATTTGCTTGATCTGAGAAGCGAGATTCGAAGCCGGTGCATTGATCGCACCGAGAGCCGCCGTACCGGCCGACATCAGCCCGCCGATGATTCTCGCGATTAACTCCTCCTTGCTCGGACACTCACTTAACACTTTGACTTCTTCGGGAGTGACGGTTCGGCCGCCAACATAACCCCCTTTGACCACCGTCCCCGGAAATTCTTTCTCCCACTTGACCGCCTGCTTGGCGAGACCAACGACGTCCGGTCCCCAGGTAATAGTGGTCGGCCCCCCGGTGACGCCATCAATCTTCCAGCCCATGTCCAACAACGTACGTCGGGCCAGCGAGAACTTCGTGGCCAAGACTTCGATCGACTGCTTTCGCGAAGCCGCTCGGAGCCTGTTGTTGGAGACGCCATCGAGTTTTGAAATGTCGACAAACACGACATCTGCCGCTCCCCGAAGTTGTTCGGAGAGATCCTTCATCATCAAGGACTTGACTGCCTTGCTCATGTCAACACCGTCGCCTTGAAAACTGTTCGCTGAGCCCGTCGACTAAACTGAAACACGCGCGGGCGAGCATTGTGATGCGTTACGCAGAAATCGCAATGGACGGCATCATTGTTGCCGTCAAATAGACACTGCGGACATACACGCCCTTGGAGGTATTGGGCTTGAGTGCGATCAAGTGCTTCAGCATGGCCTCGACGTTCTCCGCCAACTGCTGCTCGCCGAAGGACAGCTTGCCGACCACGCAATGCACAATCCCAGCGGCGTCTACACGAAACTCGACTTTACCCGCCTTGTATTCTTTGACGGCCGTCGAGAGGTCGTTCGTCACCGTGCCGGCTCGCGGAGAAGGCATCAAACCTCGTGGACCGAGCACCTTTCCGAGCGGACCTACGACGCCCATCATGTCCGGCGTCGCGATTGCCACGTCGAAATCCAGCCAACCGCCCTTGATCTGATCGGCCAGGTCTTTGCCGCCGACGAAGTCAGCCCCGGCACCCTTTGCGACCTCGACGTTGTTGCCTTGGCAAAACACAAGCACGCGCTTGGATTTTCCAATCCCGTGCGGCAGCACAATCGAGCCACGCACGATCTGATCCGCCTGTTTGGGATCAACACCCAACCGGACAGCAATTTCGACACTGTGATCGAATTTGCTGCGCTTGATGTTCGCCGGGAGACCGGCGTCCAATCCCTTGAGAGCCTTGACGGCTTCTGGCACTGGCAACGGCGCGGTGCCCAACTTTAACGCCGCCTCACGCAAGGCAGTCATTCGTTTGGATCCAGTTTTCATCGCACACCACCTGAAAATGTTCAGTTCGTAGTTCCGGCTCACAGTGAGACGGTGCGACCGGCAAAACGCCGTACTACGGTCATTCGGAAATCGAATTTCTACTAATCCGCGATCGTGATCCCCATGCTTCGGGCCGTCCCCTCAATGATCCGGCAGGCCGCGTCGAGATCCGTCGTGTTGAGATCCACCATCTTCTCTTTGGCGATGGCAACGACTTGCTCTTTCGTCACGATGCCAACTTTTTCTGAGTTCGGACGCTGAGAACCTTTGGCGACCCCAGCAACCTTTTTGAGGATCACCGAAGCCGGTGGCGTCTTGACGATAAACTCGAACGAACGGTCGCTGTAGATGGTCACAATGACCGGCACGATTGTTCCCGCGATGTCCTTCGTCTTGGCGTTGAATTCCTGGACAAACTTGCCGAGGTTGATGCCGTGCGGACCCAGAGCCGTACCCACGGGAGGGGCCGGGGTTGCCTGACCACCCGTGATCTGAACCTTGACTTGTGCAACAACCGCCTTGGCCATGTCAAACTCTCAATCTACGCTGTCACTAATTACGGCTTCTCAACCTGCCAGTATTCCAATTCCACCGGAGTCGAACGCCCGAAGATTTCGATCAGGACGCTGATCTTGCCGCTGTCCTCGTCAATCGCATCCACGCTACCTTCGAAGTTCTCGAACGTCCCTTCCTTGATCTTCACCAAATCTCCTCGCGAAAGCGGAATCTTGATCTTCGCCGGCTCATTCACCGCCTCTTCCTGGCGGATCAACCGGCTAATTTCGTCGTCCTCCATCGCAGTCGGGACACCACCCGCTCCGGTGAAATCTCCTACTCCACTTGTATCGCGGACCAAGTACCACGTCTCGTCGTTCAAGAGCATCTGAATGAACAAGTAGCCGGGATACAGCTTTCGTTCGATGACTCGCTTTTTGCCGCTCTTGGTCTCCATTACTTTTTCGGTCGCGATCACGATCTGACCGAACGAAGGTTCCATTCCGTCGCGATTGATGCGGCGTTGCAGAGCCTCTCGAATGGACTTCTCGCGGTTCGTTTGAACTTTCAAAACGTACCACTTCAGCTCCGGGTTGACCGGTGCGGGCTGCTCAGTCGGGGCTGTCATGGAAGACTCCGTGGACACAGACACAGCTCGCTACTCCATCCTCAAATCTGCAAGAACCCAATCGTCTTGAAGACCCATTGCCAAACGATATCAAACGCGAAAACGATGACCGACATCGACACGAGCAAAATTAGTACGACCAAAGTGTGTTTATGCACTTCTGCTTTTGAAGGCCAAGTCACCTTATCAATTTCGGCCTGTACCGAAATCAGAAAATCCGCCCATCGAGGTCGATTCAAGATCGCCACGGAGATCGCTCCTGCCAAACCGATCACCGCAACACAAATACCCAACCAACCAATGCCAACTTGACGCCGAACGAATAACGCCGCTGCGGAAATCAACAACCAAGACAACGATGCAATCACAACGCAGAGTGCGATTTGGCGCGTTGGCCGGCCTTGCGTCTTTTTGTAGTTCGTCAGTCCCATCGCCGAACCAATCTCCTCGAACAAATTCACTGCTCAATCCCAAACACCGGACAAACACGGGCGGAGGGACTTGAACCCCCAACCGCTGGATTTGGAATCCAGTGCTCTGCCAATTGAGCTACACCCGTAGTTTTCTTCCCGCGACGAGTTTCAAAACCTCTTCGCGAGACCTCCCCGCGAGGCCGGGCAATTCAAATCCAAGCTACGCGAGAAACCACGGCAGCGGCTACTTCTTCCGCGACTCTTTGTGCAGAGTGTGCTTCCGCAGCCGAGGACAGTATTTCTTTAGCTCCAAACGCTCGGTTCCCCGGGTCTCTTTCGAGACGCGGTAGTTCCGATCGCCTGATTCCGTACATTCCAGCCACACAAACTCGCGAGGCATTTTCGAATTACTCCGTGATCAGGGTCACGATACCTGAACCCACCGTGCGGCCACCTTCGCGGATGGCGAAACGGCTGCCGGCATCCATCGCGATGGGCTTGCCGAGTTCCACCGCCAGCTTGACGTTATCGCCAGGCATACACATTTCGGCTCCGCCCAACAGATTCGCACCGCCGGTCACGTCCGTCGTGCGGAAGTAGAATTGCGGCTTATAGCCATTAAAGAACGGTGTGTGCCGGCCACCTTCCTCTTTGCTGAGGACGTAAACTTCACACTCAAACTTGGTATGCGGCTTGATCGCCTTTGGTGCCGAAAGCACTTGGCCGCGTTGCACGTCTTCCTTCTTTGTGCCACGCAGCAGGATGCCGACATTGTCGCCAGCCTCGCCACGATCCAGCGTCTTGTTGAACATTTCGACGCCGGTGCAAGTCGTTTCGATCGTCGGCTTGAGACCGATAATCTCAATCTTCTCGCCGGTCTTCACCACACCTTGCTCAATACGTCCCGTCACGACAGTTCCGCGACCTTCGATCGAGAACACGTCTTCAATCGCCATCATGAACGGCTTGTCGGTGACACGCTGCGGCTCTGGAATATGTTCATCCAGAGCATCCATCAAATCTCCGATGCACTTATTCCATTTCGGATCTGTGGGGTTTTCCAAGGCCATGTTCGACTGGCCGCGGATGATCGGAATCGTCTCGCCGGGGAAGCCGTTCTTGGTGAGCAAGTCGCGAATTTCCATCTCGACCAGTTCGATCAATTCCGGATCGTCCACCAAGTCAACTTTGTTGAGAAACACAACCAGCGCCGGCACGTTGACCTGCCGAGCCAGCAGGATGTGCTCGCGAGTTTGCGGCATCGGGCCGTCAGCGGCCGATACCACCAGGCACGCGCCGTCCATCTGGGCCGCGCCGGTGATCATGTTCTTGATGTAGTCCGCGTGACCCGGACAGTCGATGTGAGCGTAGTGACGCTTGGGTGATTCGTACTCGACGTGACTGACCGCGATCGTCACGGTCTTGTTCTCGTCACGAACCGTACCACCTTTGGCGATGTCCTTGTACGACTTCATGACCGCCAAACCCTTGGCGGCTTGCACCGCCAAAATCGCGGCGGTCAAAGTTGTTTTGCCGTGATCGATGTGGCCGATCGTGCCTACGTTGACGTGCGGTTTCTTGCGTTCAAAAACTGCCTTGGCCATGTTGACTCCCTAAACTGAAACTGACTTGGGTTAAACTTTCTTTTTGATGAACAAGCCGAGCCATCCTGGCCCGGACACCGACGCACTGCTGGTGACTCGGAGAGCTGCTGCTGGGATTTGAACCCAGGACCTCGTCCTTACCAAGGACGCGCTCTACCACTGAGCTACAGCAGCACGAACGACAACCAGTCGAATCCCTTCTTCGTGTTTGCCATGCTGCTCGGAAGCCCTTGCTGTTGATTGACTCGGCACTCAGGAGCGGGTGATGGGAATCGAACCCACGTGTCCAGCTTGGAAGGCTGGCGCTCTACCATTGAGCTACACCCGCGGACGCTTGTTGTGTGGATCTTTGCGGAATCGGTTTCTTCTGAATCGTGTTGAGTTTGAAATTCTTGGCCGGGCTGGCGGTTGGCGTTACGTTTTTTCAATTCAAATCTAGTGGGGGAAGGAGGATTCGAACCTCCGAAGGCTGAGCCACCAGATTTACAGTCTGGCCCATTTGGCCGCTCTGGAATTCCCCCGGTGGAATCCTCTTCCCGCCATTCGCCAGAGCATAAGTCCCTGGCTCAATGGCATTTGAACCGGAGGTCTCTGGAAGCTAGCGGAGGGACTCGAACCCACAACCCCCGGTTTACAAAACCGGAGCTCTGCCAATTGAGCTACGCTAGCGGTCAAGCCGGCTCGATGGGGAGCGGGGGAATATAACGGTCTCCAAAAGTAATACAAGTCAGAGACACACGCTGAACTTACAAGATGCGGAGCCGTCCAAAACCAACCTCAAAACCTGACTAAAACTACTTGTCGAAGAACGGGAAAAGCCGCCGAAGTTCGTCGCCGCTGGGCCGCGAGCCATATTCGCACAGTTCAAAGGTTTCGGCGTGCTTCACCGCCTTGCCACGCTCCTCGCCGTACAGCCGAACGAGGAGTTCCCGAGACTTATTCGCCTCGGCGCTCTGGCGGCTAGACCAACGCTCCTTGAGCCAAGCCTTTCGAGCCGTAGGGTCTGATTCCGACGGGATGCTGCGAACGAGTTCCTCGCTTCCGTTGGCTCCACCCTCGTAAGCCTGCGAAGGGAGTTCGTGGATTGCCGCGAGTTTGGTCTCGAAGACGTCATCGACCGACACGGCGACGTCAGGATCAAACGGGTACGGCTTGCGGAACCCGTCGCTGGAATACAGGAACACCGGGTTCTTCTGGAGCGGGGTGATGTCCGGGCAGAAGAACGGGACCGTAACCATGAACGCGGCGTCCTGAACCAGCACGCCGACGTAGCGGTGGTCGGGATGATAATCCCACGGGCGATGCGAGATGACGATGTCCGCCTGCCACTCGCGAATCAGCTTCGTGATGAGCTTGCGGTGTTCGAGCGTCGGCAGCAATTCGCCATCGTGGATGTCGAGCACTTGCGAAGTGACTCCCAAAACTTTCGCCGCTGCTTTGACCTCGGCCGTGCGTCGTTGAGCCAAAGGGCCACCCGCCGATTGCCAGTGGCCGATGTCGCCGTTCGTCACCGAGACCAGCTTCACCTGATGTCCGAGCTTCGCCCATTTGGCTGCCGTGCCGCCAGCTTTGTACTCGGTGTCGTCGGGATGTGCTCCGAAAACGATGATTCGCAGTTTGCCTTCGGGCTTGGGATTGGAGTCGTCGGCCAACAATCTAGAGACGGACAGCGTTGCAACGAAGAACAGACTCAAAGCCCAGGTGAGTGATCCCATTCGCATCATTGGCTTCCCCCAGCAAAAAGGTGTCGAACCGCGTGAGAGATCGACCCGGATGCAGGTCGTCGCGGACAGCAAGGTTGTAGACCGGTCGCTCAGTGACCGAAAGGCTTCGACTCACGGAGTGCCGCGGCTACTTGGAAGACGGCTTGGCTGGTGCGAGTTCCAATCGCAGGACGTAGATCGTGCCGTTGCCGTTCATGGTGATGAGATGGCGGTTGTCTTCGGTGAACAGCATCCGGCGGAGGGGGAACGGAAGCGTAATGCGATGTTTGCGGATGCCGGTCTCGGTGTCGTGGACATCGACGATGGAGCGATTCACCGACAAATCATCGGTCACGGCCAGTTGTTTCCCACCGGAGCTGAAGGCCAGCGCGCCGTTTTGTCCGGGAGCGGATTTCAGCGTGACGAACGGTTGTGGCGGGAATTGTTGCAAGCTGAATTGTTGCAAGCTGAGAAGTTGTGTCCCTCCGCCATCGACGGCCAGCAGATCGCGTGTTGGCGAAACGGCGAAGAGGAGGGGTTCCCAGTTGGCGAACAGCTTTTCGGGCAGCGGCTGGTCCTGGGTAAGATTCCAAACCGTTTGCGTCTGGTTCATCGCCGCGATGAGCAGTGTGTCGTCTTTCGCGAACGCCACCCGGCTCGACAGGCAGATGATCGAGCACCGTCACGTCGTGCGTCTTCCCGTGAGTGATCCGCACAAAACAGGGGATATTGCCCCACAGGTCCAACAGCGTGTGCAGCTTCACCGCTCCTTTGCGACGACGGAACCGCGCCCACGGAAACAGACTCAAGCACAGATCGATCGTGGTCGAGTCCAAGGCATAAACCGTCTGCTCCAACGCCACGGCCAGCGTGTCGTGAGCGTACAACTCGCGAGCGCGTCCGATCAGCACCTGTGCGAAGTCGGCATAAATCTGCCAGTCGTGTTCGCAGTTGGCATCGGCCAACGTGCTCCGCGAAATGCGACCGCGAAAGCCCGCGTGATAGTGCATGGTCCGCACCGCTCGCAGACAGGTCTCGATGTCCCGCAAGCTCTCGCGAAACGTGAGCTGAGCAAATGCCAAACACAAAAACTGATCGCGGCACGAGAAGCCTCGCGGTCGCCGATCTCCTCCGTAACGCCGCACGCACGAATGGAATTCGTGC
>CAMDPK010000165.1 GCA_945904015.1 Candidatus Kuenenia stuttgartensis | reverse complement strand
AGCGGGACCAGGATGTAGCCGGTCGTCTTGCCTGTCTCATCTGACTTCCGCATCGCTCGGCCGACGGCCTGCACGATGTCCACCTTGCTCCGCTTGGGAGTCAGGAAGGCGACCATGTCCACCGTCGGCACGTCGATCCCTTCCGTCAGAGTAGGAACGATTTCGATGCCGTTCAATTGAACCGCGCATCGTCTTCATGTCGAATCAGTGCTTGAATCCGGAATGGGTGAACTTCTGAAGTTACCTGCCGTCGAGGAATCAATCGACTTCTCTGCTCGTGCCACATTGCCGCTAAAAACGCGACGCCATCGACGTGTGCGTGCGAGGTCGGCGGCGGCTAGAATTTCGCGGCCTTTGAGGGCGTCAACAGTTTTGCCCGACATCAGGAAGGAGCCGTTCATGACCGCGCCGCGTCCGTTTGCTCATCTGCATTGTCATTCGCAGTTTTCGATGCTCGATGGAGCGAACCGATTGCCGGACCTCGTGGCCAAGGTGAAGGCCGAGGGAATGAACGCCGTCGCGATCACCGATCACGGGAATCTCTGCGGGGCGTTCGAGTTCTACGGCCTCTGCAAAGAC
Organism: Candidatus Kuenenia stuttgartensis; assembly: GCA_945904015.1. Lineage (GTDB taxonomy): Bacteria > Planctomycetota > Planctomycetia > Planctomycetales > Planctomycetaceae > SXKJ01. The sequence goes on along the minus strand of CAMDPK010000165.1, from coordinate 16,083 downwards.
GCGGGGATCAAGCCGATCGTCGGCTACGAGGCATACATCGCTCCTGGGAATCGGCGGGATCGCGGTGCGACGAAGATGAAGGAGGCCAGCTTTCATCTCACGCTGCTGGCGATGAACAAGACGGGGTACTTCAACCTCGTGAAGCTCGCCTCGATGGCGTACCTCGAAGGGTTTTACTACCGGCCGCGCATCGACAAGGAGATTTTGAAGGCTCACAGCGAGGGGTTGATTTGCTTGAGCGGCTGCGCGGCGTCGGAGCTGTCGCAGTATTTGCTCGGTGAGCGGATGGACGAGGCCAAAAAGCTGATCGAGTGGTACGTCGCGACGTTTGGTGATCGCTTCTACATGGAGATTCAGAACGCCGGACTCGACATCCAGAAGCAGTGCATGGATCCGACGGTGGACCTCGCTCGGCAGTATGGACTGCCGCTGGTCGCGACGAATGACGCGCACTACCTCAACAAGGAGGACGCGGCGGCTCACGACGTGTTGCTGTGTGTGAGCACTCGCACGACCGTCAACGACGAGAAACGGATGCGCATGGACTGCGATCAGTTCTTCGTCCGCACGCCCGAAGAAATGTACGCGGCGTTTCCCGGCTTCGAGGAAGCGGTCAAGCAATCGCAGCTCATCGCCGACCGCGTGGACATCCAACTGGAAAAGAATCCGAAGCACTATCCGAAGTTTACGGCTCCCGACAACTTGACCGACACGCAGTACCTCCGCAAGTTGTGCGAGGAGCGGCTGCCGCTGCGGTACGACGAGATCACTGACGCGATTCGAGCGCGACTGGATTTGGAACTCGCCACGATCGAGACGATGGGCTATTCGAGCTACTTCCTGATCGTGTGGGACTTCGTGCGGTTCGCGGAAGAGAACGACATCCCGTGCGGTGCTCGCGGTTCGGCGTGCGGAGCGATCGTCGCGTACTTGCTCGGCCTGAGCCACGTTTGTCCGCTGAAATATGACTTGCTGTTCGAGCGGTTTCTCGACGCCAGCCGCACCGAGCCGCCGGATATCGACATCGACTTCTGCCGCGATGGACGGCAGAAAGTCATCGACTACACGAAGGCCAAATACGGCAGCGAAAACGTGTGCCAGATCGGCACGTTCGGCACGCTCAAGGCGAAGCTGGCGATTCGTGACGTTGGCCGAGCGCTCGGCATTCCGCTGGTTCGCGTGGATCAAATCGCGAAGGCGGTGCCGGATGAACTCAACATCAAACTCAAGGACGCCATCGAGCAATCACCAGACCTGAAGGAAGCCTACGCCGTCGATCCTGAAATCAAAAAATTGCTCGACATCGCTCAGAAGCTGGAGGGACTGACCCGCAACGTCAGCACTCACGCGGCTGGCGTCGTGGTCAGCGACGCGCCGATCGACAACTACATTCCGCTGCAAACCGTCAACGGCAAAGAAGACGTCATCACGCAATGGGACGGCCCACACGTCGAGAAGGCCGGCCTGCTCAAGATGGACTTCCTGGGCCTGCGGAACCTGACGATCCTGCACAAGGCGGTGCAGAACGTCCGAAAACATCGCGGCGAAAACATCGTCACCAGCAAGCTGCCGCTCGACGACGAAAAAACATTCGCCCTGTTGCAGCGCGGCGAAACGAAGGGCGTGTTCCAGTTTGAGTCCGGCGGCATTCGTGATTTGCTCACGAAGATGCAGCCCGACAAATTCGACGACATCATCGCGACGTCCGCTCTGTACCGCCCCGGTCCGCTCGAAGGCGGCATGGTCTTGAAGTACGTGGAAGTGAAACACGGTCGCGAGAAGCCCAACAAAGTCCACCCGATCGTCGATGAAGTGCTCGCCGAGACCTACGGCGTGATGGTCTACCAAGAGCAGGTCATGCGGATTCTCAACCGCGTCGGCGGCATCGAATTGGCCGACGCCTACAAGTGCATCAAGGCGATCAGCAAGAAAAAGGAAAAGATCATCGCCGGCTACTACGACGAGTACGTCAAAGGAGCCGTCGAGCGTGGCGTCGATGAAAAAGTCGCCATCGAGTTATTCGAGCTGATCAAGAAGTTCGCTGGCTACGGTTTCAACAAGAGCCACTCGACCGCCTACGGAGCCGTCTCGTACCAGACGGCGTATCTCAAAGCTCACTACCCCGCCGAGTTCATGGCCGCGTTGCTGACGTGCGGCATGGAGGACACCGGCCGCATCTCGGAACATACCGACGACGCGCGGCGCATGGGGATCGCGATTGTTGCTCCCGACATCAACACCTCCGACACCGAGTTCGCCGTCGTGGACGACAACCGTGTCAGCTTCGGCATGGCCGCGATCAAGGGCGTGGGCGAGGCGGCTGTCAAAGCGATCGTCGCCGAACGCACCGCCAACGGCCCGTTCAAAGACATCTTCGACATCGCCGAACGGCTCGACCCGAAAGTGCTGCAAAAGGCGACGCTCGAAATTTTGATCAAAGCGGGAGCGTTGGATTCGCTCGGCCCCAACCGAGCACAACACATGGCTGCCGTCGAACGAGCCGTCGCCGGTGCGGCCGCTCGGCAAAAAGACAAACAGCGCGGACAGAAATCGCTCTTCGGTGGCGACGACGAACCTGCTGCGAACGAACCGGCCTCGCAAGCGGGTGGAAATCTGCCGGAAGCTCCCGACTGGACGCACTCGCAAAAACTGACCGCCGAGAAAGAGGTGCTCGGTTTTTTCCTCACGAGTCACCCGCTGACGCAGTTCGCCGACAAGCTCACGAAGCACACGACTCACGACAACAAACAGCTCGGCGATTTGGAGGACGGCACCGAAGTTCTCGTCGCCGGCATGATCGGCAGCATCAAGAAGGCGCAGACGAAGAAACCCAGCCGCAACGGACATTCGAAATACGTCAACTTCGACCTCGAAGACCCCAGCGGCATCGTCCGCTGCATCATGTGGCCCGAAGACTACGCTCGTCTCGGCGACAAAATTCAGCCCGAAGCGGTCGTGTTCCTCAAAGGCAAAGTCGACCGCCGCAGCCGCGAGCCGAACCTGATCGTCAACCAACTACTCACCATCGAGGAAGCCGACAAGAACTTCACGACGCAAATCGCGATCAACTTCAAACGGGGCCTGCACGGCGAACGCGAGATGACTCGCGCCAAACAAATCCTCGAAAACCATCCCGGCAAAACCGACGTCATCCTGATCGTGGACACTCCCGACCAGAACGACCCGTCGCAACACTTCCGATTTGTCCTGAGCACCCCCAGCCAATTGAAAGTGAGCTGCAACGCCGATCTGCAAACGTCGCTCAACGAACTCCTCGGCCGCGAACACATCCAACTCATCACGCCGCCGAAAGAGACGCGGATGCGCAGCGCGGGAGCATCTTCGATCGGAAGATGATCCATGTCACTCGAAGGACACGTTCCACCGACCAGTGATCCAGCCGTTTGGCGAAGTCGCGCCGGGATACATGCTGCGGCGGGTCTCGCCGTGTTCGGTCTCTACTTCTGTGGTGACCGCGCGAATTCACTTTGGGCGACGATCCGAAACACTGTTCGAGCCGGATGTGGACCGCTCGCACTGCTTCCAAAGTGGGCCGGTGTGCCAAATGACCTGCTTCCTCACGCCTTGCTTCTGGCAGGGATTGCTTCCGTGATCGCTCTTTCGAGATTCCTGTCGAAGAAGCGTTTCGATCTTCGTTGGGAATGCGGCCTCGTCGCGACGTGGTGGATTTTGGGAGTCTATTTCACACTGGCGATTTGAGATGCGACTGGTGGTCATCGACAAAGTCGTCGTATGATCCTTTCGGGCTCGATATTTCGGAAATCAGGAGCGGTCAGATGGCAACGGCGATGGCTGGCAAAGCACCTTCGACTTCGACACGCCGAAAGGCGCTACGGGCGTGTGCGGAGGCGTTGCGGCTCGCGGCGGATTACCGATTGCCGGCCGCTCTTCAGCGCAAGTTGCGAAAAGCGTTGGACGAAAAAGAGCACGTCAGTCCGTCGCAACACCGGGAGCTTTTGGTCTTGGTCGAGGCAGCTCAGGAGCGGTCGCTGCAAAAGGTGAAAGCGCAGGTCGCGCTCCAACAGTTGCTCCAGGCGTTTCCTGAATTGGAAGGCTAAGCGTGGCTCGGATCAGTCAGCGGCTGTACCGACTCGTCGCGGCGCGGGCACGTTCATGCTGCGAATACTGCCATTTGCCTCAAGACGCCGGGGTGATGGACCTGACGATCGACCATGTGATCCCGCAGGCCGAGCAGGGTGAATCGGATGAGTCGAACCTGGCGCTCGCGTGCTTGTGGTGCAATTCGCGCAAGTGGACGCAGACAAAGGCCGCTGATCCTAAAACCGGTCGTCTTGTCTCGCTGTTCCATCCACGACAACACAATTGGTCGGATCATTTTCGGTGGTCCGCAGACGACCCGACTCGGCTGGAAGGCATCACGCCGACCGGGCGTGCGACGATCGTCGCTTTGCAAATGAACTCTCGCCGTGCGATGCAAATTCGACGCTGGCTGATGGTTGTCGGCCGCCATCCGCCAAATGTTTGACGGAGTGCGAACCGTTTGGACACAGCACGATTGATCTTTGGAAAATGAGGAGTTGCAATCATGCAAGCGTTTGGCCGTCGTGACTTTCTCCGCGTGTGTGCTGCCGGAAGCGTCGCAGCATGGCTTCGAGGGTCAGCGAACGCAGCGACGCCGAACGACGTGATCGAGCAGGCTCGATTGCTCGGCATGGAGGTGCTCAAACCGAGCGCTCGCGACTTGGAGTATGGATTGGCGTTGCACGCGAAGTCCGTGGTCTTCGACGTGTATGGCTTCTCGCCGAATGCCGCCGTCGATGGCGAGCGGTTGGCCGAGGCCGTGCGGGCCGGAGCTTCGGACATCGAGTTGCAAGACCTCGAAGAAGACATGCGGATGACTCGGTATGTCACCGACGCGGCCGAACGAGCGGAGTACTTGCAGGCGTGGGAAGCCTCCGGCGTGACGTGCGTGTTTCAGAACGCCGGGGAAGAGGGATCGGGGCCGTTGCGTCTGCTGAAGCGGCTGGCGAGATTCACCTACGCGACCGATCATCTGCGAGACGTTGTCGGCAAAGCAGTCACGCCAGACGACATCCTGGCGGCGAAGCAACAGGGGCGGCGATGTCTGTACTTCACCGGCAACGGAATGCCGCTGACCGGCGATGCGGTCTCGGTGGCGGACGAGCTGCGGTATGTCCGGACGTTCTTTGAACTCGGCATTCGCATGATGCATGTGACGTACAACCGCCGGAACTTGCTGGGAGACGGTTGCGCGGAGACGGCGAATGGCGGGCTGAGCGATCTCGGCCGAGCGGCGGTGGCCGAAATGAATCGCGTCGGCGTGATCGTCGATGTCGCTCACAGCGGCTGGCGGACGAGTCTCGAAGCAGCGCAGGTCTCGAACAAGCCGATGGTCGCGAGTCACACCACCTGTGCGGCGTTGCAACATCACATCCGCGCGAAGCCGGATGACATCATCCAGGCGATCGTCGACGGCGACGGCTTGATCGGCATTTGTGCAATCCCGCATTTTCTCGGCCGGACTGGCGACATCGCGGCGATGTTGGATCACGTCGATTACGTCGTCAAGAAATTCGGCATCGACCACGTTGGCATCGGGACCGACATCGGCTACCGCTCGCGAAACGATTCCGCTGAACTGAAGAAAGTCCCAGCTCGCGCGAAGCGTCGCACCCGCTACGAAGCTCTCTGGCCGGACGACGCTTTCTTGCCGGGTGCCGAAGAGGCAAAGCGGTATCCTAAGTCGAAGTCGCTGGCTTGGACGAACTGGCCGCTGTTTACTGTGGGCCTCGTGCAGCGCGGCTACTCGGACGAGCAGATCGAAAAGATTCTCGGCCTCAACATGCTGCGAGTCGCGCGAGCCAACCAATTAGCCGGCACGCGCTAGCGTCCGGTTCAACCGGGGCTAGCGCCCTACGGCTGATAATCGCAACTGGAAATTCGAATTTGATAAGGTGGGATTTCATGCGAGCGAATCTGGATCGTCGGCAGTTTTTGGTCGGTTCGGCAGCGGCGTTGGGTACGAACTGGTGGACTCCGCTGGCGGCCGAGCCGCCGCGACGTCCGCGAGTCGCGGCGATCTTCACCGAATTTCGGTTTCGATCGCACGCGTACGACTTTCTGGAAAACTTCTTCAAGCCGTACTTGTTCAACGGCAAGCTGGTCGATCCGGGCGTCGAAGTTGTATCGCTCTTCGCCGATCAATTTCCGAAAGAGGACATGGCGCGAGACGTCTCGAAACGGTTCAACGTCCCGCTATACTCGACCATCGAAGACGCAATGACGTTGGGGACTGGCGGCTTGGCGGTCGATGCGGTGTTGTCGATCGTCGAGCATGGTCAGTATCCGACGAACAGCCGCGGCGTGGTGATGTATCCGCGTAAAGAGTTCTTCGACCGCGAGGTCCGCGTGATGCAGCGGTCGAACCGGTTCGTGCCGATCTTCAACGACAAGCATCTGTCGTATCGCTGGGACTACGCGAAGCAGATGTACGACGTGGCTCGGTCGTGCGGCGTTCCGTTGATGGCGGGGAGTTCGGTGCCTCTGGCCTCACGCCGGCCAAGCCTCGCGCTGCCACCGAATGCCCAGATCGAAGAAGCGGTCGCGATTCACGGCGGGAGCATCGAGGGCTACGACTTTCATGGACTCGAACTGCTGCAATCGTTCGTCGAGGCTCGGCGCGGCGGCGAGACCGGCGTCTCTTCGGTCGAACTGTTGGAAGGGGAAGCATTGATGCAAGCGGCAAAGAACGGTCGCTGGTCGCGAGAACTCGCCGACGCCGCGATGCAGGCCGAGCGGACACTGAACGAGCCGGTGCGCGGTTTGGGTAAGAACCTCGGCAAGGGGGACATCCCCGCCGAGCCGTCACACGGGTTGTTGCTGACGTACTGCGACGGGTTGCGAGCGACCGTGCTGAAGTACGGAACCAGCTCAAACCGCTGGAACTTCGCGTGTCGGCTGAAAGGCGAACAGCAGATTCAAGCGACGGCGATGTTCAACGGGCCGTGGGGAAATCGGAATTTGTTCAAGGCGCTCTCGCACTCGGTGCAGCATTTCTTTCGCACGGGCCACGCTCCGTACCCGATCGAGCGGACGTTGCTCGTCAGCGGGGTGCTCGACGCGGCGATGTGGTCACACGAACTCAAAGGCCGCCGGATCAACACGCCGAACTTGGAGTGGTGTTACTCACCGACCGATTTTTCGGCGTTCCGCGAGACTGGAGCCAGTTGGCAGGTGCTGACTCGCGACACACCCGAAGAGAAGGGCTTCGAGCCGGGGGACGAAGACCTCGTGAAGCCGCGCTGACCGATGCTGGCGAGCGTCCGCGGCCGGTGTTAGTTTACGGCCCGTTCACGGATCGCCTCGCTGCGGTAGTTCGGACGCCTACGTCCGAACGATTTTTGTGACCGGACGTGGGCGTCCGGTCTACGCGGGCGCGAGCCTCCGGTACTCCAATGTCATTTCTCACTGCTTGAACTCACGATGCCATTTCCTCCGGTTGACGAACAACTCGCGGTCATTCGCCGCGGTGTCGAGAAGATCGTTCCTGAGAACGAACTCGCCGCGAAGCTGACCAAGAGCCGCGACACGAATACGCCGTTGCGCGTCAAATATGGCATCGATCCGACCGGCATCGACGTACATCTGGGTCACACGGTCCCGCTGCGAAAAATTCGGCAGTTCCAAGAACTGGGCCACCAAGCGGTCATCATCATCGGCAATTACACGGCACTCGTCGGCGATCCGAGCGGCCGCGATCACGCACGGGCCAAGCGGCTGACGGCGGATGAGGTCGAAGCCAACGCAGTCGATTATTTGGCACAGGTCGGCAAGGTCATCGACCTCTCGAAGGCCGAGGTCCACCGCAACGGCGATTGGTTCAGTGCGATGTCGTTCGCGGATATCTTGCAGTTGTGCGGCAAAGTCACGATCGCACAGTTGCTGACTCGCGACGACTTCGCCAAACGGATGGCGGCCGAGACGCCGATCTTTTTGCACGAGTGCCTGTACCCGATCATGCAGGCGTGGGATTCGGTTGTCATCAAGTCGGACATCGAACTCGGCGGGACCGAGCAGCTTTACAGCTTCATGCTGGCTCGCGACCTGCAAGCGGATCAAAAACTGTCGCAGCAGATCGGCGTGATGTCGCCGATCCTCGTCGGTCTCGACGGCGTGCGACGCATGGGCAAGAGCCTCGGAAACTACATCGGTATTTCCGAGTCGCCGTTCGACATGATGAAGAAGTTCATGCAGGTGCCGGACGCCGTCATGCGGATGTACTTCGAGTTGCTGACCGACATCCCGCTGGCCGAAATCGACGCGCTCATGGCCGGACATCCGAAGACAGCGAAGACGACGCTGGCTCGCGCGGTCATTGGACAATATCACTCGGCCACCGAAGCCGATGCCGCCGCGAATCGCTGGCAGCAGGAAGTCGGCGAGGGTGGGCTGCCGACCGACATCCCAACCGTGATGCTGTCGCGTTCGACGCTGACGGATGGCAAGCTCGGTGCTGCGCGGCTGCTGGTCGAAACCGGACTCACTCCTTCGACGAGCGATGCTCGGCGAGCGATCGCTCAAGGCGGAGCGTATTTCAGCGAAAGCAAGACACGCATCGAAACTCACGACCAAGCGATCTCGGTTGAAACCGGTTTGCTGCTGTTCGTCGGCAAGAAAAAAATCTGCCGAGTGGAAGTCACCGAGTAACCCGAAGCGTCAGCGAGGGCGGACGCTTCAGTACGCGATGAATTCGGAGTTTCGTGAAACACTCGCCCTCGCTGACGCTTCGGGTTACTTTCAGAAAATCACAAAGGACAAAACCAATGGCTCAGAAATTCGGATTCGGCATTGTCGGCTGCGGGATGATTGCCAACTTTCATGCGATGGCGATCGAACATATCAAGGGTGCAAAGATCGTCGCGTGCTACGACGCATTCGCTCCGTCGTCGGAGAAATTCGCGGCGGCGAACAAGTGCCAGAAGTACGACAAGCTGGAAGAGATGCTCAAAGATCCGGCGGTCGATGTCGTGACGATCTGCACGCCCAGCGGCGCTCACGGCGATCCGGCAGTGAAGGCGTGCAATGCTGGCAAGCATGTCGTCGTCGAGAAGCCGCTGGAGATCACGCTCGCCAAGTGCGACGCGATTATCAACGCGGCGGCAAAGAACAAAGTCCGAATTTGCTCAATCATGCCGTCGCGGTTTAGCCCGGCGAATATCGCGCTCAAGGAAGCGATTGACTCCGGCCGCTTCGGAAAGCTGACGCTCGGCGACACCTTCGTGAAGTGGTGGCGGACGCAACAGTACTACGACCAAGGTGGCTGGCGCGGGACTTGGGCTTTGGACGGCGGCGGAGCATTCATGAATCAGGCGATTCACAACGTCGACTTGCTGTACTGGTTCATGGGCGAAGTCGCCGAGGTCAACGGCGTCACGGCCTTGCTGGCTCACGAGCGGATCGAAGTCGAAGACGTGGCGGCCGCGTGCGTGAAGTTCAAAAGCGGGGCGCTCGGCGTGCTCGAAGCGACCACGGCCGCATTTCCGGGTTTGCTCAAGCGAACGGAGATTCACGGCTCGGCTGGTTCGGTGATCGTCGAGCAAGACAACATCAGGATGTGGGAGTTCGAGAAGAAGCTGGCCAAGGACGCCAAGCTGCTCGAAAAACTGAGCGGCAACGCCGGAACCGGCGGAGCATCAGACCCGAAAGCGATCAGCTACACCGGCCACATGCTGCAATTGAAGGATTTTCTCAATGCCATCGAGACCGGAGGGCAACCGTTGGTGGACGGCATTGAAGGCCGCAAGTCGGTCGAAATCATTCTGGCGATTTACCAATCCGCGTGGACCGGGAAGACGGTCAAGTTGCCGCTGGCGAAGGATCCAAAGCGTCCCGGTTCAACTGGAAAAAGGTAGTGGTCGCAGCTACGAGCACGCCGCAGCGCTTCGTGAAATGAACAAGTTTCTGTTGCGAGTGTGTTGTCGATCGCGTCAGGGACTTCAGTTGTGAATGTCTTTGAACACATGGCAGGCAAAACAACGACCGCAGGACTCATCGTAGGCCGACGATCGTTGTTCAACACGACATATCCAACCCCGTTCTTCACTCGAGCAATGGTCGGCTCTGCGAATGGCTGAACGAAATGTGAACTCTGCGCGGGACCATTCAATTTGGCACGTCGCTGCAGTCGGTTGGTTGTGATGAAACGGCGACTGGACCGCGCGGGATTCGCGCCAATCGGATGGACTCGCACATCCGCGCCAACCGCACAATTCGGCGAAGCCTCGCCAGATTTTGCGGTTCGCCGCCGTTGCAGACTCGGAGGCTGGCTCCCACGACGCTTTAATGACATCGCCAGGGCCGGCCTCTGTTTTCGACAAGTTGATTCGGCGTGAATTGCGACGCCATTGTCTTCACGAATCTTGCTCTCGAACCGCTTCAAGGGACCGCACCATGATTGCTCCCAGCAGCTATCATCCACAGGCTGAATTGGAACAGATGATTGCCGAGTTGGAAGCGCTCGACGATTGGAACTCGCAGGTCATGGCCGAGACGGAGATCGGCGTCTTCGATTGGCCGCTGCGATCGCACGAGCTGTATCTCTCGCCGATCTTCAAACGGATGCTCGGTTATCACGACCACGAGTTGCCGGACTCGTTACAGGCGTGGCTCAGCCACATTCACGCGGACGACTATGACCGAGTCACCTCGGCGCTCGAACAAGCCATCCGCAACGGTGCTCGTAAATTCCAAACGGTGCATCGAGCCAAGCACCGCGACGGAACAACTCCATTGTTCCTGATCAAGGCCTCGATCGTTCGCAACTCTCAGGGCACCCCAACACGCATGCTGGGCGCGGTCATCGACTTGACCGCCGTGACGGAAGAGTTGCCGGTCATCGGTGCTTAGCCGTCGATCGCGGTCGTCAATGTCGAGCTAAATTGCTTCTTGAGAGCGCTGTTGCGGAAAATGCCGTCCTCGCTGCACGGCCTCTCGTCAGCCTTCGGAAGTGCCGATACACTGCCGCGACTCGTTTCGGCTCATGCTGAGCCGACTTGGCGAACACCGCCCGACAACCGTCAGAATCGTTTTGTTTTCATCGCCAGAAGGATCCGATCGTGCCCGCTGTTGAACCCCAATCCGCCGCCAAATCCAAGTCCACCACCAAGCCGATGACCGGAGCTGACATTCTGGTTGAGGCTCTGGTCCGCAATGGTGGCGATACGATCTTCGCGTATCCCGGTGGAGCCTCCATGCCGTTGCACCAAGCGTTGCTGCGGCGGAAGGACGGCATTCGGACGATTCTGCCTCGGCACGAACAGGGTGGCGGATTCGCCGCTCAAGGAGTGTCCCGGACGACGAACAAAGTCGGACTCTGCATGGCGACCAGCGGACCGGGCGCAACAAACCTGGTGACCGCAATCGCCGACGCCAAGATGGATTCAGTGCCAATGGTCGCGATCACTGGCCAGGTGCAACAAAAAGTGATCGGCACGGACGCTTTCCAGGAAACGCCGATCGTCGAAATCTGCCGTGCGATCACCAAGCACTACTACATGATCACCGCTCGCGACTGGCGAGAAGCGGATGACGTCCAACAGGCGTTGCGCGACATTCCGCGAATCGTCAAAGAGGCGTTCTTCATTGCCAAGACCGGCCGGCCGGGTCCGGTGCTGATCGACTTCCCCAAGAACATTCAGACGGCGGCGCTCGAAGGAGACATCGACTGGGATCCACCGATGAACCTGCCGAGCTATCACCCAGAACGCAAGAAGGCCGCACCAGAACAGATCAAGCAGGTGCTCGCGGCGATCAAGCACTCCCGGCGGCCGGTCCTGTACGTCGGTGGCGGAGTCATCAACTCCGACGCGGCTGACGAACTGACAAAGTTCGCGAAGAAGACTCGCATTCCCGTCGCGATGACCGTGATGGGCCTCGGTGCGTTTCCCGGTGAAGATCCGCAGTCGTTGCACATGTTGGGAATGCACGGCACGGTCTACGCCAACTACGCGGTCAACGAAGCCGACTTGCTGTTGGCGTTCGGTGTGCGATTTGACGACCGCGTCACGGGTAAGCTCGAAGAGTTCGCCAAGCACGGCAAGATCGTGCATGTGGACATCGACGGCTCGGAAATTCACAAGAACAAGGAAGCTCACATTCCGATCGTGGCCAACGTTTACGACGTGCTGGTCTCGTTGAACGCGACGCTGACCGACGCCGACCTGCCGCAGATCGACGAGTGGGTCAAGCAATGCGCCGATTGGAAGGCGAAGTACCCGCTGACCTACAAAGAGCAATCGCCGCACTTGATCAATCAGCAGTACGCCATCGAAGAGCTTTGGCGGCAAACCAAGGATCGCGACACCTACATCACCGTTGGCGTCGGCCAGCACCAGATGTGGGCGGCCCAGTACTACAAATTCAATCAACCAAAGCGATGGCTCAGCAGCAGCGGACTCGGCACGATGGGTTTTGGACTGCCCGCCGCGATGGGCGTGCAAGTCGCTCACCCGGACAGCCTCGTCATCGACATTGACGGCGACGGATCGTTTCTGATGAACGTCCAAGAACTGGCGACGCTGCACTGTGAAAATCTGCCGGTGAAAGTCGTGCTGCTCAACAACCAACACCTCGGCATGGTGGTGCAGTGGGAAGATCGTTTCATGGATGGAAGCCGAGCACACACCTACCTCGGCCCAATCGATCGCCCGGAGGCGCTCGGCCAAGGGGACGGCACGATCGGCGAGACGTACCCGAACTTCACGCAGCTCGCGCAAGGCTTCGGTGTGAAGGCCAGCCAGGTGCGAGACAAGGCCAAGCTGCCGGCCGCGATCGCCGAGATGCTCGCTCATCCCGGCCCCTATGTGCTCGACGTCATTTGCCCGTACCAAGAGCATGTGCTGCCGATGATCCCCGGCGGCGGAACGGTGCGGGACATCATCATCGAGTAATTCGCTGGGTGCCGATCACAGGACAAAAAAGAAGGCCACCCGCTTGCGGGTGGCCTTCATATTTTGCCGTTGGTGTTCAGCAAGAAATTACTTGCTGGCCGGCAGTTTGCCGTCCTTCAGCAGATCGCCGAAGGTCTTGTCCTTGATCGCGCTCTTTTCTTTCTCGGTCTTCTCGAACGCTTCCTTGATCTTGGCTTCGTCCTTTTCCATCTTGGCGATGTTCTTGGCGAGCGCTTCGCCGTAGTTGTTGCGCATCTTTTTGTCGTCGGTGCCTTCCTTGTGGCAGACGACGCACGTTGTTTTGTTGTCCTTGGCGACTTTCTCGTACTTCGTGTCGAACGCCTTCTTGTAGTTCGGACGAGCTTCGACTCGCGCACCAAAGCCAATCACCAGACCAGCGACGCAGCCGGCCACCATCATTCCTCGCATCAAGCCCTTCATTGAGAAACCTCCGCTAAGTTTGAGTTCCTCCCGACGATGCGAGCAAACTGGATCGGGAGCCCACCGAGCAGTGGGACGTTCCAGCGTCGCGGTTCACGGTTTCGCGCCCTCTCAGACGATCTTCCGCCGGGAAATGTTGGTTCGGATTAGACTCCCATACATCAACAAAGTCAATTTGGTGGGAGTCGGCTCTTCCCCATCTGCGAAATCATCGGCCGGTGCGTGCGGCTTTCGATCACAGAATCTCCTGCGGATAGGCATTCACCGAGCGAAAAGCTTCGGCGTAACGGACTCCGCAGGTGGCACCGCGATAGGCGGAAATACTCTCCTTCGTTCGCATCGCACCGTCGGGCTTGTCGGGATCAAACGGCTCGTTGCGAACCAAAGCCATCAACTTGCCGAGCCACGCGATCGCTTGTGGCCATTCGTCGGTGACATCCACGAACGTGTTCGGCTCAAAGCCGACCGTGTGCCGGGGGCCGTTGTCGAATTGGAAAATGCGGCCGGTTCCGCGAAACCGCTGAGCTTGAGCACCGTCGAGCAACCGGTCGCCATGCCCCAGAGCCGTCTTGCTCAAGGCTGATGCGACTTCGTGATCGGGATGGCTGTCGTGCGGCCAAAGCATGAATGCGACATCAGGTTGAATTTCGGTGATCGCTTCGGCGACGGCGATCTTCGTCGCTTGGTTCACGTCGAAACGCATCCCTGCGAAGTCGAGGAATCGCATTTCCACGCCGTTCTCTTTTCCAAGTTTGACCGTCCCGTCGACGATCTCTTTGTGCCGCCCCGCTGCCGGTTTCCAGTTCGAGTAGTCGCCGATCAGGCTGAGAATCACGACCCGATGATTTTTCCGCACCGCCTTCAGCAGCGTGCCGGAGATGCCGAAAACGCAGTCGTCGTAATGTGCTCCGATGCCGAGAATCGTTTTGGGCATGATTCCTCATCCAAACTGGAACCGCATTGATCTTTGGGTAGCCACGCTCGCCAAGAGCGTGGGAATCTTGCGGAACACCCAAGCTCTTGGCGAGCGTGGCTACAAAATTACTTCTGCGACCCCCTTCACGGATTGATCGACGTGAACTCGTTCGTCTCGACGGGTGAGCCGTCGGAGCCGACTGTCGCGACCACGCGCAGCTCGGCGTCGCCGGGGCGGAGGACTTTCGCGCGGAGTATGATCCTCAGCGTCGCGTCGGGTGGCAGTGAGTCCTGCAGAGTGATTCGCAACGTGCCGTCGCGGTCTGTTTGCGTGAGGGTCACTTCGCGGTCGTCGAGTTTCGCGGCGTGCGTGCCGGCTTGCAGATGCTCGGACGTTTGCACGTCGAGTTGCACTTCGGAGACGGACTGCAAGCCGAGGTTTTGTACGGTGATCTCGAACTCGGCGTCGTCGCCGACTTTGAGCGGATCGGTGCGGTCGGAGACGCGCAGGTCGAGCAGGCCCGGAACGGCGACGACGGTCACGCAGTCTTCGACGGCGACGGCCGACAGTTGCTCGCTGCGAGCTTCTGCCGTGATGCAGGCTTGCTCGGAGAGTTGCCGGCAGTCGAACTCGGCTTGGACTTGGACGCCCGCGCCCGCCTCCAAGCGGCCGAGCGACCAGCGGAGCGAATGCTCTTCCTTCTGGAAGCCGCCGGTCGCGACGTGCGGAGTCAACGCGGAGTCGTGATGCAGCGTCACCTGCAAGTCGTCGATCGGTTGATCGGACGTGTTGGCGACCTTGACCGTGAACTCGGCGCGGCTGCCGACCGTGCGGCGAGCGGGACCGACCAGACGGACCAGCAACTTCGCGTCGATGAACTCGACCTTCGCAGTCTGCTCGATCGGGTCGCTGCCGTCCGCCGTGACGGAGAATTTGCATTCGTGCTGACCGAGTCGACTGCTCGTCAACGTCAGCCGCATCTCGCGCGATTGGCCGGGGAGCAACTGGCCGAGGCTTTTCTTCAGCCGTCGCTCCTCGCTGCCGGGAAAGACGAGCGCGTCCTCGAACTCGACGTTGACCAGCACATTGGCCATCGTCTCCGTTCCGTCGTTGCGCACGACGACGTCGAACGTGACCGTTCCGCCGACAGGCCGTTGTCCTTGGCCTTTGATTTTCAAATTTAGCGGCGAGTCGTTTGACGCCGAATCACTCGGCGGCGGCAGAGCTTCAAAGCCGAGACTCGGCCCCGCTTGTTTGTTCGCGTCTGATTTCTTCACGACGGTTTTCGGCGGCGAGACGATCACATCCGGTGTCGTCTCGCCGCCTGGGACATCGCGCGAACCAACAGCGGCTCCATTCGTCGGCTCCTTCTCCGACGAACTTCGAGGCGGCACCGGCGTGAAGCGGAGTTGAGGGGACTCCGCTCCGGGCGCGACCGGCTTGTTGGCTTGCACGTTGAGTTTGCCTGAGAGAGTTGCACCGCCACTCTTGGCTTGCGGGTCAGGAGTCGGATCGGGCACTCGCTTTCCATTGCCGTCGGCCGGCGTGGGCTGCCACACCGGCGAACTGCTGCGAGGGGCGGCCGGTGACGTCGTGGCCGGAGGCGAACTGGGCACACGCCGTGTCTGCCACGGTGATGGCCGAGCTGCGCTTTGGCAACCGACGCTCGCCGCCAATGCCAGCACCAAGATGTTCCGCGAGATCGACTGCATGTCTGGCCTTTGTAGGGTGGGTCGAGTCATCGAGACCCACCATCAAGCTTGGTGGGTCTCGATG
>CAMDPK010000164.1 GCA_945904015.1 Candidatus Kuenenia stuttgartensis | reverse complement strand
GGGAGTGGGGACGACTGCATTTTCGCTCCCCACTCCCCACTCCCCACTCCACCCTCTGCCAACTTCTCCGCTTCCATGAACGGTTCCAGGTACGCGACGGCTTTCTTCATCACGCGGGCGGACTTCACGACCTGCGGCAGAAACATCTTGCCGACACCGAACAGTTCGCCGACGACGCTCATGCCGGCCATCAGCGGGCCTTGGATGACGTTCAGCGGACGGCCGTATTTTTGCCGCGCCTCTTCGGTGTCTTCGTCGATGTGGTCGGTGACTCCCTTGAGCATCGCGTGCTTGAGTCGCTCTTCGACGGTGCCGTTTCGCCACTCTTCGACGGCGGCGGCCGACTCCCCTTTGCCGACGGATTTGAACTTCTCGGAAAACGTGATGAGCCGCTCGGTCGCATCCGGACGGCGGTTGAGAACGACGTCTTCAACGTGCGTGAGCAGTTCTTTGTCGATCTCCTCATACACCTCAAG
This sequence comes from Candidatus Kuenenia stuttgartensis, assembly GCA_945904015.1. GTDB lineage: Bacteria > Planctomycetota > Planctomycetia > Planctomycetales > Planctomycetaceae > SXKJ01. Next base: position 16,235 of record CAMDPK010000164.1, on the reverse strand, counting down.
TTGGCCGGCATTGACGATCCCCATGTCGAGGCCGGCTTTGATGGCGTGATAGAGAAATACCGCGTTGACCGCTTCTCGCACGGCGTCGTTGCCTCGGAACGAGAAGCTGACGTTGCTCACGCCGCCGGAAGTCTTCGCTCCGGGACAGACCTGCTTGATCCGCCGCACGGCCTCGAAGAACTCGACCGCGTAGTTCGCGTGTTCTTCCATGCCCGTGCCGATGGTCAGAATGTTCGGATCGAAGATGACGTCTTCGGGCGGGAAGCCGACCTTCTCGGTCAGCAGCTTGAATGCTCGCTGACAGATCGAAACTTTGTGGTCGGCGGTCACGGCTTGGCCGCCTTCGTCGAAGGCCATCACGATGACGGCGGCTCCGTACTGCCGGACCAGCCGGGCTTGTTCGAGGAACTTTTCCTCGCCTTCTTTCAAGCTGATCGAGTTGACGACTCCCTTCCCTTGCAGGCACTTCAGCCCCGCTTCGATGACCGACCACTTCGAGCTATCGACCATGACTGGCACAGAACCGACTTCCGTGTTCGCGTTGACCAAGTCCAGAAAACGAGTCATCTCGGCTTCGCTGTCGAGCAGACCTTCGTCCATGTTGACGTCGATCATGTTCGCGCCGCTCTCGACTTGCTGCCGCGCCACCGCGATCGCTTCGTCCAGCTTGGAATCCTTGATGAGCCTCGCGAACTTTCTCGATCCGGTGACGTTGGTCCGCTCACCGACCATGAAAAACGTGCTTTCGGGCCGGATGTATTGCGGAGTCAGGCCTGAAAACGTTGTGTAGTGCGGGACGCTCGGAACGCGCCGCGGCTTCATCGACTTCACCGCATCCGCGATCGCTGCGATGTGAGTCGGCGTACTGCCACAACAACCACCAATGATGTTGACCCAACCGTTCTCGGCGAACTCGCCAACCAGCCGGCCCATCGTGTCGGGAGTCATGTCGAATTCGCCCAGCGCATTCGGCAGCCCGGCGTTCGGATAGCACGACACATACTTCGGCGCGAGCGCGGAGAGTTCTTGGATCCAGGGCCGCATCTTTTCGGGACCGACGGCGCAGTTGAACCCAATACTCAGCATCGGGAAGTGCGACACCGCCTGCCAGAACGCCTCGATGGACTGACCAAACAATGTCGTGCCGCCATTCGCCTCGAAGACCGTCGCCGAAACCATCACGGGCAATCGTTTGCCGGTTTGATCAAAGTGCCGAGAAATCGCCAGCAAGCACGCCTTCATGTTGATCGTGTCGAATGAAGTTTCCGGGAGCAGCAAGTCCACTCCGCCATCGACGAGTCCTCGAATCTGATCGGTGTATGCGGCCACGACTTCATCGAAGGTCACTTCGGGCTTGTCTGTGTCGCGATCGTTCCAGCGGTTTGACAGCGAACGATTCATCGGGCCGATCGACCCAGCCACAAACCGCGGCTTCGACGGGTCTCGCTCTTGGATTTCATCAGCCACAGATCGAGCCAACCGCGCCGCCGTGGCATTCAATTCATAGGCGAAGCTTTCGAGGCCATAATCCGCCATCGACACCGCTTGAGCGTTGAACGTGTCGGTCTCGACGATGTCCGCCCCAGCCTCGAAGTACTGCCGATGAATCGACTCGATGACCTCCGGCTTCGTCAGCACGAGGATGTCGTTAAAGCCTTTGAGGTCTTGTGAGTGTTCGCGAAATCGCTCGCCGCGAAAGTCCGCTTCTTCCAGCTTGAAACGCTGCACCATCGTCCCCATCGCGCCATCGAGGATCAGGATGCGGTCTTCGAGAAGACTGGAAAGAGAATCACTTGGATCAGACGCCATTAACAACTCGCGAATCTTGGGCCAGGACGTTCAACATCGAGCGTCTGCTCCAACAGCAGGACGCCTCAGACGGAACATAGCAAGGCTAACTGCGACCGGCCAGATGCCGATTTAGTTGAGGTCGCCCTTGGTGATGCGGGCGACTTCGTCCACGCTGGTGACCCCTTCGAGAACTCGGCCGTAGCCGCATTGGCGAAGAGTAATGAGGCCGTGCTTCAGCGCGACGTGGCGGATCTGCGTCGAGCTGGCTCGTTCGATGCAGAGCTGGCGAATCGCGTCGTCAGTAGTCATCAGCTCGAAGATGCCCACGCGGCCGGAGTAGCCGGTGTCGCGGCAGTCGCGGCAGCCGGCCGGTTTGAAAAGTTTCTCCGGCAGCGGGCGAGGGAAGTCGTCCGGGAGGTCGCTGTCGGTGGGATGAAATGCGACTTTGCACTTGGCACACAAGCGACGCACGAGTCGTTGAGCGAGCACGCCTTCGACGGTGCTGGCGCAGAGGTACGGCTCGACCCCCATGTCGATCAAGCGAGTGAAGGCGCTCGCGGCATCGTTGGTGTGCAACGTGCTGAACACGAGGTGTCCGGTCAGCGACGACTGAATCGCGCTCTCGGCGGTTTCGTAGTCTCGGATTTCGCCGATCAGGATCACGTCGGGGTCGTGACGCAGAATACTTCGCAAACCGGCGGCGAAGGTCAGACCGATCTTCGCGTGAACTTGAATCTGGTTGATCCCCGCCATCTGGTACTCGACCGGGTCTTCGACCGTGATGATCTTCAGTGTCGGATCTTTGATCTCGTTGAGCGCGCTGTAGAGCGTCGTCGATTTGCCCGAACCGGTCGGCCCCGTGACCAGCACGATCCCGTGCGGCATATTGATCAGCTTGTAGAACGGCACCTTGATTTCGTCGGGCATGCCCATGCTCGACAGGTTGAAGGTCATCCGCCCCTTGTCGAGGATTCGGAGCACGACCCCTTCGCCATGGATCATCGGGATGATCGACATGCGGACGTCGATCTCGCGGCCGGCGACGCGGAGTTCGATGCGGCCGTCCTGCGGCAGACGTTTCTCGGCAATGTTCAGCCGCGCCATGATTTTCAACCGCGTGACGATCGCCCGATAGAACTGATGAATCTCTTGCGGCACCGCCTGCAAGCGAAGCAAGCCGTCCACGCGATACCGCACCGCCAATCCTTTATCGCTCGGCTCGATATGCACGTCGCTGGCCTGTTGGGCCAGCGCTTCGAGCAGTAACTCGTTGACCAGCCGGATGACCGAGGCGGCCTGAGCCATCTGAGCCAGTTCGCTGTCGGCGCGAGCCACCTCGGCGAGGTAATCGGCATCGACATCGTCGCCGCGCTGCGCGACCAGTTCGTTGATCGTGTCGCCGCCGACGCCCAGATGCTCTTTGATGAGCCGCACGAGATCGTCGCGCCGCGTGAGCACCGGCTCCAAGCGGAAGCCGCTGAGCGAACTCAGCTCGTCGAGCGCTTCGAGATCGAACGGGTCAGCGGTCGCAATTTCGACTCGACCGTTGTTCCGTCGCAGCGGCAGCAGCGAGTGCCGGAAGATCGCCGTCGTCGGAAACTTGGAGAGCAACTCGCGGTCGATCGGAAAATCGTTGAGTTCGACGAATCGCATTCCCAATTCATCGCCGAGCGCCCGCAACGCCTGCTCTTCAGTCAGCAGTCCCTGTTCGACGGCGACCTGATCCACACGCTTGCCGTTGGCCGTCGCGCGGAGCGTTTCGAGTTCCGGCAGGCTGAGCAGCCCGCGATCCAAAAGTACGTCACCGATGTCCATCTGAGAAAACCTTGTTTGAAGCGTGCGAATCCGCTCCGCCGAAAACCGTTCTGCGTCGCGAGCATAATACCGAAAGTCACCGCTCGATCGGCCACCGGGACGGTGAGATTGGTCGGCATCCGACCAATTTGTCGCGGGCGAATTCCGGTCGTAACTCCGTGGGGCAGGTTTTCAACCTGCCGCAGCGTGGGAAGGTTGGAAACCCGCCCCACGTTATCGGCCACCGTCTCGGCTACTGCCACCAAAGCGGCTGCTACTGCTACCGAACGGACTGCTGCCGCCGAACGGACTTCCACCGCCAAATGGGCTTCCGCCGCCAAAGGGACTGCCACCGAAGCCTCCGAAGGGCGAACTCCCAGGCGTGAAGCCTCCTGAACCGAACGACGGCGGACTCGAAGAACCGCTACTCGACGAACTGCTGCGAGACGATGAAGAGGACGTTCGGCTGGACGAGCCGACTTTGATCTTCGAGTACATCGCGCCCAACGCCGTTTGAACCGCCGCCGAGTTGCTCCCCTTGATATCGACCACTCGGACAGTTCGGTTCGCGGCGCGAGCGTCGTCGTCGATCGCTTGAACCAGTGACTCGATTTGCCGGAAGAGCGAATCACTGGAGGAGATGATCAACGTATTGGTGCGAGCATCCGTGCTGAGCGTCAGCTTGATGCTGCGAGCCTGTTGTTGACCGCCACGGCTGCTGCCACCTCGACTGCTGCCGCCGCCGCCCATCAGCATGGCGAACGGGTTCGGCTGCTGACCGGGCTGTTGGCCTTCGGGGGTCATGTCATCTTTGTAGATTTCCTTGACGATGGCCGCGACATCTTCGACTTCCGCGTGCTGCACCAGAATGCGATGCGGCGTGCGGTCGCGAAGTTGTTCCGGCAATTCGGAAGAGTCGAGCACTCGCAGCATCGCGTCGACCTCGCGGACCTGATCGGCCGGGCCGGCAACGTACAGAGCGTTCGAGCGAACGTCCGGAATGATTCGCAGCGTGAGTGAACCGGCCATCGCGCTCGACAGTCCCGTCGCGTTCATCAGGCTGCGGCCCATTGAACTCATTCCACCGGTCAGCTCGCCGAGCATTCCGCTGGAACTGCTGGAACCGGACGACACCGAACTGGTCGGGAAGAGTCGTTCGAGCATCGTGGCCGTTTCACTGGCGTCGGCCGAGCGGAGGTAAAAGATCGTCCAGCGCGGCTTCGACGGTGTTGCTTCCTGCATGAGTTCGATCAGCCGTTCCATCTCATCCAGCGCGGCTTCGTCTTTGGAAGAGATGACCAAATTGCTGCCGCTGGAAAGGATGCGAATCGGCTCACCCGGTGCGTCGTCCGTCGCCGGTGCTTCTTTTGCTGGCTCATCCGATTTCGGAGCGGTTGACGCTTCGGGAGCGGCCTGCGGCTTCTTGGCCGACTTCTTCTTAGTTTTATTCGGGTTCGGCTTCTTGTTGGCGTTTTTCTTTTTGGCTTTGTTGGGCTTCGCGGACTTGTTGGGTTCCGCAACCTCAGCGGACGATTCGTCGCGGAAGCTGGCGGTGAACACCTTTGCTTCGGTGGCTTGTGCTCGTGGCTGAGTGCTCGGCTTCGAGTCGGCTTTCGGGGCTTTGCGCTTCGCGCTGACTGGCTTGTCGGCTGCGGCATCGACCGGTGCTTGGCTGGTCGGTCGCGAGGGCCGAGTCGTCTCGCGCGGCGGAGCGGTTTCATCGGAACTCGGTACTGCTGACGGGACGCGCTGGTCGCGAACCGGCCGGTTGTTCGAGGGAATGACGATGATCGGATTCGAGTTCTTCGCTCCCCAAAACTGCTTGAGCATCTGCGAGAACTCTTCGGGATCTCGGCCGCCGAGTGGAATCGTTCGCAGCGTTCCCTTTTGCGGATCGCCTTTCAGCGCGTTCGGATCCATTTGCGTGAGCAGCAATTTGATCTGATTCACTTGGTCGAGGCTGCCGCGCACGATCAGACCGTAACCGGTCGGATGCGGCGTCATGCTGGGCGCGGCGTCTTTCTCCGCGGCGTACAACGCCTGCAACGTCGCGACCGCCGTCAGCGAATCGATGCGGCCGGTCGGGACCACAGCAACCGTTGCTCCGCCTGAGATTCCCTCGCCGTCGAGTTGCTTGATCGTGCGTTCGATCTGCTCGTGCTGAGTCGGTGTCGCGAAGATGTGCAATCGGCGGGCTCGTCCGTCCTCGTTCACGACGCAGCCGGGGTACAGAACGTTGAGCGTCTTGGCGACTTCCTGCACGTCAGCGGTCTTGGCCGTGTAGACATGCAGGTACGGCTCGCGACTGCGTGGACGGCGAACTGCGCCGGGCAGCTCTTCCATGTCGATGGTTTTGAGCAACTCTTCAATGATTTTGTGCTCGGCCGTGTTGGCGGTCACCAGCAATCGATTCGTGCGTTCATCGGAACTGACTTGGACTTTCGGCTTCGTATTCGTCGGCGTGGGCATCACGATCGGACGGCCGTCACGGTCACGCATTTCGCCTCCGCCACGAGGATCGAAGGAACGAGACCGCGAAGAACCTTCAGCGACCGATTCGACGCCGCGTTGCAGGCCGAACATCGCGCGGACTTTGTCTTCCGCTTCCGGAGCGTCGATGTGCTTCAACGTGTAGGCCATGAAAGTGATGTCTGTCGGAGCCGCACCCAGAGAGATCAACAAGTCGTGAATCTGCTGCAAATTTGAGCCGACATCCGTGACGCTGATGGCACTCGATCGCTTCAGTGCGACGACTTTTCCCTGCGGGCCGATGAGTTCTTTGGCTTCCTCGGCGGCCTCTTCGGCGGTGATATTTTCGACTCGGAGGACGATATTCATCAGCTCGTTTTTTCCACGCTTCGCCAAATCCGACACCTTCACTTTCGGAACCAGATTGGGCGGAATCGGGTCGTCGATGTTGACGACGACCAGAAACTGATCGCGACGGACGAGTACATACCCTTTTTGCAGCAGGTAGCCGTTGATGACATCGAGAGCGTCTTCGGGCGTGTATTCCTTCTCGTCGAAGTAGTTGAATGTACCGGGCGGGACGACGTTGAGGTCGAGCGTCAGACCGGCCAATTCCGCGAACGTCTTGAGCACGTCGGCCCAGGCGGCATGTTGGAAATTGAACGAAAATTTTTCGGGCTTTGTCGGTTCGGCACTCCCGTCCGCCGGCTTGTCGGCCGTGTTGAGCGTCGCAGACTTCGCGGCTGCAAATTCGTCGGCCGATTTTCCGAACGACACGACCGGCTTGCGCGGCTTGTCGTCGGTCTGGCTGGTGACCGCTTCGGCACTGGCAATCGGCTGCGAGACGCGAACCGGTTTCGGAGTGGACTCCGTCGTGCTCGTCGTTTTCGAGTCGGCCTTCGGAGCCTCTCCTTCGGGTGTTGGCTCCGGGCCTTTGAGCGTGGTCCACTGCTCACGCTGAGCGTCGGTCAAAACCGCGAGTCGCTTGTCTTCGAACTCTTTTCGGAGTTCCGTCATTTTGGTCCGCATGTCATCGCCGCCAAAACCGCCGCCGCTGAACATTTCTCGCATCTTCTTGCCGGACTCGTCGCTGAGCGCTTTGAGCTTCGCGATCTGTTCGTCGCTGAGTTTCAGCTCGCCGGAAACGTCGCTGTCACCAAGCGAGTTGACCCCACGCGATTGCAAAGCCAACTGGCGATAGCGAGTGAATTGTTCTGGAGCCAGCACCTTTTTCAAATCGGCATCGGACTGGGTGCGCTGTTCGGCTTGGATTTTGGCCATCTCGGCCGTCGCGGCGGTGCGATCCTCTTCCGAAGCACCAGGCCCCATCTTCCCGAACAGGTCACGGACGCGAGTGTCCTCACGGAGCTTGTCGCTGATCTCACGGATTTTGGCTTTTTGCTCGTCGGTCAGCTTGAGCTCTTCGGCATTAGAATCTCGCAGCAACAGGCCGACCGTCGATCCACCGCCGCCGAAGCCGCCAGAGCCTCCTCCACCGCCGCGGCGTTGTGCCATCGCCGTTGAAGTCATCGACAGAACGGCAACCAGTGTCAGCGTGACCGCCAACCGATGCGAAGAGTTTTTCATGGCGAGGCTCTCTGGGAATACGAGGACAGTCACCGCCGAAGACCCGTTTCCGCCGCAAATTCCAGCCGGGGTGGCGGATGCTACCCACGTCAGGAATCGAAACTCAAGAACGTGCCGGATTCTCCGGCGGTTTCGGGGCTCTTGGGTGACTCTGAGTCGTATCGGGAATCTTCGGCTTTTGCCGCTCTGGCCTGAGTGGAAACTCGGTGCGGATCCGGCAAAATCCGCCGCAGAGACCGATCAGTCGGGTCGTGCGGATTCGAGGACTCAGTTTGTCGCAGCCCCTTCAGAGATCGGGGCAGCGTCGATAGAAAACCCCAAAGACTTGGACTTGGCTCGCTTCTTGGCAGGAGTTTCAACATGAACATCCCGGCTCAATGGGTTCGCAACGGAACTGGGCTCGCTCTGGGGTTGGGCCTTTTGTGTGGCGGATTCTGTGCCACTGCGACCGCTCAAGGCTTTCGCGGAGGGGATCGCGGCGGTAGTGGCTTCGGGGGCGGCGGCATTCCGTCTCCGGAGGATTCGTTCCGTCGGATGGACCGCAATCAAAACGGCCAGATCGACCCGGACGAGTTGGGGTTCATGCGCGACATGTACGCGCGAGCTGGCATGGATGTCTCGCGGCCGATCAGCCAGCAAGAGTTCATTCAGGGCTCTCAGAAGATTCGCGAACAATTTGAGCAAGCCCGATCCAGCGGCGACTTTTCGCAGTTCCGCCGACCCGATGGTGGTAGCGGTAGTGGTGGGCCTCCTTCGTTTGGAGGTGTACCTCCCTCGTTCGGTGGTGGACCTCCGGGAAGCTCCGATCGACGCCCCGACGAATCCTCTGATCGAGATTCTCGACGGAGCGATCGTGACCGCAGAGACGACAAGGACGGCGACCGTCGCGGAGATTCGTCATCGTCGAGCAAGTCCTCCAAGAAAACTGCGAAACCGAAAGTCCGTGTCACCAAGGATCTCCCCACCGACTATCGCGACAAAGACAAAAACGGTGACGGGCAGATCGGCTTGTATGAATGGGATCGCAAAGCCTTCGCTCAATTCTTCGACCTGGACCGCAATGGCGATGGACTGCTGACGGCCGACGAACTCATCGCCGCCACCAAAAAGAGCACGACGAAAAACGCCGCAGCGTCGAGCGGTTCAACTTCAATGGCAATGGCGTCGTCGAGTGGCTCTCGCTCGCCAGCACTGTCCGATGTCAGCAGGCCGAGCGCTGCTGCCGCCCCTGTGCCCGCCAGCACCGCACCTCCGGTGGAAATGACGGCCGGAATGAAGGTCTTCGTGGGACTCGACAACGATCGCGACGGCACATTGACCGAGGAGGAATGGCAACGCTCTCGAACAGCTCGTGGCAAATTCGAGAAGGCGGGCATTGCGGTTTCGCTCCCGATCAAACAAGCTCAGTTCGTGGAGTTGTACAAACAGGTCGAGGCCAAATAGCTGCCTCCAGGACCGCCGCGTGAACTTGCTGACGTTGGGTGTCGAGACATCGGGAATGACTGGAACAGTCGCGCTGCGACAGTCCGGCCAGACGGTGGAATCGGTCTCACTGCAACAGACCGGACGCCGACACGCTCAAACGTTGGTTGCCGAAGTGGATGCGATGCTGCGTCGAGCCGGCATCTCGTCACAACAGTTGAGTACCATCGCCGTCAGCATCGGTCCCGGTAGCTTCACCGGTTTGCGAGTCGGCGTCGTGTTCGCGAAGACGCTGGCCTACGCGATTGGTTGCCAACTGGCGGCAGTGGACACCTTCCGTGCGATTGCCGCCGCCAGCCCAGCGGATGTGTCCGAGGTCTTCGTCGTCTCGGACGCTCAACGGGGCGACCTATTCGTTGGACGCTATGCCCTTGGAGATTCCACGATCGGCCCCACGCGACTTGCCGAGATCGCCATCGAGTCGACCGGCTCGTTCTGCCAACGATTCCAAGACATCACTGCTTCGCGGCCGGACATCGCAATCACTGGTCCGGTTGCTGCATCGCTTCAAACCGCTCTGCCCCCTTCCGTGCGAGTCCTCGCTCCCGAATTCCAGCATCCGCGAGCGGAATTCATCGCCGCGCTGGGGGAACAGCAAGCTCTGGCTGGCGAACTGAGCGATCCGTGGCTGCTCGAACCGTTTTATCTCCGTCGCAGCGCCGCTGAGGAAAAAGCTGCCTCATGAGTCGGTCCGTTAACAGCACAATGGCAGGCTCGATTTCTCCCAACTATACTCCGACCGCGAGGTGCTCAACGCCGCGCGAAGCTCATCAAATCGTCGCCTTCATCGGCGCTCTCAGGACCATTCGGAAGATTTCGCCGCCAGCTTTTCAAAGGAGTCAGAATCATGGCCTTGTACGAAATTGAAACCAACGCGCACATCATGATCGGCTGGGCCGATTCGCAAGAGCAGGCGGCTCAAGTTGCGAAGGAGCATTACCCCGGCGAAGACGTCGTCCGGCTGACCAAACGTCCGCGCGACATTTGGGTGATCTCGAAGCGACTGCTCGGCATCGCCGGCAACGCCGAACCTTGCGACGTGGCTCGCGATTGCCTCTCGCGCGCCCACGGCGACAAGGTCCACGCGATCCGCCTCTACATGCTCGACACCGGCTCCGATCTGCACGAGGCTCAGCGAGCCATCGAAACAAACATGTCGCTCGGTTGGTGACGCGGTCATCTGAAATTTGAAATCTGAGATTTGAAATCTCAAATCCGCCGCCCGGTCGTTCGCGCGACCGGGCGTCGTCGTTTTGTCATTCTCAGCTTTGTAATTCCCAGTTTTGTAATTTCTGCGTGGTGAATGTTGCAGAACGGCTGCGGTTGAGACTCCAACGGCTCACCGCAACGCTGCGGCAGTCTTTGCGGATTCGTTCCGAACCTCAAACGGCTCGCTGAGATTGAGCGGCACCGATCAACAACCTCTGGAGGCACCCACTCGATTGGCACACGACTCGCTTCCTCAACTCCCTCACGGTGAGCGACGGAAACTCACCGATGACGGAGCAGATTCGCGGCTGCTACTCAGGAGTTTGATTCAGCCTTGTGACACCCATGACGCACATGGCCGCGACACATTGGGGGAGACGAAATCATGTTGGTTCTGACTCGCAAACGATTGGAAACGATTCGCATCGGAGACGACATTACGATCCAGGTGATTCAGACTGGACGCGGCCGAGTGAAGCTCGGCATCCAAGCTCCCGCGCACCTGCGAGTGCTGCGAGGAGAATTGGAAATGGCAGAGGGAGCATTCGCCGGACTCGCAGACGCGAGCTTCGGTCGCTCGGCCGGACGCCCTTGGGAACTGGTTCATGAATTCGGCAACAACTAGCTCTGACAGCATTGAACACGCTGCTGCGATCAGCGAAGCGGATCGTCCGACGAATGTCTTGTTCTTCGACGGTGTCTGCGGGTTGTGCAACCGCTCTGTGGACTTCGTTCTGTCCCGCGACCGTCGAGGAACGATCCGCTTCGCCCCGCTGCAAGGCGAAACGGCGAAGCAAGTGCTCAGTTCCGAGTTCCGAGTTCCGAGTGCAAAGACTCAGTCATTCGACACAATCATCTGGCTGGATTCATCGAGTCGTGAGTTCGTCCGATCTGCGGCTGCCGTCCGCGTATTATGGCGGCTCGGTGGTGTGTGGTCGCTGATCGGCTGGCTGTTGTGGCTGATCCCTCGGCCGTTGCGAGATGTCGGCTATCGACTCGTCGCCGCCAACCGTTATCGGTGGTTCGGTAAGAAGGAGACGTGCCGCTTGCCGTCTCCCGCCGAGCGAGAACGGTTCCTGCCATAGCCCTTCGCAACGGATGTGACAAATCTTCTTGGCAGATCAATGAGCCGCAGGGCGCTAGCCCCGGTTCTGACGTGTGACCATGCACGAACCGGACGCTAGCGCGTTCCGGCTGATCTCGCCAGAAAATGTCGCGTCCCTTCGCTACGCGCTCTCGCGGATATGCTTGCTGGGCGAGATTTCGCCAACTACAACCGCGAGCCATAGCTCGGTCACGGAACGGCCTGAGCCTCGCGAGTGGATTCCCAAGGATCTGAAATGCCCAAGCTGACTCAAGCCGATCTGATTGATCTGAATCAAACATTTGAAGCCCGCTCGCCGCAAGAATTGCTGGCGTGGTCGAAGAAAGTCTTCGGCGACAAACTCGCGGCGATCTCCGCGATGCAAGAGGCGGGCTGCGTCGTCTGCCACATGATCTCGACCGCGAAGATCGACATCCCCGTGCTGTTCGTCGACACCGGCGTCATGTTTCAAGAGACGCTCGACACGCGTGATCGGATCATCAAAGAGTACGGCGTCAACATTGTCACGCTTCACCCCAAGCTGACGATGGTCGAACAGACCGCGAAGCACGGCGTTCTCTACCTGACCGTCGAAGGTCAGAAAGAATGCTGCCACATGCGCAAGGTCGAGCCGATGAACTTAGTCGCTGGCCAATATCACGCGTTCGTCGGCAGCCTGCGCCGCAGCGAAGGCGGCAAACGCGCGATGTGCCCAGTGCTGCAAGTTGACACCGAAAACAGCACCATCCGCATCAATCCCCTGGCGATGATGACCGACGAACAAATGGACGCCTACGTCGCCGAGCACAACGTCATTCTGAACCCGCTGCACGCGCAAGGCTTCTCGACCATCGGCTGCAACCGCTGCACGACGCCGGTCCTGCCAAACGAACCGAAACGAGCCGGCCGCTGGCGGCATCTCGGCCCGTGGGCCGTTTACTGCGGCATCAATCCCGCCGACCGCGAAGCCGGAGCGAAGCAGGTCATCGACCTGCCGCAAGACATCATCGACCGCATCCTCGGCCGCGAGACCGACTTTGCCATCTGACGGAGGGTGGTCCGCCGCGGCGGATTGCCCGACTGCACGAAAACACGACGGGCAAGAGTGCCCATCCTCCAATCCCTAGTCTTCCTTCAATTTCACTTTGTAGTTGCCGCGAGCCTCGTCGTATTCGAGGCGGAGCAGGCCGCGACTCTCGGCGTCTTTGATGAGGTCCGTGAAGCTCTTGTAGCCGTAGTACGCCTCATTGAAGCCTGGGTGAACTCGGCGGATCGTCTGCTTGACCTGCGAACCCCAGAGTGATTCGTAGTCGGCTTGTTGAGAGCGGACGATCTCGCAGAGCCACTCGATCGCTTCCTGCTTCTTGTCGGTGTCTTCCTTTTCCTTCGGAGTTTCTTTTTCCTTGTGAGGATCCCTGGGTTTCGGCGGCCGAGCGGCGGCTTTCGCCCGTTGAACCATGCGGACCAGGTCGTCGTAGTAAATGAACTCGTCGCAGTTGGCGATCAGCATGTCCGACGTCGAGTTCTTGACGCCGCACCCGATGACCCGTTTGTTGTTCTCTTTGAGCTTACTGACTAGCGGTGAGAAGTCGCTGTCGCCCGACAGCAGCGCAAACGTGTCGATGTGATTCTTCGAGTAACACAGGTCGAGCGCATCGACCACCATGCGAATGTCCGCGCTGTTCTTGCCGCTTTGCCGCGTGTGCGGGACGTCGATGAGTTCGATGCCGTGCCCGTGGAACTCGCGCACCGCGTGGCCGTAGCCAGTCCAATCGCAATAGGCTCGCTTGAAAACCAGCCGCCCCTTTTCGAGCAACCGTTTCAGCACCAGTTGAATCTTGAATTCCCCCTGGTGCATGTCCTTCACGCCGAGCGCGAGGTTTTCAAAATCGACGAACACGGCGATTAGACTTTCGTCGGCAACGGACATGCGGAATCCTTTCGATCAGGGTTGCAGCAGCTTCAAAACGTGCGGGTCGATCAGGCTGCTGGCAACGTGGCGTGCCGGGCTGAAATCTTGGTGAGCACTGTAACGGTGCGGCACCGAAATGATATGTGCCCCGGCGGCGGCCGCGGCCTTCGTGCCGTTGTGGCTGTCTTCGAGCACCAGCATTTCTTCCGGCTCAATGCACAGCCGCTCGGCCGCCTTGAGGTAGATCTCCGGATGCGGCTTGCCTTGAGTCACATCCTCGGCCGTCAGCGTCATGTGGAAGCGTTCGAGGATTTCATACCGCGTCAGAATGCGTCGCAGATATCTTCGATCGGACGATGTCGCGACCCCTTTGGGTAAGCCGCTCCGCTCGATGTGGTCGAGCAACTCGAACAACCCCGGCATCGGAGCCAGATGCTCGTCGAGCATGTCGATGAAAAGCTGGTGCGATTCCTTCCACAACTCGATCGGATCGTCGGCCAGCTCGGCCGCCTCGACGAGCAACGGATAACCCTCTTCCGCTCGGCGGCCCATGATGAGTGTGAAGAATTCCGGAGTCATCTCTTTGCCGCGCCGCCGCATCAGTTCGACACCGGCTCCGTGAAAGATTTCTTCGGTGTTAAACATCAAACCGTCAAGGTCGAAGACGACTGCTTTGATCATGGGAAAATGAATTCGGAGGGCGGAATACGGGAAAGGCTATCGCAGGCACGCAGGTTGTTGTTCGCGGTAACTCAAGTCGAGCACGTCCATCGGGTGAGCGACCCAAATGTCGTGGCCGGATTGACGGAGTTGCATTTGCAATTGCAGCGAGCAGCCGGCATTCCCGGTGATGACCGCTTGAGTTTTCGTTTTGAGGATATTTTCCAGCTTGCGACGTCCAAGCTGCGCAGCCATCTCCGGCTGAGTGAGGTTGTAGCTTCCGGCCGCTCCGCAGCAAATCTCACTTTCGGCCAGCGGAATGAGTTCGAGGCCGGGGACGAGCGACAGCAAGTCACGCGGCTGCTCGCGAATCTTTTGCGCGTGACACAAGTGGCATGCGTCGTGGTAGGTCGCTCGGAGTTTGATTTCGCCGGTCGGCTTGATTGGGCCGAGCGACATCAAGAATTCGGAGACGTCCTTGACCTTGTGGGCAAACTTGTCGAGCCGCTCGTGGAGTAGGCTTCCAGCCTGCCGATTCTGGCCTGACAGGCTGGAAGCCTGTCCGACGGGTGCGAGTTCGTGAGCGACGTGGCCGTAATCCTTCAGCATCGAGCCGCAGCCAGCGACGTTGACAATCACCGCATCGACGTCGTCCACATTGAAGGCGGCGGCGTTCTGCTGTGCCAACTGCAACGCCGGTTCGCCGGCTCCGCTGTGATAGTGGATCGCGCCGCAGCAGACTTGATTGCGGGGCACGACGACCTCGCAACCGTTGTATTGCAACACACGAGCGGTCGCCCAATTCGTCGGCCCGAACATCGCATCCGCCACGCAGCCAGTGAAGAGTGCGACCCGCGCGCGACGCTTGCCGACCGGCGACAACACCTCCGGCAATCGCGGAGTCGGCGGCGGCAACGTCGGCAGCAACGCCTGCATCCGTTGAAGCTGTTTGGGCAACAACTTCGTCAGGCCCAATCCGTCGGCAAGACGATCCAATCCCACACGCTGTGCCCAACGCGCCGGCGCGAGTGCCCAGCGCAGACGATTCGCGTACGGAAACAATCCATAAAGAATGAACTTTTGAAACCAGCCGTTGGCCTGTGAATCCCCAGCCGCCAGTTCGCGTTGCTGCATCTCGACACGAAACGGCTCGATCAACCGGCCGTACTGCACGCCCGACGGACAAGCCGTCTCGCAAGCTCGGCAGTCGAGACAAAGTTCCAGATGATGCTTGACCGAGTCCGTCAGCTCCATCCGCCCATCGACGACGTTCCGCATCAGATAGATGCGTCCGCGCGGGCTGTCGTTCTCGTTGCCGGTCTCGAGGTACGTCGGGCACGCCGACGTACACAACCCGCAATGCACGCAGTTCATGAAGTAGCGATAGTCGATCTGCGAGCCGACCGGGGAAGCGGTTTGCAGCACTGTGTTCGGGCTATTCGTGGTCACCGGCATGCCCATGACTGTAGGCCGTGTGTCACGAAGGTGCTACCGAGTCTGTCGCGTTCGTACGGACATCGTTCGTGATGAGGGTGTTGTTTTTCAGGAACACATCCACAGCACGAAACCCGAAACAGAAGCAAATTACAAAACTCGAAACACCGCGGAGCGACGGTGCTGCATTCATTGGAACTCTTGTCCGATCGGAATTCGTGGTTGTTTCGGATTTCGAAATTCGACATTCGGATTTGCAGTGACTCCACGCTACCTAGCACACATGTACCAAGTGTACAAACTCGATACGATCCTCGGCGGCGCTACCGCAAATCGGACTGAACCATTCGTCAATGTGGCCTCCTCAAACCTAGTGATGGAGAATCATCTCATGAGACTGCGAACCAGCTTAGGAACGGGGACGCAATAACTTCCCGAAGTCCTGTTAGCACGACGCGCAAGCGAGTGGTTCCGACCACGACCACTCGCTTGCGCGTCGTGCTAATTTCAAGATGACGGTCCCCCGACCCATGAATACTCACGCCTAACACGCGACCGGGATCTGAGGTTTTCTCAACCGAATTGATTGACGAATTCCATTTTCACCGGCATCCTGCTCGCCCACAGGATTGATCAGCCGTCAGTGCAGGACCGAGTTAGGCTGCACGCTGCCACCCCTTTCAAGGTCTTTGATAATTGCTACAACCATTTCGATGACAGGGATTTGTCACGAACCGGGAGGGCACAGGGATGTTGCCGAGTGGCGTCTTGGACAAGTTCATTGAGCGGTGTCCGGCGGCGGTGATGGTGCGG
>CAMDPK010000163.1 GCA_945904015.1 Candidatus Kuenenia stuttgartensis | reverse complement strand
CAGTCCCCCGCACCATCACCGCCGCCGGACACCGCTCAATGAACTTGTCCAAGACGCCACTCGGCAACATCCCTGTGCCCTCCCGGTTCGTGACAAATCCCTGTCATCGAAATGGTTGTAGCAATTATCAAAGACCTTGAAAGGGGTGCGTGCGCGGAATGTAACCAACGAAAATCTGATCGAACGCGAGTCGCTGATCCGCTGACGAAGAAAGAAGTGCCGTTGTTCAATCCCTGCCAAGATGGTTGGCAGGATCATTTTCGTTGGTCGGACGACGGAACCGAAATCGTCGGATTGACGGCCGTTGGTCGCGCGACGATCGTCGCTTTGCAACTCAACCGGCCAGCTCGAATCGCCGCGCGACGGCGATGGGTGAGCGTCGGCTGGCATCCACCGAAAGACTGACGCGCTGCGGTGCGATCCGTGTTACATCGCGTTGCCGATGCTGAGCGTCCTGGCCGGAGCGGTGGGAAACTCGCGCGTCGTGAAGCTCAAGCGGAAATGGTCTGAGCCGTGTCTGCTGTGGACGGTGATTGTCTCGGCATCGGGAACGATGAAGTCGCCAGCATGGGCACTCGCGAAAGAACCGCTGGACGCGATTCAGGCAGCGGCGTTCGTGGAGTATCGGCAAGCGAGGTTGCAATACGACCAAGCCAAGCAAGAGTACGACGCGGCGGTTCAAGAATGGAAACGGAGCGGCCGACAACGCGGGGATGCGATCCCGCTTCCGCTCACCGAACCGGTTGCCAAGCGGTATTTGGTGGATGACCTGACCGTGGAGACGCTCGCGCCGTTGTTGGAGCAGCAACCGCGAGGCTTGACGCTGTGCTGTGACGAGCTGGCCGGCTGGTTCGGCGGCTTCAATCAGTATCGCAGCGGTCGCGGTTCCGATGTCGAACGCTGGCTGTCGATTCATCGGGCGGGGCCGATCACCGTCGATCGGAAAACGGATCACCAATGCCGGCACATTCCGCGAGCCTGCATTTTGGTGACGGGTGGGATTCAGCCGAAGGTGATGTCTCGCGTCGCGTCGAATCCTGAGTTGCGGGACAACGGCTTGCTGGCTCGGCTGCTGGTGGCGATGCCGCCACGACGCCCGAAGCAATGGTCCGAGGCGGACGTGTCGGAAGAATCGGA
Source organism: Candidatus Kuenenia stuttgartensis (assembly GCA_945904015.1). GTDB lineage: Bacteria > Planctomycetota > Planctomycetia > Planctomycetales > Planctomycetaceae > SXKJ01. The sequence continues at coordinate 15,749 of CAMDPK010000163.1, read as the reverse complement.
CGCGAACTATCGGCACGTTGTCGAGCGGCTGCTGTCGCTCGACTTCGGCGCGGACGAACACGGCAACCCGGTTTCCGTCGCGTTGCCGTTGTCGCTGGAAGCAAAAGAAAAATTCGTCCGATTCTTCAACGCTCACAACCGCGAGCAGTCGTTGCTCGGCGATGATCTTTCGGCGGCGTGGTCTAAGCTGGAAGCCTATGCCCCGCGGCTGGCGTTGCTCATTCAATTGGTTCGCTGGGCAGCGGAAGGCTACACGCCCGCGACCACCAGCGCGGTCGATGAACAGAGCATGGATGCGGCCATCGCGTTGGTGAAGTGGTTCGCGAACGAAGCGAAGCGGGTGTCCGCGCTGCTCGGCAACGGTGACGACTCGGAAGAAAGCCGGCGGCGACGCCTGGCCATCGACGCGGCGGAGCAACACGGCGGACGGCTCACCGTTCGCGCGTTGATGCGATCACGGGCCGAGTTCAAGTCGGCGGACGATGCCGAGCAGACGTTGAACGCTCTGGCCGCGGCCGGCTTGGGACGCTGGGAGCAATCCTCACCGGGCAAGAGCGGCGGGAGACCGACCGCCGTGTTCGTGCTGGTGGAATCGGCGAGCGATCCCACCAACGACTCTGACACAACCCCCGCGCCGAATGACACAACCTCAACAGACTCCGCGAGCGGCGAGGTTTCGTCAGTGTCAATGACTGACGATGCGGCGGCGTGAGGGCTTCACGTCGGGCCGGCTGGCGTGATTCAACAACGTCTGACGCTGATCGTTGGCGTCTGATATTCTCTTCTCACCTTTGCCGCCTCGCGGTGTGTCGGACTGCAACCCGGCCCCGCGATGTGCGGCGTTGCAGAAAGGTTGTGCGGCATGTCGCTCTTCAAGCGAACGTATTGGGTGGTTGATCCGAGAACCGGCGAGCGAGTTCGGAGGAAATCCGAGAACTGGTCGGGCAAGTACCGCGACGATCTTGGCGTCTGGCAACGGGTGACGTTGTGCCCTGACAAGACCCTGGCCGGCTTGATGCTGGACGAGCTCAAACGCAAGACGCTGCGGTGCCATGCTGGCGTGGCCGATCCGTTTGAGGCTCACCGCAAGCGGCCGTTGAGTGAGCATGTCGCGGCGTATCGGAAACACTTGGAAGCGAAACGCAACTCGGCCGATCACGTCGCCCGCACGATTCAACGAATCGAGTCGGTTATCGACGGTTGCGGTTGGCGACGAATTGCTGACACCAAGCCGGCGGCCGTGGCGTCGTGGCTGGCTGACCAACGGGAACCGATGAAAGACAAAGACGGCAACACCGTCCCCGGCCTGAGTGTCGCGAGCAGCAACCACTACCTGACCGCCATCAAAGGCTTTGCCCGCTGGTTGGTGAAGGATCGTCGCTCGGCCGAGACTCCACTGGCTCACCTTTCGAGGCTCAACGGTGAGGATGACATTCGACGCTCGCGTCGCAGTTTGTCCGAAGCGGAATTCGGTCGGCTGCTGAAAGCGGCTCGCGATGGCAAGTCGGTCTGCGGCCTGACCGGCGCTGAGCGTGAGTTGCTGTATCTCGTGGCGGCATTCACGGGACTCCGCGCCCGCGAACTGTCGAGCCTTACCGAATCGAGTTTCGACCTGACCGCGAACCCGCCCACGATGACGGTGGAAGCCGGCTACTCGAAACGACGTCGCCGGGACACTCTGCCAGTTCATCCGCTCGTGGCCGAGACGCTCGCGACGTTGTTCGCACAACGACAACGCAAGCGGGACTCCGCGCCGATCGCTCTGAAGTTCGACGCGGATCGAAAGAAAAGTGCCCACGGGCAACGTGAAGCGATCCCGAACCCGGAACCGCTCTGGCCGGGAACGTGGGCGAAGAATCGGCACGGTGCGGAGATGATGCGGCATGACCTACAAGCGGCCGGCTTGCCGTTTGAAGATGAACGCGGCGACGTGTTCGACTTCCACTCGCTACGCGGCCAGTTCATCACGCAACTCGGCCGGAGCGGCGTGTCGTTGGTCGAGGCTCAAAAGCTGGCTCGCCACTGCGACCCCAAGCTGACCGCGAACCACTACACGCATCTTTCGCTTCACGACCTGACCAGCGCGGTGAGTCGGTTGGCCGCTCCGCGAACGCCACACCAAGAGGGTGAGACGATGAAGGCAACCGGCACGGATGATTCCGGTTCCGAATCTCTGGCACCAACTGTGGCACCAAACCTGGCCCAAAAACCTGAGAGTCGTGGAGAAGCCCTGACAACGGCTGCGAGTTCGTCCGATGCGAACTGCCCTGCCGAACATCTTCCGCCAGTAACGCGAAAACCCCGGAAAAACCGGGGTTCTGAGCACGTTCGCGAATTTGTGACCGCGTCTACGAGAGTGCCGAAGGTGGGAGTCGAACCCACACACCCGTTAAGGATACGGGATTTTGAATCCCGCGCGTCTGCCATTCCGCCACTTCGGCTCGGTGAAGGGGGGACATCTTAGGGACGACGAATTGCGTTGCAAGCAAGCCGCGCCGGTGCGGATATGGCAAAGTCATAGCGCTCTTCATCGGCGGTTCGTTGCATGGTCGTCTACTTGATCAATCCCGCCAGGCGCAGCGCCGCTTCATAATCTTCCGGGCGATTCAGATTGCGGAGCGATTGTAGCTCTGGGTCCACTGTCCTCAATTCTTCGACGGGAACCTCGACCGAATCGGATGATTGGATCAGGAACAACGGCCGCAACCGTTGAGCGGCGACAAGCTGATGAACACGCTCAGCCAACGATGTTCGATAGACCGCCGCCAACGGGTGATGAAAGTCCCCGTCCTTCGGCACTACCAACTCGTGACTTCCCAGCCGGCGAATCATCTCGGTGATGAACTCGGGCCGGAGCAGCGGCACGTCGCAGGACGAAACAAACGCTGCCTCAACTTCGCCGGCAAGGGCTTGCAAGCCGATCGACATTCCCGCCAAGGGGCCAAGATGCTCTTGTTCATCGCGGAGGATTCGGACATCGCTCGGAAGCGACGGGACGTCCTGACCCGGAGCCGCGACGACGACGACCGGATTCACAGTCGTGCGAAGTATCCGAACGACTCGCGCAAGCATCGGCTCGTCCCCGAATGGGAGCGTCAGTTTCGGCTGTCCCATGCGCGAACTTCGTCCGCCGCACAACACGATGCCGCCGACTGATTGAGACACGGAGGCCACCTCCATAAACTCCCTCGCACGATGGACGAAGCTTGGTACAAAGACGGGTTGCAGTTTAGCTGTACGGGCTGCGGAAACTGCTGTACGGGTCCAGCCGGGCATGTTTGGGTCTCCGAAACGGAGATCGCCCAGATTGCAGAACTCCGGCAGCAGTCGATCGGCGAGATTAAGATTTTTCACACCCGGCTGGTCGGTGCGAAACTCTCGCTGACCGAGTTTGCCAACGGCGACTGCACGTTTTTCGATCCTGCGACCCGGCGCTGCACGATCTATGCGGCTCGGCCGATCCAGTGTCGCACTTGGCCCTTCTGGCACAGCAACTTACGCAGCCAGGAAGCTTGGGATCGGATGCGACAAACATGTCCCGGAGCCGGCCAAGGACCGCTAGTTCCGCTCGACATCATCGAGGCCCAGACCGACAGATTGGAGCTTTAGGGACTTTGGACCGAGCCCGCAAAGCTGCTCGGTTTTTCCGATTTTGTCGATTGGATTGGAGTGGAGGGTCGTGACGAACCGAAAAAGGATGAAGAGTCCGTCTGCTCGACTTGTTCGAGCCGTGGACTGGAGGTCTTCAACCCAAGGTTCCGTTCCGCGACTTGACACTAAATCGAGTTTGTGACTACCGTTGCGACCCATTCGTGGGTTGTAACACCCTCAGCGGACCGGTGACTTTTGGCAGGAGACTTCCGTCGTGACCAAGAAAGAGATTGTCAAAACCATCTCGGACAAAATTGGCCTCACGCAGTTGAAGACGAAGGAAATCGTCCAGCAAACCTTCGACGCAATTGTGGATACTTTGGTCGAAGAACGCCGGATCGAACTTCGTAATTTTGGAGTCTTTGAAGTCAAGAAACGAGCGGCACGCAAGGCTCGCAATCCAAGAACGGGAGAACGGGTGGACGTGGCGGAGAAATACGTCGTCACGTTCAAGCCCGGCAAGGAGATGGAAGAAAAAGTCCGCATGTTGGAACTGGCCGAAGCCGCGAAAGCTCGCGGTGAAGCCCCCCCAGCAAATCCCACCACCTAAGTCCCGTCTGATTGCCCGCCAAACACGTCTCGCCCGTCGGATTATTTGTCAAAACTCGATGTCAGGGAGGACATCATGCGAAAGCTCGTCTGTCTCGGTCTATTGCTGGCAACTACCGCCCTGCATGTTGGATGCGTCATTCCGATGTATTCGGCAGACCCGGCGGTTCGTTCCCGCCAATTGATTTACGTGTCCGAGAACTTGCGAATGATCAACGACATCTGGGAACGGATTTGGTTCGTTGACATGCCCGACACCGAAACGCCTTACCGCACACATGGCGGCGTGATCTAAACAAGTTTCGGTGAGAGTTACCCTCTTTCGCTTGCTGGCCGTGAACCTCACTGGCCACTAAATTTCGTGGCGTGAACCCGCTTGAAGTCACGCTCAACCGACTCCGTTTGCCCAACCCGATCCTGGTCGCATCGGGAACGTTCGGGTATGCGCGGGAAATGCAGTCGTTCGCCGAGTTTGCTCGTCTCGGTGGCATTGTTCCGAAAACTGTGACGCCGCTGCCTCGCATGGGAAACCCGCCGCCTCGGACGGTGGAAACCTCGTCCGGCCTGTTGAACTCAATTGGCTTGGACAACGACGGCATCGAGGCCTTTCTCGAAAAGCATTTGAGCTATCTGCTGAGCTTGGGGACGCCAGTCATCGTCAACATCGCTGGCCACGACATCACCGAGTTCGGTCAGATGGCCAAGCGACTCAATCCGTTCAAAGAGATTGCCGCCGTCGAACTCAACATCTCGTGCCCAAACGTCAGCGGCGGAGTCGACTTCGCCACAGACCCGAAACTGACCTCACAAGTGATTTCGGAAGTGCGAGCCGTTTGCGATCTGCCGGTGATCGCCAAGCTGACTCCGAACGTGACACGAGTCGTGGACATCGCCGCCGCCGCCGCCGAAGCCGGAGCCGACGCGGTCACCCTGGTCAACACTTTTCAAGGCATGGCGGTTGATTGGAAACGGCGAAAGCCGATCCTCGGCAACGTGCTCGGCGGACTGAGCGGTCCGGCCATCAAACCACTCGCGTTGCGAATCGTGCATCAAGTCGCGCAGGCGGTGAAGGTGCCGATTATTGGAGTGGGCGGCATCCAGTCGATCGACGATGTGCTGGAGTTTCTCGTAACTGGTGCGACCGCGGTGCAGATCGGAACCGCAAACTTTTATGACCCGACGCTGGCCTGTCGATTGGTCGATCAACTCGCGGACATCGTGAAGTCGCAAGGCTGCCAACGAGTCACGGAACTGATCGGCACGCTGCAATTGCCCGATCGCAGCAGTTGCCAGAAATAGGCGTGGCTGCTGGAATCCCGCGACAACTTCCGCCACACGCGAGGACGATTCATGCGAGTTCTTTCCGGCATTCAGCCGACGGGCCGCTTTCACTGGGGCAATTACTTCGGAGCAATCCGACAGTACATCGCGTTGCAGGACAACGACCAGGCGTTTTATTTCATCGCCGACCTGCACGCGCTGACGACAATCCGTGACCCCGCAGCCTTAAAAGGCTTCACGCGCGACGCCGCACTCGATCTGCTGGCGCTAGGGCTTGATCCCGCGAAAGCAACGCTGTTTCGACAGTCGGACATTGCGGAAGTGACCGAATTGATGTGGCTGCTGACCACGTTGACCCCGATGAGCCTGCTCGAAAAGTGCCACGCCTACAAAGACAAACTCGCCAAGGGTCTGCCGGCGGACGCGGGATTGTTTTCCTACCCGGTCCTGATGGCGGCGGACATACTCTTGTACGACAGCGACCTCGTGCCGGTCGGCGTCGATCAAGTGCAGCACATCGAGGTGACTCGCGACATCGCCGTGAAGTTTAACTTGACGTTTCAGCGAGACGTCTTCGTACTACCCGAAGCTCGCGTGATGACCGAGACAGCCAAAGTCGTCGGCACCAACGGCGAAAAGATGTCCAAGAGCTACGGCAACACCATCGAACTGTTTGAAGATACCAAAAAGCTCCGCAAAAAAATCATGTCGGTGAAGACCGATTCGACTCCAGTCGAATCCCCGAAAAATCCGGAGACTTGCGCGGTCTTCACTCTCTTCAAGTTGTTCGCATCGGAAGCACAACAGACGTCGCTGGCCGAGCGATACCGAGCCGGCGGCATGGGCTACGGCGAGGCCAAGCAAGCCCTGTTTGAGGCGGCCGACGCTTTCATCGGGCCCGCTCGCGAGCGGCGTGAAAAGCTGGCTGCGAACGCGAACTACGTCGAAGATGTTTTGCAGGCCGGTGCTCAGCGAGCGCGTGCGAAGGGACGAGAAGTGTTGAATCGCGCCCGCGAAGCCTGCGGGTTGAACAAACGCGGCGATTGAATCACTGACCGTCGGGATCGCTGACTTCGCGAATGATTTGAGCGAGTCGCATTTCCAATGCGATCATCTGCTGCCACGACGCACCTTCAACCACTCTCTGCCCCGATCCGTCGTCGATGGAGCGTTCACGGCCATCCTGGAGGAAAACAACAATCTGTTGGTGAATGAAGGCGATCAAGTCGGCGAGTTGTGCTCGCTGAGCCAATCGAAACGTGTCGGGAATTGGAGGCGTGGCACCGGCAAGTTCCTGGCCGGCCGAGTCCAGCATGTCACTCCAGTCCGAAGGATGAGCCGAACCGGGTTCAACCGTTCGGCTGGTCTCCACGAAGTCGGAGTCCTCGCCAGGATGCGAGCCGTCGATGACGTCCTTCAACTTCTTGAGCGGCACCGAATCCGAAGCGCGGTATCGCTGTCCGATTTCCTTGGGATTGCCGAAGACCAGCAAGCAACGGCCGATCGACACGAGATCGCCGACCTGCAAGACGCGCATCGTCGTGGGCACGCCGTTGACTCGCGTGCCGTTGGTGCTTTCCAGATCGGTGAGAATCACCTTTCCGGCGTCCTCTTGAACTTTCAAATGGAACCGGCTGACTCGCTCGTCATTGAGTTGTACGCCGTTGTCTTCTTCACGGCCGATAGTGAATGGCGTTTCCAGCTCCGCGAACACGCGGCCCCGTTCCATGCCTTCGAGGATTTGAAAAGTCACCTCTGCCATGTCACGCCTTCCTCGGTCCAGTCCGCTCGCCAATGTCGATTTGCCGGGAATCTCTTCTATCGGCCTGAGCCGATGAACGTCAACCGGGCAATCCGAACGTCAGACGGCGTTCGGTCCGGCCGCAGGAAACGGCGAGTTCTGATACGCGGAAACCATCGCAGAATTCACCGCCCGCAACAGATCCGCCTTGCGAACCGGCTTTTTCAGGACGGAATGCGCCTCGGCGACGGTCGCCTCGCGAACCAACTCTTCGGTCGCGTCGGCGGTGATCAGAATGCAGGGCGTGACCGGCATGATGATCTTCACCATCTGAATGGTCTCGATGCCGGTCAGCCGATCCATGTGCATGTCGAGCAGCAACAGATCAACCCGCTCACCCTCAACGATCTCGATGGCCTCTTCGCCGGACGAGGCTTCCAGCAGCGTGAAGAACGGCTCCAGCAGCGCACGCAACACCTCGCGGAACTGAGCATCGTCATCCGCGATCAGCAGTTGAAACGGTTGTTGATGAACGGCCACCAAAGGAAACCTCAACGACATCCAAGTCACAAGCACGCTGAATTCACTGCCTCGGATAGCAGAGTGCGGCGGTGCCTGTCAACACGTCCTACTTCCCAAGCAACTTTGTCCGCAGCGATTCCAGCAGCCGTACCGCCTGCCCGATGTCTGCCTTCTGCCGTTCGCGATCGTGAGCGATCTCACGTTCGATGGTCAGCGGTCCGGAATAACCGACGGATTGCAAAGTCCGCAGATAGTTCTCCATGCCGACATCGCCATCGCCCAGCGCGACTTCGGTTCCCCAGCCGTTGCCTCGCTGATCCGGAGCCGCCCACTTCGCGTCCTTGCAATGGATGCTGCGAACCAGGTGGCCGACCTTCTTCAGCGCTTCGATCGGATCGCCCGTGCCGTACAGGATCATGTTGGCCGGATCAAAGTTGATGAAGAGATTGTCGCGACCGACGTCGTGCATGAATTCGAGCAGATGGTCGGCGGTCTCCTGCCCGGTCTCCAGGTGCATGTTCTGGCCGTTGCGTTTGACGTGATCGAGCAGATCGCGCGTGACCTCGATTAGCGACGTGTAGCTGGTGCTCCCCTTCTCGGGCACAAAGCCGATGTGCATGCCCAGCGAGTTGCAGTCGAGCAGCTTCGCGAAGTCCGAGATCTCTTTCATCTCCGCCGCTCGGGCCGCTCGCGTGGCTTCGGGAACGATCCCGACTGTGCGAGCGGTCGTGGCGATGTCGGCATAACTCTCTCCCTCGAAGCCGCCGAACAAGCAAGTAATTGTGATGTCTGCCTCTTTGCAGCGTTGTAAGAAGGCTTTCGCGGTAGCCTCGTTGCGAGACTCTTTGTGCGGCGTGTGGACCTGCACGGTGTGGATGCCCAACTCTTTCGCGACATCCAGATGCACGCCCAAGCCCGCGTCCACCGACGCGAACACGCCAATCGCCCACTTCTGCATGATGAATCTCCGTGCGTTGCCAATCGTGAGAGGTTCGGCTCACGACCATGAGCCGAACCGGATGGAGCGGGATGATATCGCCGTTGGTTGAGCGGCTCCATCAACGGGAAGCACAACTTGTCCGCTGAAAACAAGCCCGTGCTCTGATTCGCACCAACGGCTGAGTTACGGCTGTACTTCTGCAGCGACACCGGCAACGTTCAGCTTGAGGCCGGCTTCGAGCGAAGTCGCCTTCTGTGGCGGAACCTCCTTCACTGTTCCATCGGGACTGGTCGCGACCCACCGTGTGGAACTCAAGTTGCGCAGTCCCCAGATCGACGGGTTGGTCGGATGCTGCGTGACTTCGCCGATGATCGTCTCGGCCACGTCGTCGGATGCGAAGGGATCGACGTGACGCTGACGCAGTTTGGCCGTTCGCGACAACAGCAGGATGTGCGTGCGGCCGTGACGTGACCTCACGAGCTTGGGTGGGAGGCCGATCAGTTGGTGACAGTGCCAACATTCCAGAGACGATGTCGTTGCGTCCCAGAGATTCACGGCCTGACATCCACCGCAGTTCAGCACACCGTCCTTCAATTGGCGGAAGAGCGTTTGCCACTCCCCTTCGGTGACTCGGCTGGCTGGTTCTTTCAGGCCGGTCGTGAAGGTTTTGGTGAACAGGGCCTGCAACGAGGGCGGACAGAGTGGCCAGCGTCGCGCGACGGTGGAGTAGTCGGAATCGTTAGGCAATGCGTTGCGTCGGTCTTGCGGGTCGAAGACGAAGACGGGCGTTTCGCCGTAGACTCTGCGTTTGGCCGGTATGTCCCAGATGCGAATTCGATATTCCAGTTCGCCGTGCAGCGGGTGATGCCAGACCCACAACTGAAACAGCAGCACCGCCAGCGAATGCAGATCGGTTTCCGTCGAGGGGCTCGCGGAGTGTGCCGTCTGATTGAACGGAACTCGCTGACAACCGACGGCACACGGAGCGTGAGGGCTACGTTGAGCCACCGCATCGAAATCGCAAAGTCACCAACCTCATCGCCGCCGCGATCGTGATCAAAATCAGCGACCGAGCCGAGCTGGTCATCACGTCTCCCGACCTGGGCCTCGAAGTCAAAATCGTCCAGTTGGCTCAGCCGGAGCAAGAGCGGACGCTGACCTTCGGCAAGAACTCCGTGCGAGTCCGTTCGGGCCAGGTCGAGGTCGTGCTGACCGGAGCCAACGCCGACGAGTACGAAGTCGTCGCCGACAAAATCACGCTCAAACGCTTCGGCCGAGAAGTCGTTGAAATCAAACGCCGCGAGACCAAAGTAGCCGAGGCACTCCGTGACTCGGATTTCCGGTCACGGAGTGACCGGTCTACTTTGAGCAACCCACGGAAAACGGACGGCACCGGCTGGCACGGTTGGTCGGCAGACGCCCCGCCCCCCGCGATCGCGCCGTTTGATTCCGAGCAGGCGAAGCAGCATCAGGAGACGTGGGCCAAGTATCTCGACGTGCCGGTCGAGTACACGAACACCATCGGCATGAAGTTCCGTTTGGTTTCACCGGGTGAGTTCTTGATGGGCAGCACGCAGACCAAGGTCGATGCGTTGCTGACCCACATCGACCCGAATCAAACGCACTGGCAAGAATGCGTGAAGAGCGAAACGCCAAAACACAAGGTGATCCTCACGCAGCCGGTTTGGCACTCATTGGGACATCATCCCAAGTCGTCACTGGACAGTTGCGGCAGGGGCTAGTTGGCGTTTATCCGGCAGCGCGCCGCGTCGTTCGGCAGGATTTCGATTTTGCGGCGGGTGAGTTCCTGAGTGCCGGTGCGGAGAACCAGGAAATACGTGCCGGGATCGAGAGCGTCACAGGCCCGGTACAGGAAATTACCTCGCAGTTGCGAGCGAACAACGATCTGGCCGACGCGGTCGATCAGGACGTTGTTGGCGTCGTGCAGGTTGCACTCGATCCACATGTCCTCGTGCGGTGGGCTGAGCGTGCATTGAGCGATGACCGAATCACCGTAATGAAAGGTGTCTCGCACTCCAGTGATCATGCCGCCGAAAATGTTCGAGCCGATATCGAAGGCGAGCAGCTTGTCGTATTCGCGGAGCCTCACGCTGCCGGCAAACATCAGCTTGGCAACGTCCGGATCGATTTCTTTCAGTGCGAGCGGACCATCGGGACCACGTTCGCTGTAGATGTCGAGACGGTACTCGACTTCCACTGCTCCCACTGACACGACGGTCAGCAATAGGCCAAACACTCCGAGCGACCCCGCTGGGGTCAATCGTTGTCCAACGGGCTTCAGCAGGGAGATCACCGCACTGGAGAATGCTCGCGGCAGCCGAGTGACAGCGGCGAGCCGAGGCAGCCAGGTTTCGCCGTGACGGCGTTTCAGGTGTCGCCAACGTGCGGCCGCGGCGACGATGTCCTCGGAGTTTACGAACGCGAAATAGGTCGCGATGCAGGTAAGCGGGAACAAATACAAGCCGAGCGTCAGCGTCGTCATGACGTGAAAGCCCACGCCCATTGCCAACATGCAGACACGGCCCCAGCCTCGCCAGCTCAAAAACACGAACAGGATTTCCCAGATCACGCACAGGTACGCGAACACGACCAGAAAGGCCGGGTACAGCGTCATCCATTCGCCGACGGGATTGGCATTGTTGACGTTGGTGATCATCCAGTGCCAAAGCTGGTCGCCACTGAAATAGGCCGGAGTGTGCATCTTGGTGACTGAGGCTCCGAAGTAGACGACGCCGATCAGAAGTTGGATCAGACGTCGAGGCCAAGCGGCGAACTTCGGGTGATCTGCCAGCGAGCGTGGATGCGGCAGCCCCAATCGTCGCCGACGCAGCCACGCATCAACGGACCAGACCGCCCCACAATGCGAGAAGGCCAACAAGAACAACACATGCGACGTGATGACCGAGTACTTCGTCATCGTGCTGATGGAGTCGAGCAGGTTCAGGTAGGTGTAGAGCACCGCAGAAATCGCCAGCGACGCGCGGGTACACCAGCCGATGCAGGCCGTCGCGCAACAGAAGGTCAAAATCGTCATCAGCGCGACCGCGAGTCCGCCTGACGGAATTGGCAACAAATCGGGGTATCCGTAATTCAACGCCAACGGCGTCGGCGCGCCGTCCGTCGAGAACAGCTCACGCGAGTGAATCCAGCGAGGCACCGTCACCAGCAGGCACGCGATGCAGATGACGATTCGGACGAGTGCCAAACCGAACGGGGTTTCCTCGGCGAAGAAGAACTTCCCGATTCGTGCTCGCAAACCAGACGGAGTCTCGTTGTTGTAGTGGTGCGACGTGCTGGTCATGTTGTCTTCCTTGACTCTTTGCGTCGGTAGGACGGGCACTCCTGCCCGTCATTCAAAACAGGAACGGGCAAGAGTGCCCGTCCTCCAAAAACTCAATTCGCCGAGGGAGACGAGGTCTCAGACATCGGGCGAACCATGAACATCGGCGCGCTCGTCCGGGATTCTCGCTGGAGTCGCGGGTTGTCCGAGATCGTGAAGTTGGTCTGATACCCCAACCAGTTCACCGAATTCCCCGTGACTTGTCCTTCCGGAGTCATCACCGTCCGCAGGTGAAAATAGGAGTATGGCTCCTTCGGCTCGGAGTACCGCTGTTTCCAGAGCGACTCCGGCAGGTTGTACTTTTTGGCCCAGGCTTCCTCGACGACGTACAGCCGAGTCATCGGCTCGTGAGCCGTGTGCTTCAGGCAATTGACCGCGATAGTCTGAGGGTTCAGATTGAACGAGTCGTAATGGTGACGGCTGATGTTGCTGTAGGGCTGATAGTCGCCCCACGGGCCGGGGGAAAGCTCGTAGTATTTGCCGCTGACTCCTTGTCCGACGATGTGTGTCCGAGTCTCGTAGGCCGACCAACCGCAGAACATGTCCCAGACGATGAAGTACATCGACGGGTGCGAACCGTCCTGAAAATTGGCGGCGTGAGAGACGATGCCGAACAACAGCGTCCCCAAATAGGCGGTGATTCCGAATCCGGTCAGCCAACGCTTGATCATGACGCACCTCCGTGTGACTCCGCAGCGAAAGACGCGGGCGAAATAGCTGAGATCGCGGAAATCGGTCAAGGGGGGTTGTCGAGGACTTCCGAGGCAAGAATCTCCGTGATGCGCGAGCGAAGTTGCGTCCAAACGGAGTTGGCTTTCGATCTGTCGATTTCTCAACCACCTTCTCCGTTTACACGTTTTTCGGAAACGGTTATATGTGCTCGCGTTTTGACGAAGCGTGTTGGGCGATTTGTCAAAATGATTGAACGAATCCTTCGGCCGAGTGGCCGTGACCGCAATGACGTGCGGGCGAATCCAGAGTGGGCCAAAACTGCGATCAGCCTTCGGAGGGCTATTCCGTGTCAGTTGAAGAAAAAGTGATTGCCATCGTGTGCGAGCAACTCGGAGTTGCCAAAGAAGAGATCAAGTCCGAAAGCAAGTTCGTGGACGATCTGAAGGCGGACTCGCTGGACGTCGTCGAACTCGTCATGGAGTTCGAAGACGAATTTGAGGTCACCATTCCCGACGACGATTACGACAAGATCAAGACCGTCGGCGACGCGGTGAAATACATCACGGACAAGAAGAACGCCGCCTAGCGACGGCGGGATCTCCGCCGAGAAGCTGAGTCACAAATCAGAGTCAGCCGTGGGCTGATTCCCCTGAGCGAACTCTGGTCCGCCCTCCGAGGCGCGTCGCACACTGCGAGAACCGACACCCATTAGGGCGCGGTTCGATCAACCGGCAGCGGACGGACTGGCATTGGGAAGAGTACAAGGATGAGTCGTCGAGTCGTCGTCACCGGCCTGGGCGTGGTCACTTCGCTGGGCTTTGAGGTTCCCGATTTTTGGGACCGCATCTGCGCGGGCAAGAGCGGCGTCGGTCCAATCGCTCGGTTTGATTGCTCGGACTACAAGGTCCGCTTCGCTGGCGAGATCAAAGAGTTCGAACTCATCGAACACATGCAGATCGAAGCCAAGGATGTCAAACGCCTGGATCGCTTCGTGCAATTCGCGATGGCCGCTGCCGCCAAAGCGGTACGTCAGTCGGGAATGGATTTTTCAAAAGGTGATCAATACCGAAATGGGGTGTTGATTGGCAGCGGGATCGGTGGCCTGGAAGAAATCGAGCAGCAGCACAATCAATTGTTCGATCGCGGGCCTTCACGCGTTTCGCCGTTCATGATTCCCAAACTGATGGTCAATGCTGCCAGCGGCAACATCTCGGTCAATTGGCAACTGCGTGGCCCGAACAGCGCGGTCGCAACCGCCTGCGCGTCGGCGACGAATGCGATCGGAGACGCATTTCGTCTCATTCAACTCGATCATGCCGACGTGATGATCACCGGTGGCAGTGAAGCCGCGATTACTCCGATGGGGTTGTCCGGTTTCGCACGCATGGCTGCACTTTCGACTCGCAACGAAGAACCTGAACGAGCCAGCCGCCCTTGGGACAAAGACCGCGACGGCTTCGTCATCGCCGAAGGTTCGGGAGTTCTCGTCCTCGAAGAATTTGAACATGCCAAGAAGCGCGGTGCCAACATCTTGGCTGAGATTTTGGGCTATGGAATGTCCGCTGACGGCAATCACATGACCGCGCCGGACCCCGAAGGCCGCGGAGCCGCGCGCGCGATGCAATGTGCGATCAAGGACGCCAAGATCAATGCCAGTGACATCGACTACGTGAACGCTCACGGCACGAGTACTCCGCTGGGCGACAAAGCCGAAACGTTCGCGATCAAGACAGTCTTCGCCGAACACGTCCGCAAGATCGCCGTGTCGAGCATCAAGAGCCAGATGGGACATTTGCTCGGTGCATCGGGCGGCGTGGAAGCCGTCGCCTGCGTGCTGGCGTTGCAGAATCAAGTCGCGCCGCCGACGATCAATCTCGACAATCCGGACGAGGGATGTGATCTCGACTACGTGCCTCACGAAGCGCGGCCGATGCCGATCCGTCGAATCTTGAAAAACAGCTTCGGCTTCGGCGGCCACAATGCCTGTTTGGTGCTGGAGCGAGTGATGTAATCGTATCGGAGTTCGCCTTCGCGGGAGATCGGCCACTCGGCTGCTTCGCGAGTCCATCACAGGCGATACTGGGCCTCCGACTGTTGGAACCCGTCTTGTCCCATTTTTTCTGATCGCCCTAGAATCTGCCGACCCATGGAACGGGTCCACCTACTTGGCTTGGCATCATCGTCGGGTTTGTTCGGAAGTCCGGACAAGTTCGACAGAGTATTGCTATTGGAAGGAGTCCCCCTGTGAAAACGATTCGCTTCGCGGCCTTGGCTCTGTGGTTCTCGTTGGGATTGGCTGATCAGCCCCTTTTCGCCCAGGCCGTCACGCCGCCGCACGCTCCGGAAGCCCATGCCGTGCTTCTGTCTGGTGACGAACTCTCTGCGGATCTCAAGTTCATGTGTGAGCTGGCGGGGCCGCAGGGGGTGCGCGGTTGGAAACTGCTGGAGTCGTTCCTGGTCGAGATTTACGGCGGCACCGATACCTCAAAGCCCGCGATCTTCGACATTCTGATCTCTCCTACCGGGACCGACGTCCGAGCTTACTTTCCGCTGCTGATCGTTCCGGGGAAGCCGCTCGGAGAGAAATTTATGCGAAATATCTTAGACATCGGGTTTAAGCCTCAAAAAAAACTGGTCAGTAATTTTTATCAAATCGGCGGTGGCGTGAAGCCGGTCGCGGGTGCCGCATTCAATGGATTTCTGAGAATCCTTCCGGCCCCGATTAACTACGCCTCGATCTCGTCGAAACGCGAATCACTGCCGCCCAATCTGGGGGATCCGAGGGCCGACAAAGTTGTCGCCGCTTTGCTCGCGAAGAATTTTGACGTCGGCTTCAGACTCGAAAATCCCAAAAAGGATGCGGCCTCGATCAAGGCCCGCGCGGCGGACTTTCAGAAAGTGAAGGACGAACTGAATGCTGGGCTGAAACTAGCCGCCGATGAACTCCCCGAGGCGTTCGCGGTGCAGAAGGCGTTCCTCGATCACAACCTCGGCGAGTTGAGCCGATTCATTTCTGAGTCCTCCGAGTTGAT
>CAMDPK010000162.1 GCA_945904015.1 Candidatus Kuenenia stuttgartensis | reverse complement strand
AGCTCTGTCCCGGCTGGGCGAAACGGCGTTTGTTGCGATCGAATCGGCGCACCCCGACGCGACGATCCTGCCGGACATTTACCACCTTTTCAAAGGGGGATCGGGCTTCGATGGGCTGAGGCTGCTCAGCAGTTCCGCCGTGCAAGTCTTCCACGTCAACGACTACCCGGCCGATCTGCCGCGCGACAAAATCGCCGACAGAGACCGCGTTTATCCGGGAGACGGCATCGCTCCGATGACCGAAATTTTGCGGTCGGTCATCCGCCCTGATCGGCCAATCGTCCTGTCGCTGGAACTGTTCAATCCGGAGTACCGGAAGCAGGACGCCTTGCAGGTGGCCCGCACTGGCTTGGAAAAGACGAAGGCGGCGGTGGCGAAGGCGGTCGGGTGAGCGGGCACTCAGCCGATGGGAGTCGACAATGTCCGGCTTCGGACTGCTGCTCTGCTTAGCGGGACTCGTCATCGAGCTTGTTGCGATACCGGCGTCGTGTTCACAAAGAGTCCGAATGGCGTTGCCGGTGCCGGTCGAGTCGTGGGAGATTTGGTTGATTGTCATCGGAGTCGTCTGCCAGGTAGTTGGAAGCTTGATGATGGTCTTCTGAAAATTCGTGACAAATCATCCCGTCACAACTCTGGATTCAGAAATTGCCACAGATATACTTCGACCGCCTGAACCGTCGGTATGTCTTGCTCAGCGGCTGGGAACTGTTGAAACCACTTCGACCGACGTGATCCGGCTCAGGACTAGCTGTCCATGCAAACCAGCACCTTGTCGGTTGGATCCGGCTCGCTTGTGGACTTGATTCCGTCTGCTCCAACTCTCGAACCCGCTGCCGAGTCGCAGACCGCTCGCGCCACGACGTCGATGGATTTCGTCGTGCAGACTGCCGGCGCGGAGGTCGCTTGTGAACAGACTTCACAGCTCGCGCCGCCGAGCAGACCGGTGGAACGCGAACGTCGCACTGCTGCACCGAAGGTCGCACGACGCGCGATTTCTCGCCGCACGTGTTCGCTGATGGGCGTGCAGATTGTCGGCAGTGGTTCGTATGTGCCGGAAAACATCGTCACGAACGCCGATCTGCGCGAGCGCTACGGCTTCGATCCAGATTGGATCGAGCAACGGACTGGCATCTTCGCTCGCCGTTACGCCTCGCGCGATCAGGCCACGAGCGATCTCGCAGCCGAAGCCGCGAAGCGAGCGATCGAAAACGCGGGCGTGAAGACTGGCGACATCGACTTGCTAATCGTCGGGACTTTCACACCAGACCATCTGTGCCCGTCAACCGCGTGCCTCGTGCAAGAGAAGCTGGGACTCGACGTCCCGGCGTTCGATCTGTCCGCCGCGTGTTCGGGATTCGTGTACTCGCTGGCGACGGCGTCGCAATATGTGGCAACCGGCAACAGCAAGCTGGCATTGGTCATCGGAGCCGACTGTTGCAGCAAGATTGTGAATCCGCTCGACAAAAAGATCGCACCGCTGTTCGGCGACGGAGCCGGTGCCGTGCTGGTCTCGCGCGGTTCGCCGGAGCAAGGACTATTGAGCTATCAGCTTGGCGCAGACGGCGGTGGTGGACCGCTGCTGGAATGCTCGGCGGCTGGGACTCGAAATCCGGTATCCATTGATGACATCACCGCCGGTCGACAATTCTTGAACATGGACGGCAAAAACGTCTTCATGTGGGCAGTACGAGTGGTCGAGGACACGATTCGTCTGTTGCTCGAAAAGTCAGGGACGCGACTCGAAGACGTGACGTACTTCTTTCTGCATCAAGCGAACGCTCGCATTCTGGATCATGTGGTCGAGAAGCTGGGCGTTCCGCGCGAAAAAGTTTTGATGCAAGTGGACCGTTACGGGAACACGTCGGCCGGTTCGATTCCGCTGGTGCTGGACGAAGCTTCTCGCGCCGGACGCATTCGAGCCGGTGACACCGTTTTGATGTGCGGCTTCGGAGCAGGGCTGACTTGGGGAACCGCGCTGTTTAGGTGGTAGAACTCCCAGCGTGGTGGCGAGGTAATGCCATGAACGAACTCATCCGCAAGCTGTTGGGCAAGACGATTGTGGTTTCGCTGCGGCTGGCCGGCGCGAACCCCGTCAAAGGAATTTTGACCTCCGCCGAGGATGGCTGCTTGATCGTCGAGCAACTCAAGGGCGCTCGGCGAGTGCCGGTCCACATTCCGCTGGCGTCGGTGCTGTTTTTCGTCGAAGACCACGACGAGCTTCACTGAGTTTTTGCCGTTTCTAACCCGCCGCGGGCCACTTTCCAGCGGGTTGCTCGCACTCCAAGACGCACGGTGGCACGGATGGCTGATGTCTCGCGCCTCGTCGAATCGGGGCGAATTCTGCAAGTGTGCGCCAGTCATCCCACGGCGGCTCGCTTCTGGGAATGAGCTGGGGTTGTCGTGGCGTGGCCGTCTCCGATTCGCCGAAAGGGGTTGGAGACGAGTTGCCTCAACCAGTAGATTGCGGTGGCGTGTCCCGTTGCGTTGTGAGATGCCGACCGATGCGCAGCGTGATCAAGCGGCAATCCTCCGATTCGCGAGACTGATTTATGAGTACTCCAGGCGATCAGAAGCCCTCCGATTCTGGCGACTCCAAGCAGCCTTCCAGCGGTGATTTCGACCATACACTGCCGGAGGGCGCTTTCGACCAGACGCTGTCCGAAGATGCCTTCGATAGTGCTCCGCCGAAGACGCCGGTCGACACGTCTCCGCCCAAAGTCGAACTCGAAAAATCAGAATCGCCCGACGATTCGGCGACCATGATCGGAGACGAACCAGCCGCCGCCGATGACGGTGCCACGATGATCGGCGACGAGCCATCCGCAGCCAATGAGGACGTCGCCGATGAGGGCGCGACCATGGTCATTGATGAGTCGTCCGTGCCCAATGAGGGCGCGACCATGCTCAGCGATGACGGTGGAGTGCCTCCCGCCGAAGACGATTACGGCAAGACACTGCCCGATGGAGCACTCGCCGAAGCCAGTTCAGAAGAGGAGGACTTGGCCGGCAAGACGATGGTGATGGACTCCGCTGCGGGAGACGAAGACGCGGCCGCCGAGAACGACTATGGCAAGACGTTGCCCGATGGAGCCTTCGCCGAAGAAAACGCTGACGACGAGGCGGACATCGGCGGGAAGACGATGATGTTGGACTCTGCCGCGGGAGACGAGGACGGTGCCGACGTCCAACCGCTTGGCGGTACGCGACAGGACTCCGCCGATGCTGACAAGACGATGGTCGCAATGGAGTCCGCGTCAGAAGCGGACGGCGGCGATGAATTTGGAAAGACGATTCAGGTCGATTCCTTCGCGGCGACGATGACCGACGACGGCGACACATTGCCACAGGAAGATTTCGATGGCAAGACCATCGTCGGCACCGACAGCGCAGTTGAGCAAGACGTTCCTCCGCCCCCGCGAAAAGCGACTCCGATCCAGCCCAAGATTCCCGCCGGCAGGACGATGGCCGGGTCCGACGTGCCGCAGACTCGCGGCGCGCAGCAGGTGACACGAGCCGGCGGACTGACGTCGGTTCAAGGAACGGAAGTCGGCGAGGTGAACACAGTCGATGGCATCGAAAAGGACGATCTGAATATCGCGATGCGTCAGATCACGGGGTTGAGTTTCGGCCGGATTCCCAAAGCCGATTTCAAGCTGGTCAAGGTGCTGGGCGAAGGTGGCATGGGCATCGTCTACGTCGCCAAGCAGCAGTCGCTCGGCCGAGAAGTGGTCTTCAAGACACTCAAAGCGATGCCGGAAGCACAGGCCTCAAAGCTGAAGGCCAGCGGCACCTTCAACTCGGTCATCAAGCATCGGTCGGACATGTTCGTGTCTGAGGCGGTGGTCACGGCTGACTTGTTCCATCCGAACATCATTCCGATTTATGAAATGGCCGAAGCGCCCGACGGCTCGATGTTCTACACGATGAAGTGGGTCCGTGGTGACGGCTGGCACAACCGCATGAAGGACATGACTCTTGAGGAAAACATCGAAGTGCTGATGAAAGTCTCGGACGCGATGGCGTTCGCGCACTCGCGGCACATCGTCAATCGCGACCTCAAGCCGGAAAACGTGATGCTGGGGGGATTCGGCGAGACCATCGTGCTCGACTGGGGCTTGGCGTTGCCGTTCGGAGAAGGCAAAGGTCGCCTGCCGCTGGCGACGACCGCCGGACTCGGTTCGGGCACTCCCGCTTACATGCCACCAGAGTTGATCGCTGGGCCACTCAACAAGATTGGTCCCGCCTGCGACATCTATCTCTTGGGAGCGATGCTGTTCGAGGCGGTAACCGGAGTTCCGCCGCACGATTTCTCGACAAAGTCTAAAACGATGCCGGCGGGTGCCAAGATGGGTGAGATTCGCCGCATCGTCGTCGAAAACGTCATTCGTGAGACGGGGCATTCCGGTGAATTGATCGACATCGCCAAGAAAGCGATGGCCACAAAGGCCGAGGACCGGTATCCAACCGTCGTCGAATTCCAGAACGCGATCCGCGAGTACCTAAAACACGCCGCCAGCCGCACACTTGTGGAGCGTGCGAAGGAGTTCACGACAGTCGCCGAACCCGTCACGACGGAAACCAAACCCGCTGCCGATGCCCCGGCCCTCGGCTACGCGAACTATCAAAACGCGCTGGCGCTGTACAACGAATCGCTGCGCGAGTGGCCGGGAAACCATCAGGCTCGCGAAGGCCTGACTGAAACGCAGTTGCATTTCGCCAAGCTCGCGTTGACCAAGGGAGACTTTGATCTCGGTCTTTCGGTTCTCGACACGAACGCCGAAACGCACACCGAAACGCGAACGCGGTTGGTGAAGGCTCGCGAGGAACGCGAAGGCCGCGTCCGCATGATGAAGTACTTGAAGATCGCGGCCGGAATTTTGGTCAGCGCCGTCATGGTGCTCCTCATGGTCGCCGCCAATTTCTCAATCAATTTGAAGGCCGCTCAAGTGGCCCTCGACTTGGCCAAAGAAGCCAAGGCTCAGGCGGAAGTCGACAAAGCCGACGCTGAAGCCGCGAAGCAAGCTGCCGAGTTGGCCACGGCGAAGGCCAAAGAAGATCGCGACCTGGCGAAAATCGCCCAGATGGCAGCCGACGCGGCCAAAGTGGCGGCGCAAGCCGAGACATTGGCAGCGGAGAAACTACTGGTCGTGGCGAAAAAAGAAACGCTGATGGCTAAGGAACTCGCCGACGAGGCCAAGGTTCAACTCGTTGATGCGACCAAAAAGAAAGAGGAAGCCGAGAAAGCCAAGACGGCCGCCGTCGCTGCAGCCCTCGCCGCCGATATGGCCAAAGCGATCGCCGAAGAAGCGAAGGGAAAAGCGACTTACCTGGCGGGCTTGGCTTCCGCGAATCGCTTCGTACAAGAAGGCCGCTACGCGGACGCACGCAAGAAGCTGGAAGAACTCAAGAAGCTGGACGAGGACCGGGCGAAGGACAAGAAACGTTGCAAGGAAGAATGGGAGCAATTGTGGAACACGGTCAACGCGCCGCAGGCGGTGTCACTGTCGAAGCCGGTCGAGTCCATTGGGCTGAGCCGTGATGGCCGCAAACTCGCGGCGGGCGACAGCGCTGGTCACATCGTCGTCTGGTCTGTCGATGAGTCTGGCAAGTTGCTCGAAGAACCGTTGCGACGTCTCGAGTTTGGCTCGCGGCAACGAGTCGTCGTGATGTCGCCCGATGGAAATTCCGTCGCGGCAGCGGGAGACAACGGCAAGATTCTGGTGTGGACGCTCACCGGCGATCAGCCGCCTGTGGAATTGAAAGGTCACGACAACGACAAGCCGGTCAACACTCTGAAGTTTGCGGACGATGGCCAGCGGCTGGTTTCTGGCAGTGATGATCGCACTGTCAAACTCTGGTCGATTGCCGAGGCTCGCGTGCTCGTCAGCGAAAAGGTGATGTATTTTGTGCAGTGCGTCGATTGGTCGCGCGACGGCAAGTTCCTGGTCGCCGGGACCTCATCGACGGCCGACTCCAGCGGAGTCGCGTACGGCTGGGAAGTGAAAGCGCGCGACAGCGAGTTGGAACTGATCTCGCTGCGCACGTTCCAAGTTCCACCCGAAGGCAAGGTCAAACAAGATCGCGGAGTCGTGACGATCGCGTTGACCGACGACGGAAAATTCGCGGTCAGCAACGGTCCCGCCGCGGAGTTGCATCTTTGGCGAGTGGACACTCGCGACAGCAAAGACACGAAAAACTCCAAGAAAGTCAACTTCGAGTCGGTCAAACTGGGTCTGCATTCGAGCCGCGTCGAGCGAGTTCGTTCGGTGGCGTTCTCGGCGGACAGTTCGCGAATGCTGGCCGCCGGCGACGACGGAACGATCACGATTTGGGATCGCCGTGAGACCGCCGACTTGCCGACTTATACGCGATCCAAACTGGTGTTGTACGGGCACGGTGGCCCTGTTCGCCGAGCCTTTCCGTTGCCGCAATCACCGGACTTGATCGTCTCTGGCAGCTACGACCAGAACGTCCACGTCTGGAACTTGAAAACGTATCTCGAATCGCGCGACTGGCTCGAAGACTCCTCGAAGGCGAAATCGGACGCGGATGAGGAACCGACAGCGTTCGTTCCGAATGGCGTGGTTCCCGATCCTTTTGGAATCCGATGGGCCACTTTTGCAGAGCATCGCCTCACACGCGCTGAGTTCGCGCTGGCGAACTTTCAAGAGGCTGAAAAAGAACCCGCGCCGGCGAACAAGCCGAATGGCGATTCCGGCTTGAAGTCGGTGCAGATTATCACCGGACACACCGATTCCGTCCTCTCGGCCGTCTTCAGTCGTGACGGCTCGCGAGTCTTGTCCGCGTCGCGTGATCAAACGGCTCGCGCGTGGAACAGCGAAAATGGCCAGGCGGTCGGCACCGTGACCAAACAAGCGGCTGTCTTTGACGACAACATCTTTGCCGAAGGGCACGAATACGACCTCTTCGCGATGCGTTTCTTTCCAGACGCCAAGCGACTGCTTACCAGCGGTTTCGACGGGACGATGCGGATTTGGGACTCGCGCATCGACGACGACAACTCGTTCGGCCGCGAACTGGCGACGCTTCCGGAAACGGGCATGTACGGCGTCGTCGAGATCTCTCGCGATGGCGAATGGATTCTGACCGCCGGCCGCAAGAACTCTGCCCAGCTTTGGAACACACAGCGCGTCTTGAGCAGCCGCCGACCAAAACCGGATTTGATTCTCGAAGGTCAACACCGTTACCGCGTCACGACCGTCGCAGTCTCTCCTGATAGTTCGCGATTGCTGACTGCCGACCGCGAAGGCTACATCGTGTTTTGGGACGCGAAGACGGGCAAAGTGATCGGTCGCCAACGCAACTCGCACAGTGGCGAAGTGGTCAAAGCGGAGTTTCTCGGTGACGGCTCGCGCGTGTTGACTGCTGGTGTCGATCGCCGAGTCGTGTTGTGGAACGTCACCGAGTCGGACGCCGGCTTGGCGTTGCAGCGAGTCCGTCAATTCGATCACGAAGGCATGGTGATCAGCCTGGCGGTCAGCCCGCTCGGTGATCGCTTTCTCAGCGTTTCTCGCCGCGGCGAGAAGGCCTCCAAAAAAGTCGATGCCAACAAACCGAAAACCAAGGTGACGTTTTGGATGATCGAATCCGGCAAGGAACAAGCCATCGACGTGACCAGGCAGAGTGCGGCGAATTCCGTTTCGGAATCGGCCCGTGCTCCAGTTCCGGCTTGGGCCGCGAACGGGACGTCGGCGGTCATCACCACTCCGGACGGCGTCATTCATTTCTACGACTCCGACGCCAACCGCATCACCAATTCCTTGGGTGTGGACAACAGCGACGGCAACGCGCAACGAGCGCAGCCGTACGCCACCATTCTGCGTCCTGATGAACCGACGCCGCTGCATCTCGTCACGCAAACTCACAACGCGGCTTTCTTGTGGCGGCTGAAAGACGGAGCCAACTTGGTCAACTTCCGTCCGCAAGGACCGGTGTTCTCGGCCGGCTATTCGTCCGACGGCCGCTTCGTTGTGACCGGTGGCCGATCCGTCCGCATCTTCGATGGCAACGAACAGCACATCACATTCGCTCGGCCGTTGCACAAGATCGAATATCCGCATCAAGGACTCGTGACCAGCGTCGAGTTCTCGCCGGCAAACGGCTCATACCGCTTTCTGACGACCAGCTACGACGAAACCGCGAAGATCTGGGAGTGGCAGCCCGATCGTAATATCGCCCAGATGATCCACGAACTGAAAGGCCACGAAGGACCGGTTCGCTCCGGCACCTGGTCGGCCGACGGCGCGCGAGTGCTCACCGTCGGGAACGACGCGCATCCGCGAGTTTGGAGCTTTCCTCCGGACGGCCCGCCGAAATCGGAGACTCTCGAATTGCCCAAGCCGCGCGCGGACAACGCGGTCGCCGATGCCGACGACTCCGAGCGCGACTTCGATCAATTGTGCGGTGCGTTCTCCTGGGATGGCCAGTTCGTCGCGGTGGGAGGGCGAGACGCCAGCACCGGCGAGAGTATCGGTTGGATTTGGAATCTCACACCTGCGGTCGGCAAACCGCCGCAATTGCACGCAACCGTTCGCGGACACGGACTGGGTGGCATCAACTCGGTTTCGTTCCTGCCCAATGACGACCGCTTGCTGACAGGCGGCACCGACGGCACCGCTCGTCTTTGGGATTGGCAGAAAGATGCCGTCCTTGCGGAAACCGATCCGCCGCTCGCCGCCGACTTTTTGATCTCGCTGGTCCGCCGCGGCGAAGCCACCACGCACAGCGGAGCGGTGACCTCCGTCCGAGTCACTCGCACCGGCAACATGGTCACGGCCAGTTCCGATGGCACCGTTCTGATCTGGCCCAAGTAGCCGCTGAAGTCCGCAGGCGAGTTGTTAGCGGAAGATGGACGCGATCGCACCCCAGAGAAATGGCATCACCAAAGCCAGACCGACCATCTTGAGGCCGCGTGCCGGCTGTCCGGTGATCATCGCCACGATTCCGACAATGCAGCCAATCGGAAAGCACACGCAGAGCGCGATGTCGGTTCCGGTCAATTGATTGTCCACCGCGGTGCTGGTTCGTTGTCGCTCTCGATTGCGGACACTGGAATTGAGCGTCTCACCGCAGAACCGGCACTTCACGGCGGCAGCGGCGATCAACTCGCCGCACATCGGACAAGGCTTTCGCGCGCTGTTCCCTTCCACCGGGATGTCCGCCCCGTCGTCCGCAAACTCATCGACGTTGGCCTCCCGTCGGCCACCGTTCGCTTCGATTTCTTGCGAGGCATTGGGAACGGCAACAACCGCGCCGCAGTCGGGACACTTCGCCTTCTTGCCGGCCAGCGCATCCGGTGCCTTCAGTGCTTTTCCGCAGTCACAGCACTTCACAGAAATCGGCATCAGCACGCTCCAACCAAATCGAACGCAGGATTTCTACGCAATCTCCTTCGGCCGCCACAACCCTTGCAGCGCGCCGCGCGTGTCGGTCGAAAGGTCGAGCCACGAATCGACGGGCAACTCGATCTGAGCCAACGCGGCCGTGGGAAATGTTTCGACGTGCCCGATGAGACGATCGAGCCAATCTTCCAACCCAGGATTGTGGCCCACGACGAGCACTCGCTCGAACTGATTCGGGACGCGCGAGACGATCGCGACGAACGCCGAAGGATCGGCGTGGTACAGCACCGGAACAACCTCAACCGCACCGTCGAACTTGGCTTCTGTGGCCGCGAGTTGAGCAGTGGCGGTCGCACGTGCCGCGGACGAAGTCAAGATGTGATCCGGAACCAGGTTCAATTCTCGAATCAGTCGGCCCATGCGTTTGGCCGCCTCGCGGCCACGTTTCTTCAACGGACGGTCGTGGTCGGCGAGACTCGTGTCCGTCCAACTTGATTTGCCGTGTCTCAGGAGCAGCAGCGTTTTCATTGGCCACCATTTGCAGCACGATGCGGCTCAAAGGTCGTGCGGCGCGAGTTTTCGGCGAGCCGGCCGATCTCACACGTCTCGCGGAACAGGACTTCTTGCGAGCGGTGCGGAACATTCTTGCCTTGTTTGACGCGGGAGTAGCTGCCGTCGGAGTGCAGCCGCCGGGCTTTGACGTTGTCGTCGAAGTACGCTTCGAGCACCGACATCAGCCGGGTGCGCGACGCTCGGTCTTCGATCGGCACGAGCAGCTCGACGCGGCGGTCGAGGTTGCGCGGCATCCAGTCGGCGGAGGAAATGAAGACTCGCTCGTCCCCGCCGTGATAGAAAAACATGACGCGGGCATGTTCGAGGAATCGGTCCACGATGCTGACGACTGAGATATTCTCGCTCAACCCTTTGACCCCCGGACGCAGGCAACAGATGCCGCGAATGTTCAACTTGATCTTCACGCCCGCCTGCGACGCCTCGTACAGCGCGTCGATGATCTTCGGGTCCACCAGCGAGTTCAACTTGGCGAGGATGACCGCTTTCTGGCCGTGCTTTTTACGCTGCGTCTCGGCCTCGATCATTTCCAGAAGTCGAGGTCGCAGGCCCAGCGGAGCCATCTCGATCCGGCGGAATTTCATCGGCTGCGAGTAGCCGGTGATCGCGTTGAAAAAGCTCGTCGCGTCGGCTCCGAGTTCTTCGTTGCTGGTCATGAAGCTGACGTCGCTGTAAAGCCGAGCGGTCGATTCGTTGTAGTTGCCGGTCCCAAAATGGACGTAGCGGACGATCCCTTGCGGCTCGCGGCGAACGATGACCAGACATTTGGCATGCGTCTTCAATCCTTTGACGCCGTAGATGACTTGCGCACCGGCCAGTTCCAGACTCTTCGCCCATTCGATGTTGCGAGCCTCGTCGAAACGGGCCTTCAGCTCGACGATGACCGTGACGTACTTGCCCTTCTCGGCGGCCCGTTGCAGAGCGGCCACGATCGGACTGTTGCGGCTGGTGCGATACAGGACTTGTTTGATCGCCAGCACATTCGGATCGTCGGCCGCCTCTTCGAGCAGCCGCAACACCGGTTCAAAACTTTCATACGGATGCACGAGCAACAAGTCTTGCCGCTGCAAGACCTGAAACATGCTGCCCCCCAGATCAACGCTCGGCGACGGCTGCGGCGGCCACGATTCGTAGCGCAGATGATCGAAGCCCGATCGCTCGGAAAGCTGCATGAACGCGGATAGGTCCAGTGGTCCTGGCACGACGTAGACCGATTCGTTCTGAACTTTCAAAGCGTCTTGCAGAAACGCCAGCAGTTGCGTCGTCACGGTGTCGGAGATTTCCAACCGCACGCACGCTCCGGTTCGGCGAGTTTCCAACACCTCCTCCATTTCCGCGAGCAGATCGAAGGCGAGGTCTTCCCGAAGACTCAAATCGGCGTTGCGGGTGATTCGAAACGGCACGCACTCGCGCACCGACTCGCCGGGGAAGAACTTCGCAGAGTGCAATGCCACGACGTCCTCAACCAGCATGAACTCATACCCGCTCTCGGCCGGCAAAGAGACGAACCGCGAGGTCAGCTTGCCGAATGGGATGATCGCGAACCGCGGCGTCTTCTTCTCGTCGCTGGCCGCTGGGTCAAGCCGCACGCAAACGCTGAGCGACTGCGTGGTCAGCAGCGGAAAGTCCTCAGACGACGTGACCGCAATCGGCGTCAAGATGCTCGACAGTTCGTCGTCGAACAGTTGCTCGACCAGTTTGGCTTGCCGAGGCGTCAGGTCTGCGGCCCGGCGGCGGCGGATGCCCGCTTCGGTCAACTTCGGTTCGAGGTCTTGCAGGAAGCAGGTGTATTGCTCGGCCGTCATGTGATGCGTGCGTGTGCCGATCGCCTGAAGCTGTTGCTCCGGCGTCAGCCCGGACGGATCGAGCGACGTGCTCCCCTGAGCCAGCAACATTTGCAAGCTGCCGACCCGAACCATGAAGAACTCGTCCAGGTTCGACGCGGTAATCGCCAGGAACTTCAGCCGTTCGAGCAGCGGCACACCGGCGTCCAGAGCCTCTGCCAGCACGCGCTGATTAAACTCCAGCCAGCTCAGTTCGCGGTTGAGATATTTGCTGCTCGTCGAGGTGTCTGTCATGGTGCAGTAAATTAGCGGACGAGTGTGAAGAGCCAAAGGCTCGCTACAATCCCGCCTGATGCACCGCCGTAAGCCGATCGCCGTTATCTCATTTTTCCGCAAGGATTGTTCAACGTGCTGACCGACTCAGTTCCTGACTCCGATCTCGCCGCCGTGCAGAAGTTGGCCGACAGCTACAAGCGCGTCACGCGCGAACTGAGCAAAGCCATTGTCGGACAGCACCGAGTCATCGAAGAGTTGCTGATCGCGATGCTCGGCGGCGGGCATTGCTTGCTGGTCGGCGTGCCCGGACTCGCGAAGACGCTGATGGTGCGGACGCTGGCCGACACGCTCAGCCTGTCGTTCAATCGCATCCAGTTCACACCGGACTTGATGCCCGCCGACATCACCGGCACCGAGGTCATTCAAGAAGACAAACTGTCGGGGACTCGCGAATTGCGATTCCTGCCGGGGCCGGTCTTCGCGAACGTGCTGCTCGCCGACGAGATCAACCGCACGCCGCCGAAGACGCAAGCCGCGCTGCTCGAAGCGATGCAGGAACGGCAAGTCACTGTCGGCGGCAAGCGGCATCCGCTGCCGTCGCCATTCTTCGTGCTCGCCACGCAGAATCCCATCGAGCAAGAGGGGACGTACCCGCTCCCCGAAGCGCAGCTCGACCGGTTCATGCTGCAAGTCAAAGTGGACTACCCGACCGAAGACGAAGAATTCAACATCGTCCGCAGCACAACCGGCGGCGTACATGCCGTCATCGAAAAAGTGCTCGGCCAGGAAGACTTGCTGCGTCTGCAAGAGATCGTGACCCGCATCCCGGTCGCCGATCATGTCATTCGCTATGCCCTGCAGCTCACTCGACTGACTCGGCGCGGCGACGCTGAGGCGAGCGACGCACCCCAATTCGTGCGGGACTTCATCACCTGGGGCGCGGGACCGCGAGCGAGTCAGTGTTTGATTCTCGGTGCAAAAGCTCGTGCGGTCTTGCGCGGGCAGACGCATGCTTCGCTGGATGACGTGCAAGCGGTCGCGGCTCCGGTGCTGCGGCATCGATTGGTTTTGAACTTTCACGCCGAAGCCGAAGGGCTGACGGCCGACGCATTGGTGCGGCGGCTGATCGAGCACGTTCCGGCCATCGGTCGCCGCTAGCAACATGCCCGACATTTTGCATTTTTCAATTTCCATTTCTCATTTTTCAATTTCCCATCGTGGCGAAGCACCTCCCGTATTTCGATCCGCGAACGCTCAGCAAGCTTGAAGGGCTGACGCTGCGTGCTCGCGGAACCGTCGAAGGGGCGGTCACGGGTGCGCATCGCAGCCCCTTTCACGGCTTCGCCGCCGAATTCGCCGAACACCGCGAGTACGCTCCCGGCGACGACCTGCGATACGTCGACTGGAAAGTCTACGGCCGCAGCGACCGCGTCTTCGTCAAACAGTTCGAGGAAGAAACCAACTTCGCCTGTCACGTCCTGTTGGATGCCAGCGAGTCGATGTCGTATCGCTCCGAAACCGCGCCGCTGTCGAAGCTCGAATTCACGAAGCACGTCGCCGCCGCGATCAGCTACGTCGTCGTCAAACAGCAAGACGCAATTGGCCTGATCACCTTCGATCGCAAGATCGAGCAACTCGTCCGCCCCGGCAGACAGCCCGCTCACTGGAAACAGATTTCGCACGTTCTCGAAACAACGACCGCCCGGCCGAAAGCCGAAAGCCGAGAGCCGAAAGCCGCTATTCCACCCTCCGAATCCGCGCTGACTGAACTCGCTGAATGCCTCTCGCAGCGCGGCGTGGTGATCGTGCTCAGCGACCTTTTCGCCGAATCCGACTCGCTGATGCGCGGACTCAAACGGCTGCGGCACCGCAAGCACGACGTGCGTGTGTGGCAGATCGTCGATCCCGCCGAAGAGGATTTTCCATTCGATGACCCAACGCTGTTCCACGGCCTCGAAGGCTGGGCCGACCTCCCCGCCGAGCCACGTCTGCTGCGTGCTGCCTATCAACGAGAATTCCTCGCTCATCGCGAGTCGCTGCGTCATCAGTGCCGTGACGTGAGCATCGACTTCTGCGTGCTGCGCACCGACATGCCGGTGGAACTCGCCGTCAAGAAATGTCTGGCGACCAACTAACCCGAAGCGTCAGCGAGGACTCACGCTTCAGAGACTTGGATTGGGGTGACTGTGAAGCGTGTGCCCTCGCTGACGCTTCGGGTTAGTACATGACTGCAACGCCTGTGCCGTGTGGCCAATGCCTTGAGCCATGACATCGGCGGGAGACCCTTCGGCCACGATTGTACCACCGCGCGAGCCGCCGTCCGGGCCGAGGTCGATCAGCCAGTCGGACTGAGCGATGACCTCCAAATGATGCTCGATGACGACAACCGTGTGTCCGGCACTCACCAATCGACGCAGCAAACTCAGCAGCCGTTCCACGTCAGCCGGATGTAGCCCTGTAGTCGGCTCATCGAGCACGAACAACGTCGCTGCGGTGCTCTCGCGACTCAACTCAGTCGCAAGTTTCACGCGCTGAGCTTCGCCTCCCGAAAGCGTTGTGGCCGACTGGCCAAGCCGCAGATAACCCAACCCAACTTCGCGAAACGTCTTGAGCACCGCTGCGACTCGCGGGATGTTTGCGAACAATTCAGCCGCTTCGTCGATGCGCAACCGCAGCACGTCCGCCGCAGTCCGTCCG
Organism: Candidatus Kuenenia stuttgartensis; assembly: GCA_945904015.1. Classification (GTDB taxonomy): domain Bacteria; phylum Planctomycetota; class Planctomycetia; order Planctomycetales; family Planctomycetaceae; genus SXKJ01. The sequence goes on along the minus strand of CAMDPK010000162.1, from coordinate 2,227 downwards.
TGAAATCGAACCTGCAATGTTGCCGAGTTGAATCGCTCGCCGCGACAGGTCGGACAAGTGACGAACACATCGGGCAGCAACTGCAATCGCACGCGCTGCACACCTCGGCCACGACACGCCTCGCAACGGCCGGACGGAGAATTGAATTTGAACCGGCTCGCACGGAATCCGCGCAGTTTGGCTTCTCTCGTCTGAGCGAACAGTTTGCAGACATCGTCCCACAAACCGGAGTACGTCGCCGGATTCGACGTCGGCGTCCGACCAAGCGGCGATTGCGTCACCTCGACCAGCCGCGTGATGGTGTCGGATTCCTCACCAGCACGAAGCGCCAGCGAGTGATTGCCTCGCTCACGTGGCTGCGACCCCTCGCTGGCGCGTCGGGCTAGTGTTTGTCGAACCTGCGGCACGAGCGCGTGATGCACAAGTGACGTCTTGCCCGAGCCGCTGACTCCCGTGATCGCCGTCAACGCTCGCAGCGGAATTCGCACCGAAACATCGCGCAGGTTGTGAACCGTGACATTCGCCAAGGCCAGCCATTCGTGATCGCTTCGTAGGATGGGCACTCCTGCCCGTCCGGGGTCGGGCAAGAGTGCCCAACCTACGAATCGCCCCGTCACCGACTGTGGGTTGCCGGCCACGTCGCTCGGCGAACCGCACGCGATCATTCGGCCTCCGTCCGCGCCAGCACCGGGGCCGAGATCGATCAGGTAATCCGCGCTCCGCATGACATCCGGATCGTGTTCGACAACGAGCACGGTGTTGCCTTGATCGCGTAGCTCGCGGAGCGTTTCGATCATCGCCTTCGTGTCTTTCGGATGCAGCCCGACCGTTGGCTCGTCGAGCACATAGCAGGCCCCGACCAATCCCGATCCCAAACACGCGGCCAGCCGTGCTCGCTGAAACTCTCCACCGGAGAGCGTCCGCGTCGGACGATCCAGTGACAGATAGTCCGCACCAACTCGAATCAAAAACTCAAGCCGCCCGCGAATCGCCGGCAGCGTCCGTTCGAGCACGCGCATGACAGAGACTTCCGAAGTCTCGGAGACTTCGGAAGTCTGCCACATTGCGACGATGCTCGCCGTCTCGCGCACGGTCTTGCCGAGCAATTCCGGCAATGCAACACCTCGGAATCGAACGCCGCGTGCGAACGGATTCAGCCGCGAGCCGCAGCAGTCGGAACACAACTCTTGCCGCTCGCTCTGCCGCGCCGAGATCGCGTCGAAATCGACTTCGTCCGCCACGCGAACCCCCAGGCCACGACAGCTCAGGCACGCACCGTGCGGGCTGTTGAAGCTGAATGTGCGCGGCTCGAGTTCCGCAAAACTGACAGCACAATCCGCGCACGCAAACCGGCTGCAATAGGCATGGTCCACCCAACCGTCGGCTGACTGCTCGCACAGAATGACCGTGCCGTCTCCGTGCTTGAGCGCGAGTTCCACCGATTCGCGCAGCCGAGCTTGCAAGCCTGCTTTCACGACGATGCGATCGACGATCGCCTCGATCGTGTGCGACTTCGCTTTCGCCAGCGTCGGCGGCTGAGACGCTTCAATCAATTCGCCGTCCACGCGAGCACGGACGAAGCCCGCTTTCGCAATCGTCTCGAAGATCTCGCGATGAGCGCCTCGCTTGCCTCGCACCAACGGAGCGAGAATCATCACCTTGCGACCCGCTTCCAGCGCGAGGATTTGTTCGACGATCTCCTGCGGGCTGCGAGCCGACAGAGGCCGGCCGCACTTCGGGCAATGAGCTTCTCCGCAACGAGCAAACAGCAATCGCAGGTAATCGAGGATCTCGGTGGTCGTCGCCAACGTGCTCCGCAGCGAGCCTGACCCGGCCGACTGCCCGACACTGATCGTCGGCGGCAGTCCGTCGATCACATCCACATCCGGCCGCTGCCACACGCCGACCCGCGCTCGCGTCTCGGCCGAGAGACTTTCGAGATACCGCCGCTGGCTCTCGGCATGAATCACGTCGAACGCCAGCGAACTCTTGCCGCTGCCGCTGACTCCGGTGATGACCGTCAGCCGCTGCCGAGGAATGTCGACATCGACGCTTCGCAGATTATGCACGCGAGCACCGCGCACGCGGATGCACCCGGCGGACAAATTCGGCGTTGGAGCGTCAGCAGACATGGTGAGTCGAATCTGTAGTCGATCCGCAGCGACGGCGATACTCTCTCGCCCCGCTTGTGGCGCACGCGGCTCGCGTGCGACAACCAGCGGCCTCA